>DATNKB010000544.1:0-8300 GCA_035603595.1 Candidatus Dormiibacterota bacterium
ACGTTGCGCGCTTCGGCAGGAAAAATATATTTGTTGAGCCATTCGTCGAGGGAAAGATCGTCCGCAATACCCCGAAAGAGGCTCATGGCCGCGTGCGCGTGGCCGTTGATCAGGCCCGGCATGATGATGCCGCCGCGCGCGTCGATTATTTTCGGCGCTTCATATTTGGATTCGATCTCGGATGACTTACCGATCGCCACGATGGAATCGCCAAGAACGGCGATCGCGCCATCGTCGATGATTTGACGCTGCACGTCCATCGTCACGACGGTTCCATGGACGATAAGCAGGTCGGCTTTATCCCTGGCGTAGCTTGGAGACACCGCGAGCAATAGAATCAAACCGCAAATAAACACAGATAAAGACGATCGAGAATTTCGCGAGATCATCGATATTTTCATAATTGTCATAAGCAGGCCTCGGCTCGGGCTGTATTACCCAGTGTGATCAGCGATCGTAGCCTTACAACAGGGGACCCTTGTATTCGGTAAGAAATATCGACGTATCTTCCTCACTTGTCGAGATTTGAAGAACGATCCCAGAATACGATACCCATACAAGATCCACATTTTGAGGTCCGGGGTGATCTACATCATCGATCCGGAATTTATGAGCCAGCACTTCGCGATCAAGAATTCTGATCTTTTCCTGACCAAATATTCGATCTCTTCGGTCTCCGCAATGCCAAGCTCGATTCCTTTGTTCGATGCATCATCTTGAAGACTCAACACAGGAACCCTGGTCTTACGACCCACAGTCTGATCCGCCTGCGCAGCTGAAACCTGGACGAACCAAGCCAAATCGAACGGAATTGGCCCCGCAAACGGAATGAAATTGTAAGGTGTTGCTTGTTCCCTGGATGCAGAGCCGCGAAGGTTCGATTTTTTACTGTGTACGTCACACCTAACAGGGGTTGAGCGGAAATCGCATGAAATATTCCCCGAGCGTGCGTTCGACAGGAATTTTCTCAGCCGGAAATCGCGCGACAATACAAGCGTTTCTTGGACGACGTACTCGCCGAACGGCGCGATCTCTGCATCTACTGTATGCGTTCCGTCCGGCGCCTCATACATACGCCATCGATCGATGGCGACCCACGAGTGAGAACCACCGGGGGCTGAGGCCCATCTTGAGTATTGCCCTTCGCAAAGCGGTCGGGATGCGGTTTGTCGCGCCGGAAAAGGAAATACAAACGCTAGGGCTATTGTCAGGACTAGGCTCTTGCGGTGCGGTGATGGTTTTGCTCGAAACATCGTCGTGAGAAGCAACAGCAATTACAGAAACGAGGAATCGAAGGCGCGCGGCAGAAGGGTAGACATCTTTTCCTCCAGCACCTTGCCTTTCAGATTCGCCATGATTACCGGGACGTCACCGCAAAATTCCCAGATGATCTGGCGGCAGGCTCCGCAGGGTGGCGTGAGCGTGTCGGTGTCCGCCACGACGGCAATCGCTTCGAAGCCGCGCTCGCCTTCGGAGACGGCTTTGAAGATAGCGGTGCGCTCAGCGCAACACGTCAAGCCCAGCGTGGCGTTCTCCACGTTGCAACCTGAAAACACGCGGCCGGATTTTGCGCGCAGCGCGGCCCCTACCCGGAAATTCGAATAGGGAGCGTGGGCGTTCTCTCGGGCCTGTTTAGCCGCCGCGATCAATGCGTCATATTCGGTCATAAATTTGAACTCTCATGAATTCCGACTAGTTTGGCTCCGCCGCAATGCGCGGAATCACAGCGCGAAGCAGCGCGATGAATTGAGTCTTCACGCGCTCGCCCGTCTCCATTACCTCTGCGTGGTTGATCGGTTGATCGAGAATGCCCGCGGCCATATTCGTAACGCAAGAAATTCCCAATATACGAACGCCCATATGTCTTGCAACAATCGTTTCTGGCACCGTGGACATGCCGACCAGATCGGCTCCGATTGTCCGGAGATAGCGAATTTCAGCGGGCGTTTCATAGCTGGGACCCGAAAGCGCAGCGTACACGCCTTCGCTCACATCGATGCCCAGCCGTTTTGATTCGGCGAGCGCGATTTCACGATATTGCTTCCAGTAGGCCTGCGTCATGTCGGGAAAGCGCGGACCGAAACGTTCATCATTCGGCCCAATCAGCGGATTGGCTCCCTGCAGATTGATGTGATCGCGGATCACCACGAGCGCGCCCTGCTTGTATCCAAGATCAATGCCGCCTGCAGCGTTGGTCAAGATCGCTGAGTGAATTCCAAGCCTGCCAAGTACGCGCATCGGGAAGACGACTTCCTTCGCGGTGTAACCTTCATAGAAATGGACGCGGCCCTGCA
The DNA here is from genome assembly GCA_035603595.1 of Candidatus Dormiibacterota bacterium. Classification (GTDB taxonomy): domain Bacteria; phylum Acidobacteriota; class Terriglobia; order Acidiferrales; family UBA7541; genus Palsa-295. Next base: position 2,295 of record DATNKB010000544.1, read on the forward strand.
TCACTGCCACTTCGATACTGCCTACTTTTCCGACCACCAGCCGCCCTGCATGACCTACCGCTGTGGAATGCGGAAATCCTGGAATCTTCTGATATGAAATTTTTGTTGCGCCGGCAAGCTCGTCAGCAAAAGCGCCGAGGCCTGAGCCGAGAACTAATGCAATTTGGGGGCGGAGCTTTGTTTTTGAAAGGATGAATTTCGCAGCCCGCTCGGCTCGCGCGAATTCCTTGTCTCGCGCCGCGGCCGCCGCACGGGCCGTCATTGCAACATGACTCCAACGATCGAAGCGGACATGAGATTGGCCATGGTGCCGCACAACATCGCGCGAAGCCCTAGCCGCGCCAGATCCGTCCGTTTATTCGGAGCGAGCGCGCCAATGCCGCCAATTTGAATGCCGATGGAACTGAAATTCGCGAAGCCGCAGAGAGCGAAGGTGGCGATCGTAAAGGAACGCGGATCGAGAGTGTCTTTCATCGGGCCGAGGCGCTGGAAGGCCACGAGCTCATTCGTCACCATGCGCAGCCCCAGCAAATTACCGATCACGGGCGCATCGTGCCATGGAATTCCAATGAGCCAAGCAATCGGGGCGAGAAACCAGCCAATAATCTGTTCGACGCTTGTGGGAAACCATCCAATGCGGTGAAGGGCCAGGGCGTTGTGGATCGCGGCAAAGACTCCGTCCACCAAATAAATCATCGCGATGAAAGTAATCAGCATTGCGCCGACGTTGAGAGCGAGGCTTAGCCCATCGGTAGTGCCGCGGGTCAAAGCGGCGAGCACGTTCTTGTCGCGCTCAACCTCCGCCATTTCCACTCGGCCGGATGTGACTGGCTTTTCAGTCTCCGGCACAAGCATCTTGGAGAGAAGAATCGTTCCCGGTGCCGTCATAATCACAGCCGCGAGCACGTGCTTCGCTTCGACACCATATGCGATGTAAGCAGCCATCATTCCGCCCGAGACGTGAGCCATGCCGCTCGTCATGATGGTCATCAACTCGGAGTGCGTGACTTCCGGCAAAAACGGTCGAATCGTGAGCGGTGCTTCCGTCTGCCCCATGAAAATGCTGGCGGCAACGTTGAGCGATTCCGCGCCGCTCGCGCCCATCAATCGGGTCATCACGACAGCCGCAATCTTGATGATGAATTGCATCACACCGAAGTAATAGAGAACCGCGAAAAACGCAGCAATGAAAATGATCGTTGGCAGCACCTGAAAGGCGAAGAAAAAGCCCATCGGTGAACCTTTTTTACCGAGGTCGCCGAATACGAAAGAAGAACCGTAGAAGGCGAAATTGAGCATCCAGTTCACACCTTCGCCAGCCTGATGAAAAATCCAGCGCCCGTACTCCCAGCGCATCACGAGAAATGCGAAGACGATCTGAAGCCCCAAACCCCACGCGACGGTCTTTTTTCGGATGGCACGGCGGTTCGTCGAAAAAAGAAAGGCGAGCGCCATCAGAACGAGCATTCCAACCAAACCAATCAGGCGATGCATTCGATGTGCTCTCCCCGCACTGCAGCCAGAATCACAGGTTTCCTTCCGCGCCAATCACTTTTCGCACGAGAGGCAACACGTGCGGCGGTTTCGGTCCAATTTCAAAGCTTTTCGCCAGCAATCCCATCGAATGCGGAAGACGAGAGTCGAGATTGTAGCGCACAGTGCACAGCGTCTCGCCTGACTTCACGGGATCGCCAAGCCGCTTCTCGACGATCAGGCCGACCCCCGGATCGATTGTGTCTTCCTTTTTTTCGCGGCCGCCCCCGAGCATCATGCTGGCGACGCCAACCTGCTCGCACTGAATCGCTGTGATGAATCCATCTGTCGCCGCGGTGACTCGCGCTTCGTGTCGTGCTTGCGGCAAGCGGCGCGGATCGTCGACGACACTTGCATCGCCGCCTTGTAGGCGAATGATCTCGCGGAATGTATCACGTGCGCGCCCGGAAGCAATCATTTCCGCTGCGAGAGCGCGGCCGTCAGCGATTGAGTTCGACTTGCCACCGAGCAAAAACATCCACGCCGAAAGCTCGATGCATATTTCTCGCAGGTCTGCCGGGCCCTTGCCGTTCATGATCTCGATGCACTCTTCTACTTCGAGTGCATTTCCGACTTTGCGGCCGAGCGGCTGTTCCATGTCCGTGATGAGCGCGACAACTTTTTTGCCCATGCGCGTACCGGTTTCAACCATCAACTCCGCAAGATATTCCGCGTCCGCCTGCTTCTTCATGAACGCACCGACGCCGGTTTTTACGTCGAGAACGAGTGCGTCGATGCCTTCCGCCATTTTTTTGCTCATGATGGAAGCGCAGATCAGATAGGGGCTTTCGACGGTCGCGGTGACGTCGCGCAGGGCGTAGAGCTTTTTGTCGGCTGGCGCGATTTCAGGAGTTTGTCCGATTAGCCCACAACGGCACTTTTCAAGGACGCGCCTGAATTCATCCAGCTTGAGATTCACGTTGAAGCCGGGAATCGATTCGAGCTTATCGAGGGTGCCACCACTGTGGCCCAGCCCGCGCCCGCTGATCATCGGTACGTAGAGTCCTGCGGCAGCAACCACTGGCGCAATCACAAGTGACGTCTTATCGCCGACGCCGCCCGTAGAATGCTTATCGACTTTGGGCGCGGGAAGACTGGACCAATCGAGAACGGAGCCCGAATGGAGCATGGATTCGGTGAGAGCTGCAAGTTCGGCGCGCGTCATGCCGCGCCACAGAACGGCCATCAGCCATGCGGCAATCTGGTAATCCGGGATGCGGTCGTGCGTAGCGCCTTCGATGAGAAAATCAATTTCTTCGCGGGACAATTCGATGGCATCGCGTTTTTTACGGATGATGTCAACAGCGCGCATAGTTTGGAATCGAGCGCGAGGCTAGCATTCTGCCGGAACTGAGTCAACGAAACGGCCAAGAGATGTTTCCCGTTGGATTCAATCATGGGCACGGGCCTATGCGATTTCGCACGAAACAGGCGCACAACTTGCAATCGGCGAATCGATTGGCTGATATCATCAGTCGGTTCCGGAGACCAAATTGCACAAGGCCATTGCATCCAGCCTATTCATTTGTTTGCTTTCAATCGTTTCGCCAACAGCCCGCGCCCAGTGGATGGGACGGCAAACGGGCTGTTACGAGTCACCGATCAAAGCGAATCCGAATCGGCCGACAGTTGCGAATCCAGCAGATATCACGCAATACGGCGTGCTCGAAATTGAATACGGATGGGACCGAACATCGCTCGGAGCAGGCGCGCGCTTAGACGACACAGTGGGTCTCTTGAAATTTGCTTTCCTGTGTGACGTAGAGATGCGGTGGTCAACCACAAGCGTACTGATCGAGAATCGACAAGCGGGAGGCCAAACGGGAATCGGCGATAATTGGTTTGGTCCGCAGATTCGGTTTTATCGGCAGACGGCACACGTTCCGACATTGGCGTTCAGTTATGCAGTCAAGGCTCCGACTGCAAGCACGATGAAGGGCCTGGGTTCGGGTCGCGTCGATCACCAGTTCACGTTTCTCGCCAGCAAAGATCTCCACAATGTGCATTTCGATTTCAACTCGTCATACTTTTTGATTGGCCGCCCGGCGGGTTCAGGATTCGATTCTCTCTGGCAAATGAATCTGTCTTTTTCGCGCGCGATTTACGGAAACCTTGGCTTTACGGGAGAATTTTACGGAGACACGCGACTGAACGCCCAAAACCCGGCTTTTGCATCGAATCTTTGGGCGCTTACGTACAACATTTTGCCCCGGCTGGTTGTGGACGGAGGAATCGACGTGGGCATTACGCACGGCGCGCCACAGAAACGGTTCTTCGCCGGCGTCACATATTCAATCACGAATATTTACAAAGACCTGAAAAGGCATTGACGCGGAGCAGCTAAATCGGCTGTCGCGCAGTGCGCTCAGAAATATCGGCTGCCACGGCTTGCATCTCCGAATGAATGCGTCCGTTGGAAGCGAGCATTTCGCGGTCACCAGGATGATAGGGCTTGCCTGAGAAATCGGTGACCATTCCGCCCGCTTCCTTTACGAGCAGCATGCCCGCGGCGGTATCCCAGGATTTCAGTCCAAATTCCCAGAAAGCCTCGAAGCGGCCCGACGCGACCCCGCAAAGATCCAGCGCCGCCGAGCCATCGCGCCGCACACCGTGCGTGCGAAGCGTGAATCCGGCGTAAAAAGCCATATTCGTTTGCTGGCTGCGCTGATCGGGCGGAAATCCTGTGACGAGCAAGCTCGTAGCCAGCGTGTCGATCTGCGAAACGCGTATCGGTTTGTGGTCGAGATACGCGCCTTCGCCCCGCGCGGCCGAGAACATCTCGCCGCTCACTGGATTGAATACCACTCCCACAATCGGCTCGTCATCTTCGAGCAATCCGATCGACACGGCAAAACACGGATATCCATGTGCGAAGTTCGTGGTGCCATCTAGCGGATCGACGTGCCAGCGATATCGCGCTTTCCCCGTGGGCCCACCGCTTCCCTCCTCGGCCACAATCTCGTGCTGCGGAAAATATCGTCGCAGTCTGCCAACCACAATTTCTTCCGAGCGCCGGTCGGATTCCGTCACGATGTCCACTTCGCCCTTGTAACTGATCTTTTTCGGGCGATCGAACTCCGTTCGCAACAGCGCACCCGCTTCGCGCGCTGCTTCAATCGCCACTTCCAGGAATTGGTTCATTATCGAGGCATCGCCGAAGTGAAGTATTCCTTGCGGTATCGCACAAGGTCTCCCGATTTTACCGTCAGTTCCACATGCCGCGTACTGCCGGGTTTCGGCGGCGGGTTTGGATAGTAACCAAGCAAATATTGCGTGCGCAGCTCGCGATTGATGCGATCGAACATCGCATCGAGCTGTTGGAGCTCGTCGAGAATAAAAAACGCTCCGCCAGTGCTGTCCGTGATTGTGATGAGCGCATGCTCGCCGGCGGTATTGCGGCCGTTTTCATTTTTCACCGGCCGGATGATGATCGAATAGAGCAGCGTACCGGACCTAATTGCCGCGCGGCGCGCGTCGTCAAACTTCGAAACGCTCGTCGTCTCCCCGGCGTCGGTAACCAGAACGATCGCGCGGCGCCGTTCCTGCGGAAGCTTTCTCAACGCATTCGATCCGAGCACCACCGCGTCATACATGGCGGTCCCTGCACCCGGAGTGATTCGCTCCGCCGCAGCCTGTAGCCTCGGAACATCGTCCAAAAATTCTGAGAGCTGTATCACCGAGTCTGAGAATTCAAAAACCGAGAGCGTGTCCGTGGGCCGGACCACTTGCTTGATGAAGTGCGCCGCCGCTTCCGCCTCGAATTTCAGATCCTTGAACGTGCTCATGCTCGAATCGATCATCAGCGCGAGGTCAAGCGGCCGGTTCGTCTGCGCCTCGAAGCGCTCAATTTTTTGCGGCACGTCCTCTTCTTTTAATTCAAATGCGTCCTGAGTGAGATCCGGAACCGGACGCCCGTTCGCATCAATCACGCTGGCCAGAATACTCACAAGATTCACGTCCACGCGAATCGCGGGCTTCTGCTGTTCCTGCGCGCTCACCGTCCCATACAATCCCGCGCACACCACGGCCACAGACAACGGCAAAACGCTGAGGGTCCGGAGCGATATTTTCATCTAGGAGGTAGATTCATCCGCGCGGGAAATGGCTTCCTGTGACGGTAATCCCCCCGCTATTTCACCCTCGGCCCACACTGCCCCGCCGGCGAAATATTCCTTCTTCCAGATGGGCACGGCGCGCTTCAAAGTCTCAATCGCGTACCGGCACGCGTCAAATGCGGCGGCGCGGTGCGCTGAACTCACCGCGATCCAAACGCTGGTTTCCCCAATCTCGAGCCGTCCTAGGCGATGCACGATGATAATGCGGTGAATCTGGAATTTCTCTCGCATCTGCGAGCCGATTTCGCGCATTTTCGTGAGCGCCATCTTTTCATAGGCTTCATATTCGAGATACAGCGTCCGCCTACCGCGGAAATTGTTGCGTACAAAGCCGTCGAACACTACGACTGCACCGTCC
>DATNKB010000545.1:0-13581 GCA_035603595.1 Candidatus Dormiibacterota bacterium
AAGAAAAGAGACAAGAACGGCTATGCCGCATTTTTGACCGATGATTTCGAAGGAGTGGAAGCGGATGGCGACGGAGAGCGCCCCAAGCCTCACATACTGCGAGAAGTGGAACACAGCATGTTTAGCGACTATCTGCTGCAGCTCTTCCAAGTGCAGCCCCTCGGGCCGCACTACGCGTTCGTCACGTATGAGAGCACCCTGCAATTTCCCAAGGGTTCTGCCACGCGGTTCAGAAGGATGTTCATCGGCGAGCTTTGGACGAATCGAGATGGGGAATGGAAGATGATGCGCTACCAAGAGACGCTCGTGAAGTAAGTTAGATGCCGCATAAGTGCGGAAGCCCGAATCCAAGGCTGTGAATCCGGGCTTCCGACTCCCAACAAGTTCTGCTTTTCAAACTACTCCGATGCGTATACGCCGACGCAGCCATCGGCAGCTTGCGACTGGCAATTCCCGCCCGCGGGCAGAGGCACGAAGATGTGATTGTTGATCGGATCGGCGGCGACGCTGTGCGCATTGCCGTTCGTCGGTACATTTTGCAGCCATTGCCTTCGGCCAGCGTCGATCACGCCGAGAACCGGACCGGGGAGCATGTCTCTTGCGGCCAAATAGTACCTGCCGTCGCCCGGATTGAACCAGCCCTGGTCGACTCCTCCAACGAAGTTGATCGTGGCGACGATGGCGCCTGTGGTGCCGTTGATGATGTAAGTGAGCGGAGCGAATTGCCTTCCGTCATGGCCCTGGCAGGTAACCAAGAAGTCGGTGCCGGGGCCCGCAGCAATGCCGCCGGGCATGCAATTGGGAACCGGGAAGCTGTTGATCACTGCGGGAACACCCAGCGGCGGACCACCCGGGAAAGTGTGGAAGGGATCGATCTCATCCACCGTCCCGTAGGTGACGTCGGGCGAACCGTTTGCGTTCGTCAACAAGAAATGCCCGGTATTGGAATTGAATACCATGGCCCCGAGTCCGGCTACAGCAACCTCAGTACCTCCTGTGGGAACGAGAGCGGCGTGATGGCACGGAACGTCCTTACCGGCGAGGCCTACGCCGCGGCCAGAGGCTCCCGAGGGCACACTGCTGAAATCGGCAAATTGAAGAGATGGATCTGGGCATGGAAAACCAGCATTGGGGTCACTAGCACCATTGTTTCCGTCATCAACGACGACGTTGATGTTGTTGACAGGCGCCGCGTCGTAGTAGATCTGGCCGAGAATACAGGACGCAAAATTCTGGGGGAAGCTGGTGTGCGTACCACCGGGGCTATAGGGCGCGTTTGGATTGACCGGGAGGCAATGTTGTTGCTGCTGAGTCCCTGTGCGGTGGATGACATTGGTGATATCGAAAATCGTGGTAAAGGGCAAGCCGGGATCACCGTTGATAACCATCAGGAGGTCATGCGGATTGCCGAGCGGATCGATGGCTGGGGTGGCGCCAGTCGTAGCAAGTTCGTCACCGCGAAGATCCCCGCAGGTTGGATCAGAAAAGGCCCGTCCGTTCGCAGATGCTTGGCAAGGACCGATGCCGACGGGACCATCGTAGTCGGGAGTAGTGCCAGAAACGAGGGTAGCGATAACTCTGGGGGCAGTGGAACCGCCGGTGGCTAGTGTCTGTGTCAGGTCGAAAACAACCACACTCGAACTTCCATTCCCGACGTACAGGAAATTTCCGTCGGGAGAGACTTCAAGACCGTTGGGACCTGACAACGGATTTAAGTTATTGGAACGGGACGCGCAACACTGCCCTCCCATGAATCCACCGAAGTTACCATTGGGTCCGAAGAATCCAGGGAGCGTGAAGTTCATCGTCTTGCATCCGAATCGGGTGAAGTTGCCTTGCGCTGATGTGATCGGAGGAATAATTGTGGGATCTCCGTCGAATTTGTCCGAATCGATGCAAGTGCTGGAATTGTTTCCTGCCTCAGCTACCGAGTTCTGTCCGCCGATCGCAGCGATGGCAATATTGGAAACGGTATTGAACACAGGGACGTCGAGACCGATGCGATCAGCCACGTAGTACAGGCGATTGACGGGGTCGACCCAGCTGATGTCGAAAATGTTGAAGGGGCCACCGGGCTCGCCGTTGCCGTTGTGCTCGGGCACCAGCATGACATCGATCAATGCGACGGTACCGTTCTTGTCCGTGCCGCAGGTGGGACAGTTCGCGGGGCCTCCGCAATTGTTCGAGATCAAAGTCGCGGTGAGGACAATCGCGAAAGCTACAAGGGGCAACATTTTCGATCTCATCGAATCTCCTCCAACGATGTTTGCCGGGGGCCCGACTACGCTTTCAATAAGCTGTCTCGATCCTGAGCGCGTCCGGAGTCTCGTGCCGGCCCCCGTAGTAACCAGCGAACGGGCGATCCGAGGCGCTCAAGACCTTGGATCAGAACCGGAACTGAATGCCTTCGATAAACACAAAGTAATTGCGGGGCAAAATGCCCTGAACGCTTGGGTCCTTGAGTTGATTGATGTTCAACTCGGTTTTGACGAGAACCCAGTAATTGAGATACCAGTTGAAGCCCATTGACCACTGGGCAGTGTGGTCGCTAAAGGTGGGGACGACGCCTGGCGTGATCGGGCAGGCGGGAGTGGTGGTGGCATCGCAGGTGATGCCGCCGGCTCGGCCCTGCAGCCACGCATAGCGGGCCTTGAGGGCAAACGCGCCCCAGCCCGGGCCACCCGATTCTCCGGGGGAATTGGGGCCGATGACAGGGTGCTTCACGCGCGGGATGGCGTTTTCCGGCTCGGTCTCGCCGGTGAGCAAATAGGTGGCCGAGATATAAGCGCCTTTGCCCACGATGCCGGGGAGCGTGTTGAAGCCGACGCCGCTGGGGACGAAGGAGCCGATGCCGCTGCGCTTTTCGAGGAGCTGCGCGTATTCTGCGCGGATACCCAGTGGTCCTCTCAGGAAGGAAGCGAAGCCGTTGTATCGAGCAATTCCGCCGTTGATCCGGAACTGCGGGAAGAAATTGTAGGTCTGGTCGTTCAAGAGGCCGCTGAAGCTCAACTCGCTGGCGAGAGCCTTGGAGCGGCTGCGCTCGGCAGAACCGCCAAATGAGAGCCCTTTGAGCCAAGGGCTGTCAGATTGTTTCCATGGGGCGAACCGGAGCCTGCCGACGACTTCGACTTCGTTGGTGGTGTCGTTGGCTAGAAGACCCTTGCCATTGAAGACGCCGACCCAGTATTGCATCCGCTCTCCGAACAGATCGCCGTGCGCGTCAATGCCAGGGGCGCGGAAGGTTCCGCCGGCATCGGGGTACAGCACGGAAATGATGGAACGTTCGGCAAACTCGATGTTGGTGTCGCCGGTGCCGACTTCCATCGAGAAGGGCACTTTGTACTGGCCGCCCATGATCTTGAAAGAGTTCCAGGGCTTGAAATCTATGTAAGCGTCTCGAACGGCGATTGTAGGGGTGGCCGTGGATGCCGTCTCGAAGAGGAATGCGTAATCGAGCTGTTTTCCGTAGTAACCCTGAACGCCAAAGCGGGCGCGCCTGATCTGAAATGTGTCGGAGGGAGCGCCGGCACCTCTGTAGAAATTATACTGAGCGTTCAGATATCCGACGGGCATGAGCTGGAAGTTGCCATCGGAGCTCTTCAGGAAAAAGTGTTCGCCGTTCCAGCCGGCCGTGACCGCAGGAGCGTCGTTGGACTTCTTCTGGAGTAGATCGATCTCCTTTTGGAGGTTGTCGATATCGTCCGCCGTGGCGGAGGGAGGCACGGCAGTGGAGTCTGACGGTGCGGGATCGACGACAGCGTTGGTTTGGACAAGGTGAGCGCCTTCGGCTTGCGGCCGAGCACTCGCCTGGACGAGCTGCTGGATTTGAGCCTTGAGTTCGGCGACCTCGCGGCGCAATTGCTGGACTTCTTCCTGGGTGGCAGCCTTGGGCGGTGCGGCATCGGAGGTGGGTTTGACGCTCTGAGCAAAGGCAAGCGGACCGGAAATGACGAAAAGCGAGGCTAGAAGCACACCCCGAAGTTTAGGCGAGCGCATGTTTACCCTCTCCGCAAGAAAGTTTTCTCGCAAGGCAGGGGAGCGTCTACCATATCGCTCGCGAGACTGTCAAGAGAATTGCGCGAAGTTGACTATATCGCCAACACTTTTCGAAGCCCGCCTGCTGAGGTTTCCTGAAAGGCGGGTTACTAAGCTCTTGACACGTAGTGGATAGGGTGTTAGAGGTTCGCTTAGCGGACCAGTGGGGGTTCGCTCAGGAATTTGGATTTGTCCGATTTACAGAAGTAATACAGCTATGAAGAAGGCGGATCTGGCAGCACGCTGTTGACGTATAGCGTGCATGACAGAGGTATCTCTATGGCCGTATCTCGAGATCCTCTTGTTCCCTTCCGCAGATTGCGTATTTGTGGTGAGCTGGCCGGCCGAGATGATCGGCCGCGTCTGTTTTTTGGTATGGGGAGAAATTCTGTAACCGGCAAGGAGATGCACGCATGACCGAAACCCCTTCCGAACGAAGCGCAGGCTTCCAGGCTCTGACTGACAATCGCTGGGTTATTCTCTTTTTCAGTGTGCTCAGCATGGTGGCGGTAGCGAACTTCCAGTACGGTTGGACACTGTTCGTCGGCCCCCTCCAGAAGCACCTGAATGTGGAAGTGGCGCTGATCCAGGTTACCTTCACGGTTTTTGTTCTTCTTGAAACTTGGCTGGTCCCCTTCGAAGGCTGGCTTGCCGACAAGTTCGGACCCAAGCTCCTGGTTATGATTGGAGGAGTGCTGGCGGGGGCGGGTTGGTATGGAAGCGGAAAAGCCGAGACGCTTTCAGCTCTATACATTTCGTATGCGATTTCCGGGCTCGGCGCTGGCGTGGTGTACGGCACGGCGATTGGAAGCGCGCTCAAATGGTTCCCGGATCACCGGGGACTCGCAGCCGGCCTGACAGCCGCCGGCTTCGGAGCCGGGTCCGCCTTCACCGTCGCACCCCTAGCTAACATGATCAATCCCCCGGGGCAGCCTGCTGGTTCCGGATACCAGCACACGTTCATCGTGTGGGGAATCGTCCAGGGTGCGGTCGTGGTGCTTGCTGCTCTGTTCTTGAAGGCGCCGCCAACAGGTTGGTTGCCGAAGACGTGGAGGCTAAAGGGAAGCCCAGAAGTAAAGGGCCGCCAAAGTCTGCGAGACTTCCAGCCCGGAGAGATGGCGGCAACACCGCATTTCTGGCTGATGTACCTAATTATGGCAATGGTGGCGACAGGCGGTTTGATGGCGACCGCACAATTGGCTCCAATGGCCAAGGACTTCAAAGTAGATAAGTTGGTTGTCGTGCTACTGGGGATGTCGTTGGGACCCGCATTGACTTTTGCACTTCAAGCCGACCGGCTAATAAACGGGCTTTGCCGGCCTTTTTGGGGATGGGTGTCGGACCGGATTGGGCGTGAGAAGACGATGACCCTCGCGTTCGGATTAGAGGGAGTCGCAAAACTGGGACTCCTCAAATTTGCCAGCAATCCACTACTGTTTGTCGTTTTCAGTGCATTTACATTTTTCGGATGGGGTGAGATTTTTTCGCTGTTTCCGGCGCTATGTGGAGACTTCTTCGGCCGGAAGCACGCGACCACGAACTACGGATTCCTGTACACGGCCAAAGGTACGGCGTCCATGTTTGTGCCGATTGGATCGGCGCTTGTCTTGGGCACGGCTTTTGACTTTCGCGCGGACATCTTGCTGCTGCTCGGAGGCGCGTTGGTCTTGTTTGCAGTGTTTCTAGCTCCCACGGTGCTGCGAATGCAGCTGAGCGGAACGGCAAAGGCCGTGCTCCTCGGAGTAGCGGGTCTGCTCGTTGCCTATGGACTCATTCTTGCGGTGATCCCAGGCAAGATTCCGACTCCGTTCGCGGCAAAGTTCACGGTGCCCAAAATCGGGTGGATTGGCGTTTTCATGATCACGATCGTTTTCGACTGGATCGCGGCGATATTGGCCTTTTTTGTATTGCGCAGGATGAAGGCCCCGGCTGCTCGTGATGAAGTCGCTCAGGTTGCACCGCAGGCTGGGACGTCACCGGCTCGCGCCTAGCGAGATGGAGAGGCTCAACGGCCCGGCTTGTTGAGCAGAGTTTCAGGTCTGCCCAGTTGAAAACGGTTTAATTATCGGGGCGAGATCTGGGAATTTTGCTACAACGGGTGCAATCCTATTTCAGTTTTTTCCGCTGCGCAGAGCCCCTCGGGGCTCCCATGCCTTCCTTACCGCTTTGTATTCTGAGGCCAGACCGTTGGCAACCTGGATTTCGCCTCTGACGAAGCGCTCGTGGTTCTCCTCGAGCTCAGCGGGAAGGTAGCGATAATTCACGGTGACGCCATAGGAATCACGCAAGCCGTAGGGCCGCAGGTTTCCAAACGTGTAGATTCTCTCGAGGCGCGCGCCATTGGAAAGATGAAACGTGGCGACGGAATCGTGGAGTTTGCCGCCTTGACGCACCTGTGTGAGATAAGCGAGAGCCAGGCGCTCCAGCGGCCGTGCGAGAATTTCTCGATGCGCCAATGGCTGCTCCAGCAGATGGAACAGAGCCTCCACGGGGTCGCGGCGCCGTCCGGCGGTGGTGAGAGCGCGGGAATCATCGGCTAGTAGACGTAGTAGCCGTTCGTGGGTGAAACCGGTTTCGTTCTGCTGATCCCGCAAGGCTTGGGAAAAGTGCGGCAGCGGGGATAATGTGCTGTAGGTTTGAATATTCGGAAGCTCTGCAGCCAATTCGTCCACGACCTGCTTGATCAAGAAATTGCCAAAAGGAACGCCGCGCAGACCTCGCAGGCAGTTATTGATCGAGTAGAAAATGGCTGTATCCGCTTTTTCGGGCGCCAGCACCGGCGCTTGGATATCCAGCAATGGTTCAAGATCGCCGGTCAGTCCATGGGACAGCGCCACTTCCACAAAAATGATTGGCTCGTCGACGATGGCCGGATGAAAGAAGGCGAAGCAGCGGCGGTCGGCCTCGAGGCGGCGATGGAGGTCGGGCCAGCCATTGATTTCATGGACCGACTCGTAGGCGATCAGTTTTTCCAGGATCAAAGCCGAGGTGTGCCAGCTGATGCGTTCGAGGCGAAGAAAACCCCGGTTGAACCAGGACCTGAATAAGTGCCGCAAGTCTACATCGACGGGGGAGAAATCTCCGTTTCTGGAGGCCAACACATGCTCGCGCATGGCGACGAGGGTTTCGGTGCCGCGCGGCGCCGTGTTGAGCCGGCGGAAAAGCTCCTGGCGTGGAGACTCGACGGCTGCCGATAACCTGGCCAAGGCGTGAGGCCCGGGTGAGCTCTGATAGTCCGCCGCAGCGCTAAGAATGGCAGCCTGATCGGGCGCGAAATCGCGGGACAGCATTTCATAGAACTGCAGCCGCTGCGTGTCGTTCATCGCCCTATAAGCATTGATGATTTCCTGCGCGAGAGCGGTTTGCGAAGCCTCGCCGCGTTCGGAAAGAAGGTGGCGACACATGAACAACATGTCGGTGCCGCGGCGCTCACGGAGCACTCGTAACAGCCTGTCGAGGAACCGAGCCATCGTGAGCGAATTATAGCGAACCTTCACTGCGCCCCTCGCCAAAATACTGTCCGGATGATATTTCGACGGTATTACCTTGTCGTTGACAGACGACGAAATGCCATAATCGTGTTGGTACTCGGGAGGGGACGCAAGGAATGGAGGAGAGTCTGCGAGCGCAGATCGAGACTCAACTGTCGCACCTGGACGGTCTGATCCGACGCGGGCGCCAGATTCTTGACAGGCTGGCAACCGGAGCGAGCAGTCCAGTGATAATGGCTGAAACTCGCGCGTGGCAGGAGCATTGCGGCACGACAATCAACCAATTGTCGGGGGGTAGCAAGGCTCACTGGCTGGCGCGGTCGTTTAGTGATGCATTTCTGATGCGAACTACGGATGGGCGCGCTGCGGAGGGCGTACCCGCGACCGAAATCGTGAAGCGATTGCTCGATGTTCTCGGGCAGGCAGTCGGGTCGCTTTCCGAAATGTCGGAGGGCGTTCCCCTTGGTGGAGCTTCGCCCGGGTTATTAAGCGTGCCAGCGGATACGGCTGTACGTCGCCGGTTCGAATTTGTTCATAGGCCTGAGTTGCGCCCGGTTGTGGAGCAGGCTTACGCCGATAGCCGACGAGCCCTCGAGCAAAATGAATACGACGTGGCGTTGCGAATTTCTTGCGGAGTTCTCGAGGCTATTGTGACCGACGCGCTGGAACACAAAGGAGTGCAAGCGCTGGCAACCGTTGGCGCACCAGCGGGGAAGATTGGCGATTGGCCATTTGAGACGAGGCTTGCCGTCGCCGAGAGAATGGGGCTGATTCGAGGCGGTTGCGCGCGGCTACCTGCGATTGCGCGAACGTATCGCGAGTATTCCAATGCTGATGGCCAAAGCGGAATGACGAGCGCAGTATCCGAGAGCGACGCGCGGCGAACGGGACAGGTGCTTAACGTAGTAATCAGAGATTTGGATCCTGGCCGTTAAGGACGCATCTTGCCCAGCTTGTTCGCTCCGTAGGGAGTTGCCGCTCGACATGACGCGATGTGATAATCCGGGCGTTGGGATGCGCGTTCCGTTAGAAACCAAACGGCAAGGGCTGCTGATTCGAAACTCTTAGGATTCCCCACCCAGATGGCGCTATAAGGCTAGAGGAGCCAACGAATGACGCTGAAGTCCGTTGAAACCCTCCTTGATGTTTTGCAATTTGCCGACAGCAGCCATACCGCGGTGATCGTGCCCGAACTCGGAATACGGGTGAGCTACGAGTCGCTGCGGCAGCAGGTCTTGGCCATGGCGGACGCTCTGGCTTCGGTGGGAATCCGGCGAGGTGACGCAGTAGCGATCGCGCTGCCCAACGGACTGCCTGCGATTGTGTGCTTCCTGGCAGCCACCATCGCCGGAAAAGCGGCTCCTTTGAATCTGGCGTATCCGTATGAGGAGTTTCTTTTTTTCCTTAATGACACGAATGCTCGCATTCTTCTATGTCCTCCGGCAGGAGCGGAATTCGCGCGCACGGCTGCCTCCGATCGCAAAATCCCAGTGTTCCCGGTGGGAATGAGTGAGGATGGGAATGTCTGGCTTGCGGGCAATCCTACCGGCGCTACTGCAAAGGAGCCGACGCCTGACGATATTGCGCTTGTGCTGCACACGAGCGGAAGCACCGGCCGGCCCAAGCGGGTGCCACTGCGGCATTTCAACCTTGCGGTATCGTCGGCGAATATTGCGAACTCTTATGCTCTCTCGGAAGCAGACATTTCGCTGTGCATCATGCCGCTGTTTCACGTTCACGGGTTGATGGCTTCGATGATGGCGACATTGCTTTCGGGCGGCACCGTAGTTGTTCCTACAAGATTCAACGCGCTCTCCTTCTGGCGGACCGTTCGAGAGCATCGCGTGACCTGGTATTCGGGTGTACCAACGATGCATCAGCTTCTGCTGGCGCGGGCTCACCAAAAACCGGAAGAGGCCGCGACGCTGCGCTTCATCCGCTCGTGTAGCGCGCCCCTTTCGGCGAGCCTTATTCACAAGATCGAGAACTTATTCGGGGTGCCTTTCGTGGAAGCTTACGGGATGACAGAAGCGAGCCACCAGATGACATCGAACCCTCTGCCGCCGCGACATCGCAAGGCGGGATCTGTCGGCGTCGGAACAGGACTGCGCATCAGCATCATGGACCGCGACGGCCAACATCTTGGGACGAATCAGCGAGGCGAAGTGGCCATTCAGGGGGCCAATGTGTTTCGCGGGTATGAGAACAACCCGGAGGCGAACACTCGTGCGTTTTCGGATGGATGGTTTCGGACGGGCGACGAAGGGATGCTCGACGAAGACTGCTATCTACATTTGACGGGTAGAATCAAGGACATCATCATCCGCGGAGGCGAGAATATCGCTCCGCACGAAGTGGACGAGGTTTTGTTGCAGAATAATGCTGTGGCAGCGGCAGTGACGTTCGGCTACTTTCACCCGACGCTGGGTGAGGAAGTGGCTGCAGCGGTGGTTCTGCAAGAGTCACAGCAAGCAACTGAATCCGAACTGATGAAACATTGCCGCGAACATTTGGCGGAATACAAATGCCCGAAGAAAATATATCTGGTGAAAAACATACCGACCACTTCGACGGGAAAAATCCGACGACGCGCGGTAGCCGCAACGCTTGTGAATGAAGGATTATCCGAATCCTGAGCGCGAATGATGAAATTGAGGCTTGCCAGCGGCTAACGGAGTTCCTTGATTTTCTTCCTGACCGCTGCGAGAAGTGGAGAAGGCAGTTCCGCATAGCCCTCTTGCGCCGCATAACGCTGACCATCCGTGAATATCCAATCCAACAGATCGGCTAATGCAGTTGCACGCGCTGAATCGGACGATTGAGTCCGTAGGTAAATCCAGCTGAAACTGGTGATGGGATAGGAATCTGTTCCTGGCCCGTTGGTTAGAGAAGCGGAGAAATTATTCCAGTGGGGGGCTTCGGCGGCCTGACACGCTGCCGCGATCGTTTCGGTTGAGGCTTTAACGAACTTTCCGGAAGGAGTTAGCACGGCGGCTTGAGGAATGTTTCCTTTCACAGCGTATTGGTATTCGACATAGCCAATGGATCCAGAGATGTTTTTTACTTTTTCGGCCATGTCGGAGCTTCGTTCCGCCGGTTCGCCGACTGGCCACTTCGGTGAAGACGTGGTTCCAACTTGGGAACGAAACTTGGAGCTTGCCTTGGAGAGAAAATCGGTGAGGACGTAGTTGGAGCCCTTTCCCGCGGGCCGGTTGACCACTTGGATTGAGAGGTTCGGCAGCGTAATGTCGGGATTGAGCTTCGCGATCTGGGGCGCATTCCACGTTTTCACGTCGCCGAGATAGATTTCGGCTAACACTTCCCCCGACAGCCGAAGTTCCTGGTGAACACCGGGAAGATTGTAGATTGGAACAATCCCAATAAGCACAGCCGGAAGCTCGATCAAGCTTCCCTCTTTCCGTTCCTTTTCGGTGAGCTGGGATTCTCCCGCGCCGAAATCGCCTGCGCCGTGAGAAATCTCCTTGATTCCCTCGCTAGTACCGACTGGAAGATATCGCATCTGAATGGTCGCGCTGCGCTTGCCATACTCCTGGCTCCATCGGTTGTACAGAGGCGCCGGCACGCTTGAGCCCGATCCGACGAGAACGACTGTGCCCTGAGCTCTTGCAAGGGTGCAGGACACGCTGAGGGCACAAAAGAAGAAGATAAGGCGCACAAGGCGATGAAGCCTGGACAAACGCTGCACGAAAGCGGAGGCCGGGAAACTGAAATGTGCTTTCATCATTATCTCCTTTAGCGTGAAACGCACTTGGCCTGCGAATCGTCGAAGACTTAGGACTAACTATTGACTTAAATTATCACCGTATTAAGTAAAACATCGATGGGTGGTCACTGTTGGTTATTGTCGCGCTAGAAACACCGTGGTTTGGCGCCACACAGTGAAGGAACAGCCTGCGGAGTGAATCCTTCCATTTGGTCTAGAATCAGAGGAATAGCCTCACGATGCCGACGGTCGAGGGGCGCATAGGCACTTTCCTGTATTGTTCTTAATTGCGCCGTCTTCACATAATCGTTGTGAGTCTGTATCTTCTGAATAGCTGCGGGAGTCGGTGTTGGGGTGTCTAGAACCGACAGCGCTTGGATGAATCTGGCGACTGCGGTTCACTGACGTACCAGAAGACGGGCTTCCTTCTGCGAACTGTTCTTTCGTCATGCATAGGCCTTAGGCAAACGAGAAAATGAGATACGTCTGCGTTCACGGACATTTTTATCAACCGCCGCGGGAGAATCCGTCGCTGGAGGTGATCGAGCTGCAGGATTCCGCCTACCCATACCACGACTGGAACGAGCGCGTGACGGCGGAATGTTACGCACCCAATGCGATCTCGCGGTTGCTTGATGACCAGCAGAGAATCGTAAAGCTCGTCAACAACTACTCACAGATGAGCTTCAATTTCGGGCCCACCTTGCTGCTGTGGATGGAACAAAACGCGCCGGCTGTCCTCGAATCGATTCGCGAAGCCGACAAGCAGAGCCAGCAGCAATTTGGCGGACACGGCTCCGCGATTGCGCAGGTGTACAACCACATGATTTTGCCGCTCGCTCACGCGCGCGATAAAGAGACGCAGGTGATCTGGGGTATTCGCGATTTCGTCGCGCGTTTTGGGCGCCGGCCGGAAGGCATGTGGTTGCCTGAAACGGCGGTGGACATTCCCTCTCTCGAAACGCTTGCCGCGCAGGGGATCCGATTCACGATTCTCGCTCCGAGACAGGCGAAGCGTGTGCGCCGGTTTGGCAGCCGCAATTGGAAAAACGTGTCTGGCGACCGGATCGATCCAAGCAGGGCCTATCAGATAAGGCTGCCATCGAAGAAAACGATTGCGGTGTTTTTCTATGACGGACCGATTTCGCAGGCTGTGGCGTTCGAAGGCCTATTGAGCGACGGAAAGCGGTTCGCCGATCGGTTGCTCAGCGGATTCTCGGACCAGCGAACGTGGCCGCAGCTTTCTCACATTGCTACGGATGGCGAGAGCTACGGACACCATCATCATTTCGGCGAGATGGCCTTGACGTACGCGCTGAACAGCATTGAGTCGGGCGGTGTGGCGAAGCTGACAAATTATGGCCAATTTCTGGAGATGCACCCGCCCGATCATTGGGTGGAAATCGTCGAGAACACATCCTGGAGTTGCGTACATGGCGTGGAGCGATGGAGGTCCAACTGCGGCTGCAATTCGGGCGGACACACGGGATGGAATCAGGAGTGGCGCGGGCCATTGCGCAACGCTCTCGACTGGTTGAGGGATACGCTGGCTCCCATTTTTGAAAAAGAAGCAGCGGCGTTGCTCCGTGATCCGTGGGCTGCACGCAATGACTACGTCGACGTAGTTTTGAACCGGGCCGATGAGAATGTAGCTAGCTTCCTTGGCAAGCACGCGATTCGCGATTTGAATCGTGAGGAGCAAATTCGCGCGCTAAAGATGCTCGAAATGCAACGCCACGCAATGCTGATGTACACCAGCTGCGGTTGGTTCTTCGACGAGCTTTCCGGACTCGAGACGGTTCAAGTGGTGCACTACGCAGGAAGAGCGATCCAACTTGCGTGCGAAACAACCGGGAACGTGCAACTAGAAGCGCAATTCCGTGAAAAACTCCGCGAAGCAAAGAGTAATCTGCGTGAGTACGGAAATGGCGAGGAAATCTACAAGAAGTGGGTGGCGCCGGCGATTGTGACTGCCAACAAAGTGATGGGGCACTACGCAATCAGTTCGCTCTTTGAGTCGTATGGAGACAAGACCAAAATCTATTGCTACACGGTCGAACGGGAGCAGTACGGCGTTGAAACGGAAGGGCGCGTTCGTCTCGCCGTGGGCCGAGGCCGCGTACGTTCTGAGATCACCAAAGAAGAAACCCCGCTCAGCTTCGCGGTTTTGAATCTTGGCGACCACAACATCACGGGCGGCGTGCGCGAGTTTCATGACGAGAATCAGTTTCAGGAACTGCGCGAAAAACTACACGAAGCGTTTGGAAGAGCAGATACAGCGTCGGTGATTCGAATCCTGGACGAGCAGTTTCATAAGAACACTTTCTCGCT
>DATNKB010000546.1:0-9828 GCA_035603595.1 Candidatus Dormiibacterota bacterium
GCTGGGGCTGCCGCCATGAGGGAACGGGCACTTTGCTTCGGCTGACATTCTTTTTCTCCTTCCGGCTTTTCGGTGCAACAAACGAGACCCGCATTGGCCTCGACGAAGTGAGAGTAGCATCGTAGAATGATATAGTTCCAATATTTAAATCACATGATAGGTATAGGCATACGCTATGGAAATTCAACAGCTACGATACGTTTGCGCCGTCGCCGACACGGGAAACTTCAGCCGCGCCGCCGAGCGCTGTCAGGTTGCCCAGCCCTCGCTCTCGCAACAGATCCTGAAACTCGAGGAGGATTTGGGGGCCAAGCTCTTTGACCGCCTGGGGCGCAGCGTTCGCGTTACGGAAGCCGGCCGGGCTTTTATTCCTCGTGCGCGCGCGATTCTGGAGCAGATGGATGAGGCGCGGTCGAGCGTGGCCGCTAACAATGCAGACCTTCGGGGTAGCGTCGCCGTTGGGGTTATCCCAACGGTTGCGCCTTATCTGATGCCGGCTTACACAGCGGCTTTTGCACAAAAGTATCCCGATGCGAAACTACGCATCGTCGAAGAAACGACGTCGGTCCTCGTAGGGGGCCTGCGCGACCTGTCCATCGATGTCGCGATTCTTGCTCTGCCACTACGCCACAAGGACCTGGACTTCTTCCCGATCCGTACTGAGCCACTGTTCGCGGTCTTGAAAACAGACCACCCGCGCGCGTCCGCAAAATCGCTGGCTCTTAAAGATCTTCGCGGAGAATCGTTCGTCATGTTGCGCGACGGACACTGTTTCCGCGACCTCAGCATCGGGGCCTGCACTCACGCCCGAATTACTCCGAACATTGCTTTCGAAAGCGGTCAGTTCAGCAGCCTGTTGGGAATGGTTGCGGCCGGTGTTGGTGTCTCGCTCATCCCTGAAATGGCGATTGATCGCAACGTTGGCTGCTGCTACGTGCGGCTGAGTGACACTCAGGCTACGCGCACCATCGTTGCCGCAGTGGTCCGCGGACGTAGTTTCAACCGCGTCCAACGTGCTTTTGTGTCTGAACTCAGAGGTCGAGCGGCGGAAGCCCACACCGGAAAAGAGCCTGCCGCGAATCGGCCCACGCCAAGGTAATTAATTAAACGTTCAGGAACCTGTGCCGCTCGCGTTCAGGTCCGGGCCGTCGCCTCTAAACCTGGAACCCGCACAACTCTTGCCTTCACCCCGAGCGCAGCGTACGATGGTTTACGTTCTTTGCTGCAGCATCCTTCCTGTAATGCTTCTCGCACCACTTCGACGGGGGATTGTGCGGCTTGAAACGGCTCGGGGTGGCCTGATTGATGGATAAGCCTGCGACTAAGGCAGTGGTAGTAATCGGCGCGCAGTGGGGCGATGAAGGCAAGGGCAAGGTCGTAGACTATGTGGCTTCCTCGTTTGACTACATCGCTCGGTACGCGGGCGGGCACAATGCAGGGCATACCGTCATCTTCGACGGCCATCGCTACGTCCTCCAGTTGATTCCCAGCGGCATACTTCGACCGGAAAAAAAAGCCGTGATCGGGCCTGGCACCGTGGTCGATCCCGCGGCACTCGTCGCGGAACTCGAAAACCTGAAAAAATCCGGCATCGAAGTGCGAGGTCGATTGTTTCTCAGCAATCGTGCCCACGTGATTTTTCCTTATCACCGCGAAATGGACAAAGCCGCCGAGCAGGCGCGCGGCGCGGCGAAAATCGGCACCACGTCGCGCGGTATCGGTCCCGCGTATGAGGACAAAATGGCGCGCCGCGGAATCCGTATGTGCGATTTGCTCGATGGCGATCGTTTCCGCGAGAAACTCGAACGCGTAATCCTGGAAAAGAATGCGATAAGCCATGCCGCCTACGGCCATCCGCTCGAAACAGCCGGCCTGCTAGAGCAGTATCTAGAACTTGCCGCGCACATGCGGGGCCTGGTAGTGGATACGACTGAGTTACTGAATGCAGCGCTGGATAAAGGCGAAACCGTCCTTTTCGAAGGCGCGCAGGGGACGATGCTCGACATCGATCACGGCACCTATCCCTACGTAACTTCGTCGAACGCCACTTCAGGCGGCGTCGCAACAGGATTGGGTGTTGCTCCAACGCGGCTTACCGGCGTGATTGGCGTAACGAAGGCTTACACGACGCGCGTGGGTAGCGGTCCTTTTCCAACCGAGATGCCCGATCTTGACGCGCAAGCTGTGCGCGAACGCGGCAACGAATTCGGCGCCGTTACAGGCCGGCCGCGGCGCTGCGGCTGGCTCGATTTGCCGGTGCTGCGTTACGCGAAAATGATCAACGGAATCGATTCGCTCGTCGTGACGAAACTCGACGTCTTCGACTCACAGCCGGAAATAAAGGTTTGCACCGGTTACCGTCTCAAGGGCCAGCCGATCAAGGAAATGCCGCCCGACGTCGAAACGCTCGCGCAAGTCGAGCCGGACTACACAACGCTGCCCGGCTGGCGCAAGCCTACGCCCGGTATCCGCGACGTGAAGGAACTTCCTACCGCGGCTCGCGATTATTTGACTTTCATTTCTGACCGGCTCGAAATCGAGATTGGAATGATTTCGACTGGCCCGGAACGAGACGCCACAATTGTTCCGCGGGGCACGAAGCTCGCCTCATGGTTGTAACTCATGCTTTCTTACGAAGCCGCGCGCGCTAAGGTTGTCGAAATCGTTCGCGCGCGCATGGTCCGGCTGCAAACGGAAGAGTTGTCGTTCGCAAACGATCCTTCGATCGCTCTGGGCCGCGTCCTCTCTGAAAATATTTCCGCTGACCGCAACTATCCCCCGTTTAATCGTTCCACGCGCGACGGCTTCGCGCTGCGATCCGCCGATGCCGCGAAACCCGATGCGAAGTTACGACTAATCGGCGAAAGCCGCGCGGGTGTCGCTTTTGAAGGGATGGTAGCGCCCGGCACCTGCGTGCAGATCATGACCGGCGCTGCCGTGCCGCGCGGTGCCGATACGGTGGTGATGCAGGAGTTCGCGCAACTGGAGGGCGATCACGTGGTGCTGCAGAATGCGGCGCATACCGGTCAAAACTTCGTTCTGGCGGGCAGCGAATCGCGCGTAGGAGAGGTGGTCGTCGCGCGCGGCGAGAGACTTGGTTATCCGGAACTAGCGATGGCTGCGCAGGTGGGGCGTGCGCGCGTTATAGTTACGCGACGGCCTCGTGTGGCAATTCTCGCCACGGGTGACGAACTCGTATCGATCGACCAGGCGCCCGGCTCATTTCAGATTCGCAACAGCAACAGCATCTCCCTTGCCGCGCAGGTTGCAATGGCAGGAGGCGAGCCCGTGATGCTGGGCAGTGCGCCGGATGAACTGGGACAACTTCGCACTCTCATTGGGCGAGGCGTCGAAGCGGATATTCTGGTCCTTACGGGCGGAGTGTCCGTCGGTAAGTATGATCTGGTTGAGCAAGTTCTTCGCGAGTTCGGCGCGGAGTTTTTCTTCGACGCGATTGCGATTCGCCCGGGCAAGCCGGCTGTCTTCGGCTGGTGCCACGAGAAGCCAACATTTGGTCTGCCGGGGAATCCAGTTTCCACGATGGTGACGTTCGAGCTTCTCGTGGTGCCTGCAATTGAATTGATGAGCGGCCATCAGCCCGATCCGCTGCCGTTCTACCGAGCCAAGCTCGCTCATCCTATCGAGCAGAAAGCCAAGCTCACGCATTTTCTGCCGGCGGAGGTCACGTGGCCGAACGGCGAGCCTACGGTCGCGCTGCTTCATTGGGAAGGTTCAGGCGACGTCGGCGCCGTCGTGCGAGGGAATTGCTATCTCGTCGTTCACGATTCGAATCTTCACCTAACGGCGGGCGATTGGGTGGATGTGCTGCCACGGCGCGGAATATTTTAGAACCAAGGTTGCTGCACGCAGATTTGCACAAATGAAAAAGCTCTCGCACTACGATAAAACCGGTCGCGTGAGGATGGTGGATGTAACCGCGAAGCCCTCGACCTCTCGTACGGCTGTCGCCCATGCTTTCGTGCGCATGAAGCGAGTGACAATCGAAAGCGTGCGCCGGCTCAAATCGCCCAAGGGCAGTCCGCTCGAAATTGCGCGTATCGCTGGAATCACGGCCGCGAAGCGCACCTCCGAGCTGATTCCTCTTTGTCACCCCATTGCGCTGACGCACGTAGATGTGAGTGCGAAGCTGTGCCAGAATGGAATCGAGGTCATCTCCGAGGCCACGGCTACCGGCCCTACCGGCGTCGAGATGGAAGCGCTTGTCGCCGCCTCTGTTGCGGCTCTCACGATCTACGATATGTGCAAGGCGCTCGAGCGCGGCATTGAAATTTCAGAAGTGCATCTCGTGAAAAAATCCGGCGGCCGCAGCGGTCTTTACGTTCGCTCCGGAAAGCTTGCGAAGAATACGAAGAAGAAATGACGCCAATTAAAGACGTCAAAGTTCTGGTGGTCGACGACAACGCGCTGGTCCTCGACCTGCTGATGAAGGGCCTCGCGTCGCATTGCGACGCTCGCTCGGCCGCCGATGGCGCCGACGCGCTGCTGCGCATCGTCGACGAGCCGCCCGACCTCGTCATCTGCGACTACCGCATGCCGGGCCTCGACGGGCGCCAGCTGTATGAAAAGCTGCGCGGACGCCAGCAGACCAAGCAAATCCCGTTCATTTTTCTCGCCAGCCGCAGCGACATCGAAGAGAAATTGCGCCCCATCGTCGAAGGCGTCGAAGAATTTATCCCCAAGCCGTTTTTCCTGAAAGACCTCGTGCGCCGCGCAAAAAAAGTCATCGATCGCTTGCAGCTCGAGAAGCTCCAGAATCGAGCCGTCCGCCCCGGCGTGATTCAGGGCCGCCTCGAAGAGATGAGCATTCTCGACCTGATGCAATCGCTCGAAATGGGACAGAAATCTTGTCGGCTGACGATTCGTCGCTCCGATGAGAAAGGCGAGCTTTTCTTTTCTTCGGGGCAATGCACGGACGCGAATCTCGGCGCCCTCGAAGGCGAGTCTGCGGTCTACGAAGCCGTTCGCTGGCCGGACGGTGAATTCGAAATCGACTTCAACACTGGCCCCACGCGCAGCACGATCTCGCGTACAACCACTGGCCTCCTGATGGAAGCACTGCGCCTGATTGATGAACAGCAGCGCGATGGCGCAGAAGAGAACGCCCCGGCCGCTGAAAAATAGCCCACCGACCATCTCATGCGAATCTCAATTGTGACCATCAGCGATTCCGTTGCGGCCGGAAAATACGAAGATCGTTCCGGCCCTTCCGTAGCCGCACGCTGCAAAGAGCTCGGTTGGGAAATTGTATCCACCACGGTTCTCGCGGACGAACCCATCGCAATCGAAGCGTTTCTGAAAAAAGCAGCCGACGCCGGTGACGGCGCAGTGGATCTAATCTTAACGACCGGCGGCACAGGCGTGGGCCCTCGCGACGTCACGCCTGAGGCGACACAAGCGGCAGTCGAACGGCTGGTACCGGGATTTGCCGAGCACATGCGCGCAGAAGGTAGAAAATTCACGGAGCGTGCGCTGCTATCACGCGGGATTGCGGGAATCCGCGCGAAAACGATAATCCTCAATCTTCCAGGCAGTCCGAGCGGCGCCGTCGAGTCGCTCAACGCAATCGCCGCGCTTCTTCCGCATGCCGTTGACGTGGTTCACGGCGCTCGCCATTAGACACCCGCGCGACGCAAAGCGAGCCACACTCAGCAAAGCACGTAGATACTATCGGCACTTATTTCGGTTCGATTCTTCGCTGCCTACCAACCACTGTCATCCCGAGCGAAGAGGCGCGCGTTTTTTGCCTCCGTCGCGAAGCGACGGCGCGCCTCGAAGTCGAGGGATCTGCTTTGTCTTTTGCCTAGTTTTGTCTTACTTCTTGGACGGGCGTCACTTCGAAGATGGGCCGCTCGCCCCACATATTTAACAGTGCTGTTAACTATTGTCTTGACACTGCGACGAGGTGAAGTATATTTAACGCCGTGGTTAACAATCAAACGAAAGTATCGAATGTATTTGCGGCCCTCGCCGACCCTACCCGCCGCCGTATCATGGAGCGCCTTTCAGGCCACGGCGAACGGCGCGTAACCGCTTTAGCCAAGCCGTTTCGTATTTCGCTTCCAGCCATCTCGCGCCATCTCCACGTGCTCGAACGGGCGCGCCTCATCCAACGCAGGCGCCAGGGGAGGATTCATTTCATCCGCACGCACACAGCCGGCATCAGGGAAGCGCAAAAGTGGCTTATGCGCTGTGCCCTCGAATGGGACTCACGGTTTGATGCGATAGACAAACTCCTCGCGGAAGACGAGCGAAAGGAAAAAAAGAGATGAAATCCGACGTGAAAATCAGCGGGAACCAAGTGCAGATCACACGCATCTTCAACGCGCCGCGTGAGAGCGTCTTTGCGGCATGGAAAACGCCGGACCAGGTCGAGCGCTGGTCCGGTTGCAAGGATTCAACGAAGGTCGAAGTCCAGATGGATTTTCGCGTCGGCGGATCCTTCACGCAGAAACTCCACATCCGTAATGTAGGCGAGTACACAATCATTGGCACGTACGATGAGATCGTCGAACCCGAGAGAATTGTCTACCACGTGAATCTAGGACCGGCCACCACGCAGGTCGCAATCGAATTCATCGCGCAAGGAAGCCAAACCAAAGTGATTCTCACTCAGGTAGGATTCCCGGACGAGAAGCTCTCCCGTATCGTCTCGGAAGGCACTACAGAATCATTGGATCGGCTCGATCAAATATTGTCAGGACAGCCGGTCTGAATCTCCGAAGCAAACAAAGCGCATTTCGAGTCAAAAGGAGCGCAGATGAACTATGGGCGCGTAGTCCTTGCCGGCCTCGCGGGCGCGGTGGCTTATTTTGTGTGTGGAGGCGTGATATCCGGCCAGTTGATCGCGAAAGAATACAAGCCGTATGAAGGTGTCTACCGTTCGCGGGAAGCGATCATGCACTATTTTCCGATGGGCATCGCTGCCACCTTCATCGCGATAATTATTCTTGCCGCGATCTACGCGAAGGGCTATGAAGGCGGTTCGGGCGCCTTGGAAGGGCTGCGCTTCGGCGCGCTAATCGGAATCTTCATCGTTTTCGCCGTTGTCGCCGACGAATATGTCACGCTCAATATCGGCGCCAGGCTCGCCGCTTTCATAGCCCTCGGAAGATTCATCGGCTGGCTCATCACCGGACTCGTGATCGGTCTCGTCTACAAGCCTGTCACACCTAGTTAGGCCTGCAAAACTGTGCTTGCCTGACCAATCGGCCAATCAGATCAACCGCGTTTCGAGTTTCTTTCAGATCCGCGAGATTCGAGACGACAGTGTAAGAGAAAATTGCCTCGCGCACATGGTTAGGCGGGACAGCATTTGCGATCTTCCAGTAAAAAAGACGTATTGGGACGCCGTTTTCTTCGGAGTCTTTTTCCCACGTGCATACTCGATTCCCGGTTTGCTCCTCGATGGTGACGTGCATCTCGCCCTCGAATATCTCATCGAGTTTTCCTGAAAGATTCTCTTTAGGAACCTCGATCGAGATCAGCGATACGCGAAGCCATCCGGATTCAGCTTCCGGCAAATGATACAGATAGTGGTCATCCTCGCTTTGACCTTCGATCCAATCGTGCGGAATAAGGAAACTCAGCGTGTTGCCGAAAACCGAGACCCTGTCCAGGCGCGTGACGTTTCCCATGACCGTAAGTTTACACAAGCGTTGGCGCGCCGCAAATCCTGAAGCCCTTGGTGCCGCCGATTCTTTCCGGTATGAGTGCTGGATAGCATTGGCTGTCACTCGTCCCCTATGCTAGGATTGCCCGTTAATTCGGTGATGCCGGGCCAATACATTCCGATTTTGATTTACGCGCTTCTCGCGGCGTCGTTTCCCGCCGTATCTCTCATACTTTTCAAATACATTCGCCCGGACATGAAGACCACCGGCGCGCGCCTCGAGCCATACGAGTGCGGCGTTCCTCCGGAAGGCAGCTCCCGCGGCCGCTATTCCGTCCGCTTTTATATTGTCGCGATTCTATTCGTCATTTTTGACGTCGAGACGATTTTCCTGTTCCCCTGGGCGATCAAATACAGCCAGCTCGGCGTATATGGGCTGCTGACCATGCTCGTCTTTCTCGGAATTTTGCTGGTCGGCTACATCTGGCTCTATCGCAAAGGCGCTCTCGACTGGGTCTAGCTGGTCCGAAATATCTGTCCGAATGCGTTGACGCTGTTTTTTGGGGTGTGTTAAAAAGGCGGGCTGCTCGCGCGCGATGGAGCGAATTCGCTCGTCGTTGCTTGACGACTGCGGCCGATCGAAACGATGGCTAACGATCCCTCGGAAAAGACGCCAGCTCCCAAACCGCCCGCCGATCCGCCGAAAGCGGCAGCGGAGGGACCTTCTGTTCCACCGAAACCTCCTGCTGAAGGCGCAGCAGCCACTCCGCCTACTTCAGCCGCACCACCGAAGCCCGCCGCCCCGGCCAAACCTGCTGCTCCTGGCGCTCCCGCCGCTGCCGCACCTCCTAAGCCAGCTGCGCCACCTCCACCGAAAGAAGGACCAACGCCGCTCGATAACGAGCTCGTGCAGCGCCTGAAATCGCGCTTTGGCGATGCCATCAAAGAAGCGACGCAGGACCGCAAGCAGGCCATTGTGCTAGTCGCCGCCGATAAGCTGCGCGAAATCTCGCGCTATTGCCGCGATGACGAAAAATTCGACATGCTCGACGACCTCACCGCCGTTGACTGGCCGAAGCGCGAAAAGCGTTTCGATGTGGTTCTAATTTTGTACTCGTTTCCGAAAAACGAGCGCCTACGTCTGAAAGCGCATCTCGGCGAAAACGAACCGGTGCCGAGTATGTGCGAAGTTTGGCCGGTGGCAAATTGGCTCGAGCGCGAATGCTATGACATGTTCGGAATCGTCTTCGATGGCCATCCGGATTTGAAACGCATCCTTTTGCCAGATGAGTGGCAAGGCCATCCACTGCGCAAGGATTACGACATCTTGAAGCAGGACACAGATTGGGTGCGCGAGAATCTGGGCATCGAGAGCGGGCAATAGGAGAGCAGGGAAGAGCGCACGAAATCAAATGACGAACGGCCCCACAACCGAAATCACCACCACCGTGCTGGGCGCGGACGAAATTATCCTCAACATGGGGCCGCAGCACCCGTCCACGCACGGCGTGCTGCGCGTAAAGCTGAAGCTCGACGGTGAGCGCGTCGTAGATTCCGAATGCATCATCGGCTATCTCCATCGCGGCGTCGAGAAAATCGCCGAGCATCGCAGCTATCAGCAATTCGCGCCCTATGTGGATCGCATGGATTACGTCGCGGCTGTTTCAAACGGCCTCGGCTACTGCGAAGCGGTCGAAAAGCTGCTCGGCACCGAAGCGCCGCCGCGCGCGAAAGTCGTCCGCACGATACTCACGGAACTCCAGCGCATCGCGAGCCATTTGCTCTGGCTCGGCACCCATGCCCTCGATATCGGCGCGCTCACGCCCGTCTTCTACTGCTTCCGCGAGCGCGAAGAAATTTTGAAAATATTTGAAAAGTATTGCGGCGCGCGACTGACCACGCACGCCTTCCGCATCGGCGGCCTGCAATACGAGACCTACGACGGCTTCGAAGAAGATGTGAAGCGCTTCTGCAACGATTTCGAGCACCGCGTGGATGAATATGAAACGCTGCTCACCGAGAATCGCATCTGGGTGGGCCGCACCAAGGGCGTCGGCATCATCACCGCCGCCGATGCCATCGCGCTTGGCGTCACCGGGCCGGTTCTGCGCGGCAGCGGCGTGAAATGGGACCTGCGCAAAGCGATGCCCTACGCCGCTTACGACCAATACGAATTCGATATCCCCACGCGCCCCACG
>DATNKB010000547.1:0-10279 GCA_035603595.1 Candidatus Dormiibacterota bacterium
GGCGTGCTGTTACTAGTTCTTCTTTCCGTAGCGTCCGCGCTCGCCGGCGGCCCCGCTGACGGCCCAACCATTATTTATCGCAAAGTCTTCAAGTCCAGCTACCCTGAATACGTCCAGATCAAGGTGAGCCAGAACGGCGCCGCCACCTACGATATTCGCCAGATCGACGAGGAATCCGACCCAGTGGCGTTCGAAATCAATCCGCCTCTGGTGCAGCGTATCTTCGATCTCGCCTCGAAACTCCATAATTTTCAGGGCGTTGATCTGGACATCCACCGGCGTATAGCCAACCTCGGCGAAAAGACGTTCGTCTACACGAAGGGCGCAGAAAGCCACGAGGTGAAGTTCAATTACACCCTGGATGACTCTGCCACTCAGCTGCTGAATATTTTCGAAGGCCTGGCGCGGCAGGAGTCCGATCTCTCGAACCTGCAAAGAGTGATGCGATACGATCGCCTGGGCGTAAATGACGCCCTGATTCAGATTGAAGCCGATTACAACAGTAAGACACTCCCCGAGCCGGAACGCCTGCTCGGCGCCCTTGATCAAGTCTCCGCGGATGATAAATTTATCGATATCGCCCGGCAACGCGCCCGAACGCTCGCCAGCCGCATTCGAAATTCACGTTGAGATTCGCAGCTAGATGCTATTACATTGAGACAGCGTTTTAGTTCCCAGGACAACCGAGGTTTTGTGCCTCGGCCAATCCTCAATTCGGACAGTACCTAGTCCGCCAAATATTTACTTTTCGGCTCAACTGACAACCATCTTATTTGCCCTTTCGGGGCATCAGAGATACTCATAAAAACCATGCGACCCACACACACGGTTATCACCAAATTGTTAGCACTCCTTGCTTTCCTGTCGGCCGGCGCTCTCGTCACGCCGGCGCAAACCAACCAAGCGCGTTCAATGGTCACGCAGCCCGTCAACGAAAGCCAGATGGTCATGCGTTCCGGCAGCACGCATCCGCTCGCCCGCGCGGAATTCGATCGAGGCCTCGCGCCCGATAGCCTGCCCATGGACAACATGATGCTCGGCCTGAAGCGCACTCCCGAGCAGGACGCCGCACTCGCCACTCTGCTGCGCGAACAGCAGGACCCCACCTCGCCGAACTATCACAAATGGGTCACGCCGCAAGAATTCGGCGCCCGCTTCGGCCCTTCGGATCATGACGTCCAAGCCGTCACGTCCTGGCTGCAGTCGCACGGTTTCCAGAGCGTCGAAGTTTCACCCTCGCGTACCGTCGTCCATTTCTCCGGCACCGCCGGGCAAGTGCACGACGCGTTTCGCACCGCCATCCACCGCTACGTCGTCAACAACGAGGAACATTGGGCCAACTCCTCCGAGCAGCAGATTCCCGCCGCGCTCGCCAATGTCGTCGCCGGTGTCGGCACTCTGCACAACTTCGCTCCGAAGCCCGCCAGCCATTCCCGCGGCACCTTCACCAGAACCGCCGACGGAAAAGTGAAGCCGCTCCACCCGCTGTTCACTTTTCCTGTCCAGGGCGATTGCGGATTCGTCGCGAGTAACTGCTTCGCGCTGGGCCCCGAAGACTTCGCCATAATTTACAACTTGCTCCCGCTGTGGAACGCGGGCATTGACGGCACCGGGCAGACAATCGCCGTCGTCGGCGACAGCAACATCAACATGGTGGACGTTACCAACTTCCGGAAAATGTTCGGGCTGCCGGCCAAAAACCCCACCATCACCATCCCAACCGGCTCCACCGATCCGGGGATCACTCCCGACGAAATCGAGGCCGACTTGGACGTGCAATGGGCCGGCGCAATCGCCAAGAACGCCACAATTAATTTCGTAATCGCGGCCAATACGAACTCCACGGCAGGCGTCGATGCCGCCGCGCAGTTCATCGTCGACAATAAACTGGCTCCCGTGCTCAGCGAAAGCTTTGGCGATTGCGAGCAAGACCTCGGCACCGTGGTAAATGCAATGGTCAATACTCGCTGGATGCAGGGCGCATCAGAGGGCATCACGATCGTCGTTTCAACCGGAGACAACGGCTCAGCCGGATGCGATTTTGATAACCCGAATGTTTCCACGGAGCAGCCGGCCACGGGCGGTCTCGCTGTCAGCGGTCTCGCCAGCACGCCCTTTAATGTCGCCGTCGGTGGCACGGATTTCAATCAACTCACCAACGCCACGTCATTCTGGAGTCTAACGAGTTTGACCAGCAGCCAGGGATCCGCTCTAGGTTACATTCCGGAAACCACCTGGAACGACTCCTGCACGAATTCTCTTTTTGGCCAGGTTGGTTTTAGCACTACTCCGGAAGCCAATTGCAATAACACCGCAAATCTGGCGAATTCGATTGGTCCCATCGGCGGCAGCGGCGGCATCAGCACTTGCGCGGTTCTTACCGGCTCGCCCCCGACATGCTCCTCTGGCAACCCGCGTCCCACCTGGCAGACGGGGCCTGGAGTCCCGGGCGGCAGCACCCGCTTGATTCCGGATGTCTCGCTCTTTGCAGGGGACGGACTCGTAGGAAGCTTCTACATCATTTGCCAGCAAGACACGAACACCAACAATGCCGCGTGCAGCTTGAGCTCGGATAAAAACGGCAACTCCCTCTTTGAAGGTGTTGGCGGCACCTCCGTTTCCACTCAAGTGATGGGCGCGATTTTCTCCCTTCTCGTTCAGAAGACGGGCGGAAACCTCGGCCTTCCGAATCCCACACTCTATTCGCTGGCTGCCCAGCAGAATGCAGCCGCTTGTAATTCAGCCTCGCCAGCAAGTTCGTGCATCTTCAACGACGTCACAGTCGGCACGATTTCAACGCCGTGCGTCAAAGGATCGCCGAATTGCAACGTG
This sequence comes from Candidatus Dormiibacterota bacterium, assembly GCA_035603595.1. Lineage (GTDB taxonomy): Bacteria > Acidobacteriota > Terriglobia > Acidiferrales > UBA7541 > Palsa-295. The sequence goes on from DATNKB010000547.1 coordinate 2,833, forward strand.
GCCACCCAGGGCGATGCCAATGGAATCCTCACTGGCTTTAGCGCTGGCACGGGCTTCGATCTGGCCACCGGACTCGGCTCCATAAACGTCTGCAACCTTGCGAATAATTTCGCAATTACAAATCCGGGCGCCGCTGCTGACTTTGCCTTGTCGAATTGCGTAGCAATCGTCAGTGTGCCGTCCGCTGGGGGTTCGGGCGCTCTGAATTTGACCGTTACCGCCATCAACGGCTTCACCGGCACTTTCAATTTCACCCCGTCATCTTGTACGGGCCTCCCGACAGGCGCGAGCTGCAGTTTCAACCCGGCTTCGGTAACCCTCGATGCAACTCACCAATCTGCGTCCACCGTTGTGACGATCACAACCACGGCGAGCGTGCCGCCGAGCACCGGCGCTCGGCCGAATGGAAGCCCACGCAGGTACGTGGCCGCATCGATAGCACTTGCCGCGATGGTCGGCATGGCCTTCCTGCTGTTCGGCGGGAAACTCAAGCGATCGCGATGGAGCGTAAGCGTAGCTGCGGGGCTGATGGCTCTCGCTTTCGTCCTTGGGGTTGCCGGATGTAGCGGAAGCGGTAGCGGCGGGGGCGGCGGTGGAGGAGGTGGTGGCGGCGGTGGAACCGGCACCGGTTCAAGCACCAATGCCATGATTACAGCCACGTCGAACAGTACTACCCACTCGATGACCTTTACTGTGAACGTGTTTTAGTAAGCGTCGTAATCAGAACTCTCAACTCTTAACGGCAAGAGCCGGCATCGCGGACTAGCGAATCACGATGCCGGCGTAGCCCACCACACGCTCCCGGTCGCCGTTAATATCTCCCGACGTTGCATACCGCACCAACTCCGCTTCGCTCGCACCCAGATCGCGCACCGCTACAAGCATTGCCACCGTAGCCGCAAATCCGCACATCGTAATTCCTTCGGCTCGCACCGTGTCGTAAAGGCCGCGAGGATCGAGCGCCAGCACGCGCGCGATCGCATGCTCGTCTTTCACGCGCGTAATCGCATCGCTCTCGTAGTGATTCATGTCCGAACTCGCCACCACCAGCACTGGTTCGCCCTGCGCTGCCACCACCCTCGCCACCGCATGCCCCAATTCCTCGAGCACGCCGTAGCGGTCCGTTCCCAGCACGATGGGAACAAATCGAAAATCACCGCGCAGCCGCTGCAGAAATGGAATCTGTACTTCGAGCGAATGCTCTCGTTCGTGCGCCACAGCGTCTTCGCGCAGCCTCGGGAATTCGTGTTTCAATTCTGCCGCGAGCGCCGAGTCAATCCTCGCGTCACCCAGCGGCGACGCCCAACTTCCTTCCGATAGAATCGCAAGCGATTCGCCGCGAGGGTAGTGCCGCGGTCCCAGGAGAATCAGCCGCGCAGGTATCTCGAGTGCGGAGTAGACAGCGCCGGCTACGTGTCCGGAATAGATGTAACCCGCATGCGGCACCACGCAGCCGAGGGCGCGATTCTTTTCTGCCCGCGGCAAAAGAAACCCATCTACGTTTTGCGCGAGTTCATTTGGATTTAAGGGATAAAAATGGCCGGCAACAGCAGGGGGGCGAATCATCAAAATTCAAATGCACATTCCAGATTCAGCGAATCAAATATCGCGCACCGGAGGCTCAAAGCGGCTTCGAGGGGCCTCCGCGGATGTCGAGCGCCTCGCTCTTTCCAGGCATATAGCGAATCTTTACTTTATCGCCATACTGATAACCGCCGGCCTCGAGCACGGCTTGTATCTTCTCCCGCGCTTTGTCCGAATACGTAAACGTGTGAATGTTCAGCCCGTTGTCTTCTTCGCGCACCAAAAGCGAAAGCTGATCGGCGTGAATCACTTCCGCTTTCAGCCAGACAGGCTTCGCAGCTTTCTGCTTCACAACGATTGGAGAAGTCGTAGTCAGCGGAGTGGCTTGGTCACTCTGTGCTTTTGCAGGCGCAGACGTAACTGCGATGCCCGCAGCGAGGGCCGCCAGCGCCGGGAAGATTCTAAGCGTCTTCATCGAAGGATATTTTGAGCGACTTCAGAAATTTGATGTCCTGCGCCGTCATTTCCAGCTTCGATTGCACCGGCTCTTCTTCGAGCGACTGCTCGTCCACCTGGATGTGCAGCGATTCCAGGAAGCGACGGTCCTGGGTCGTCATTTTCGCGTCCGAAGCCTGGCGGCGCGCCAGACCGATCGTCGCATCCAGCTTCAGCACGATGTCGAATCCAGCTGCGCGAACGCTGGAGATGGCTTCGGCGATCCGCTCCGAATCCGAAACACTATCGTTGATCGCGTGGCCCAGTTCCCGAAGCAACTGCTTCATGCGGTCGTCGAGTTGCAAAGCGGTTACCTCCTACCCCCAGCTGTTCCTACACTAATTTTAGGCCGCACACAATACCCGAAACAAGCCCATGCTAGGGTACACGATTCAAGTCGGTAACCTGTCCCCTAGGGCAAGCATTTCGTTGATCCCAGTAGCCACAACGACGCTTTTCAGTACCACAGGCATTCCTGCTTGCCCTGAGGCGCGAAGGGTTACCCGGAGAACCGAAGGCCCTGTGTCACCGTACCAACGCATCTCCGCCGCTGATTCCTGTTTCTCGCCGATCCCTTTGCTAGTCGTCTGCACAAAAAAATCGAGGCGGCTCTAACGTCCCTTACTTTTCGATTTTCCCTTCTCGATTTTCCTCATTGACGTCTATCTGGATGCGAAGCGACTCCAGGAAGCGCGGATCTCCAGATGTCATTTCCGGGTCCTGTGGTTGGCGTCGTGTCAGGCCAATCGTCGCCTTGACCCTCAGCGCGATATCGAATCCAGCCGCGCGAATGTTGGAGATGGCTTCGGCGATCCGTTCTGAGCCGGAAACGTTTTCGTTGATCGCGTGGCCCAATTCCCGAAGCAGCTGCTTCATATGGTCGTCGAGTTGCAAAGCCATTGCCTCCTCCTTCCGTCCAACGTCGAGTCTAGGTTGCACGCGATACTGAAACTCCGCTCCGATTCTTGCCACCCACCGCGACCCGCGTTCCCTTGTAGCGCCGGCATCCTGCCGGCTCTTTTGCCTTTTCCTTATTTGAAATGCTTCTGTTCACATCTTTGTCCCAGGGAGCATCGCGCTTGGCACGCCCTATTTGGAGTGCGGCGGCTTGCCCCCGCTTTCAGAAACAGAGCCTCAAATCCCAACTTCGGTTTGTGTCTTTTTTATCGATTCCCTCGCGCAACACGAATGCCGCCCCGCCACAGCTTGTACTACAATCTCCTCATGCCCGCGAACATGCTCCCGGCCCTCTGGCGCTCCTCCGGCGTAACCTTCCGCGCCTTATGGCGCATCGCCCGCCAGGTTTTCCACGAATTCGCCGGCGCAATGTTCATCGTTTTCGCTGTCTATGGCGTCATGGCAGCCTGGCGCCAATGGAAGACGCGCCCCGTCCTCTGGCTGATCGGTTTCGCGATCGTTTACGCTTTGATGATGACGATCTTCGGCCTCGTATCCTTCCGCCGCGCCCGCCGCATCAGATAATATGACGTCTGCAAGCAGCCAAATGGAAACAGCTCTAGCCATTTTCACTTTTCGATTTTCCAGTTTCGACTTTTCTCGTTAACGAAAACGGATGACTGACAAAATTAAGAAACCAGCCGAGCCAACCGAGCTCAAGCTCGCCTCGCCCACGGGCCTGCCGATGGAAGCCGTAATTTCTCCCGATACCCTAAACGGCTGGGACCCTGAAACCGAGCTCGCCTATCCAGGCCAATTCCCTTTCACCCGCGGCGTCTACCCCACGATGTACCGCGGCCGCCTCTGGACCACGCGCCAATACGCCGGCTTCGGCACCGCCGTCGAATCGAACCAGCGCTATCGCTACCTCTTGGCGCAAGGCGTTCACGGCCTCTCCGTCGCTTTCGATCTCCCCACGCAGATCGGCATGGATTCCGACCACCCGTTCGCGCAGGGTGAAGTAGGAAAAGTCGGCGTCGCCATCGACTCCCTCGAAGACATGCAAACGCTCTTCGACGGCATCCCCCTCGAACACGTCTCCACCTCGATGACCATCAATTCCACCGCCGCGATTCTTCTCGCCCTCTACGTCGCCGTCGCCAAACAGCAAGGCGCAAATCTCCAGCGCCTCGCTGGCACTGTCCAGAACGACATTCTCAAGGAATACATCGCTCGCGGCACCTACATTTACCCGCTTCGCCCGGCCATGCGCATCGTCACCGATATCTTTGCCTGGTGCCGCCGCGAACTTCCCAATTGGAACGCGATTTCGATCTCGGGCTATCACATCCGTGAAGCAGGCTCCACAGACGTTCAGGAAGTTGCCTTCACCCTCGCCAATGGAATCGCTTACGTCCAGGCGGCAATCGACGCAGGCCTCGCGATCGACGATTTCGCGCCTCAGCTTTCCTTCTTCTTCAATTCTCACAACGAATTTCTCATGCAAATTGCGAAATTTCGTGCCGCCCGCCGGCTCTGGGCCCGCACAATGCGCGACCGCTTCCACGCCCGCGATCCGCGCTCAATGATGCTGCGTTTCCACGCACAGACAGCCGGCTCCTCGCTTACGGCGCAACAGCCCGAAAACAATCTGGTGCGCGTCTCGCTTCAGGCCCTCGCCGCTGTGCTGGGAGGCTGCCAGTCGCTCCACGCCAATGCGATGGACGAAGCCCTCGCGCTTCCCACTGAACAATCCGCTCTTCTCGCTCTTCGCACGCAGCAAATCATCGCCAATGAAAGCGGCGTCGTAAACACGGTCGACCCGGTCGCAGGTTCCTACGCGATCGAAAAACTCACCAACGAAATCGAGTCAGGCGCCGAGGAATACATCGCGAAAATCGATGCCATGGGCGGCATGCTCCGCGCCGTCGAAGCCGGTTTCGTACAGCAGGAAATTCAAAAGGCAGCCTACGAGTATCAACAGGCCGTCGACAGCGGCGAACAGGTGGTTGTGGGCGTCAATCGATTCCAGGCCGAAGAAGAACGCCCGATTCCCACCCTTCAGATCGACCCAGCAGTCGAAGCAGCTCAGATCGCGCGTCTCAACGCCCTCCGCGCTCGCCGCGACACCACAAAAACCAAATCCGCCCTTGCCGAAATCGAGCGGCGCGCCCGCACCACAGAAAATCTGATGCCCGCCATCCTTCAAGCCGTCGAATCCTGCGCCACAGTAGGCGAAATCTCAGACGCCCTACGCCGCGCTTTCGGCGAATACCAGGAATCCGTAATCATCTAGGCCGACGAGGAGCCTCCTGTATGTCGCCGGTGTCCAAAAAACTCTGGGGAGCAGCGGCTCTTGGGATCGTTCTATTCGCACTGATTCTCTTCGGGGACTACTACGCGCGATGTCACAGCAAGCCTTTGAGCCGCGCAGAAGCTCTAGAACGCGCCGACAAGCAGTTGCAATATCTCTCACGAGACTTCGTACTCGGGAATTCCGATTCCTCGCTGGTGGACGAACAGTACGATGCAAGCTAAAGGACCTGGACCTTTACGTTCCGGAACGGTGCGTGCGAAGTAACGGTGATTACTGACCGTTGTAAAGGCACCGATATAGGTGGAATTAGTGCAGGCTGCAAGCAACGGTAATTCAGGACCTGCGGGCGACTCCACAGTGGCAACTCGGAACGAATAGATTGTTGGGTATCTGTTCGAAGCGTAGTATTTAACTAATGGTGTAACTACCGATGATCGAAAAAGACATCGATTCCGTAAAACCGTTTGGACGCTACGGCGTCGGCATAATCACCGAACATCCGGCCGGTTTGCTTGTGGTAGCCGCAGTAATTCTTTTGACACTCGAAACGATCCCCGGGGCCCTTTGGTTCCTGGCCGCCACGCTCATTGCCGGAGCCTCTTTCGGATTCGTCCTCTGGCTGCGGCATCGCTAGACAAATATTCTTCTCGCTCCATGCCTCTGTGCTCTCCGCATCCTCTGTGTTAATTTTTCAAAGTGCGCAAGAAAGCCACCGTTCCGCCAAACCCTTTCCGCTGGCACAAACGCGTTCTCACCCCCGGCCAAGCGGTGCGATTTATCGACGCTGCCGGCTTCTGCATGCTTTTCCCTGTAAAAAATGTTCCGCTACCATCGCTTTATTACGCCGTCACACGACGCAACCCGCAAGTCGAATTCAAATGGGACCGCTACTCGGAAATGATCTGGAAATGGAAGGGCAGCATTCCTCAGCGCAAACACGCCTTTTATGGGAAGTATTTCCGCGGCCGCGGCAGCTTCATCTCGCTACAGCAGCTTCCCAACTTTCTCGCCATGCAACAAACATCAATCGAGCCGGGCGATTGCGACCGGTTCTATTCCGCCGGCCGCATCACCGAGAACGCGCGCGCTATTTGGGAAGCCCTCGCATCGCACGGCCCTCTCGCCACGCTCGAACTGCGCAATGTCGCGAAGATGGACTCGAAAGCGGGCAATGTCCGTTTCAAGCGCGCCATGGCGCAACTACAATGCATGCTAATCGTAGTGCACTTCGGCACCGAGCAGGAAACCGCCGCATGGGCATCGGGCAAATTCGAGCTTGTGTGTCGCGCGTTTCCGAAAGAGACTGCTGCAGCTCGCAAAATCATGCCGGAAACCGCACGCCGCACGCTCGCGGCGCAATTCCTGGCCCTCTGCCCTAAATCGTCGCCGAAAGATGTTGCGCGCCTCTTCGGCTGGACGAAAACCGAAGCAATGGCAGCCTTGGGAATTTCATGAACAAAGTGATCCTCGCCTCGTCATCACCGCGCCGCGCCGAAGTCCTGCGCAACGCCGGAATTGAATTCGAAGTCCGCCCCGCGGACATCGATGAAACTCGACACCCGGGCGAACCAGCCAGCGGCTACGTGCAACGCCTCGCGCTCGAAAAGGCTCGCGCATCCGTAAACTCCGAAACAAGCGGCGACAATTTCATCGCAATCGGTGCGGACACGGTGGTCGTCAATGGTGGGGAGATTTTATTGAAGCCCAACTCTCCTGACGATGCGCGCAGAATGCTGCGCCAATTAAGCGGCGCCGTGCACGAAGTTCACACTGGTCTCGCCGTAATCCGCATGCCCCAAAAAGTCGAGCGCATAATCGAAGAAGTCACCAGCGTCCATTTCGCCCAACTTTCCGACGCCGAAATCGACTCCTATATCGCCACCGGCGAGCCCTTCGACAAAGCCGGCGCCTACGGAATCCAAAGCCTCGGCGGTCGCTACGTAACCCGCGTCGAAGGCTGCTATTTCAACGTAATGGGTATGCCCCTCGCCCGTCTTTGGGCCACTCTGAAAGAGTGTGGCTGGTCATCCAATGGACCGTCGCCCGTGGACCCCCGGCCGATAGACGGCCGACCGATGGACCGTTAGCCCAATGGACCGATAAGGCAGGCCAATTGTCGCGATTAGCCGAATTTCTAATCGCAAATCTGGAATTAAAAGTCCACGTAAGTATCTGAAAAAAAGGCGTTTGAAAATTCCTAATCGCAAATAAATC
>DATNKB010000548.1:0-12834 GCA_035603595.1 Candidatus Dormiibacterota bacterium
GAACGTGAAACGGAAAGAAGCAGAAATCGCGAGAGCAAATCGACCAAACGCTGCTGCGCAGACAGACAGGTGTGCTCAGAAAAATAAAAAACTAAGACAAAACGTTCTTGACGGAGCCGACTTCGTTAGAGATGTTCTCGACACTTATCTGGAAGCCGGCGTAAGATGCACGCAAAGTGCCTGAGTCCTCATCCATCCTCGGTCGCACGATTTCCCACTATCGAGTGATCGAAGTCCTCGGCGGCGGCGGGATGGGTGTGGTGTACAAGGCCGAAGATACGAAACTCGGCCGCTTCGTCGCGCTAAAGTTTCTGCCCCAGGAAATTGCCCGCGACGCGCAGGCAATCGAGCGTTTTCAGCGGGAAGCTCGCGCTGCCTCCGCACTCAACCATCCCAACATCTGCACGATTTACGAGATCAGCGAGCACGACGCGCAGCTTTTCATCGTGATGGAATTCCTCGACGGTGAAACTCTGAAGAGCCGCATCGAGAGCGGCACGCTCCCCGTCGATTCTCTGCTCGACCTTGGCATCCAGATCGCCGATGGGCTGGACGCGGCTCACAGCCAGGGCATCGTCCATCGCGATATCAAGCCGGCTAACATTTTCATCACTCGCCGCGAGCACGCGAAAATCCTCGACTTCGGCTTGGCGAAACTGACCTACGAATACTATCGGGTGCCGGAGGTTGCCGGGGCCTCGGCTCTTCCTACAACCGGACCGACGGAGGAAATGCTGACGAGCCCTGGCGCCGCGGTGGGGACGGTCGCTTACATGTCGCCTGAGCAAGCGCGGGGCGAGCCGCTCGATGCGCGCACGGATCTTTTCAGTTTTGGCGCAGTTCTTTACGAGACGGCCACCGGCAAGCGTCCCTTTCCTGGTGAAACGTCCGCGATGGTCTTCGATTCGATACTCAACCGGACGCCACAGCCGCCTTCGCCAGTGAATCCGCAGCTTCCAGGGGAACTGGAGCGCGTCATCGCTAAAGCTCTGCAGAAAGACCGAGAGAAGCGCTACGAATTCGCCTCTGCGATACGCGCCGATCTCGAGCGGATTCGGCAGCAGCGCATCGTGGAATCGAGCGGCGCGGTGCCTATCGCCCGCGCCGTGCGCAAGCCACGCTTTCTAATTACAACGTTCGCGCTGTTCGCCATAGCCGCGCTCACCGCCGGGCTTGCTTATCGCCATTATTCGCGCGTCCGATGGGTTCACGAGCAAGCGATTCCCGAAATTCAGAAGCTGGCGCTGGACCGGAAGGGAGTAGCGGTCTACCAGGTTGTCCGGCAGGCGGAAAGTTACGCACCGGGGGATCCCGCGCTGAAGAATTTCGAAGCGCAGCATCTCCTGCCAGAGGTAATTCGCACAACTCCTCCGGGGGCGGACGTATTTTTCCGCGACTACCTCGACGTTCACGGAAACTGGGCATATCTCGGGAAGACTCCGCTGGAGAATTTTTCTCTGCTCGACGCGCAATATGCGATGAAATTCGTGAAGGAAGGGTACGAACCTGTCGAGGCAACTGACGATGAAAGTGACAATCTCGTCCTTGATACTGTGGGAAGTCTTCCGGCGCAGATGGTTCACGTGCCGGCAGGCGATGTTGAGGTTGCCGGCGGCACGACGCATCTGGACGATTTCCTGATCGACAAGTACGAAGTCACAAACCGCGACTTCAAGAAATTCATCGACGCCGGAGGCTATCGTAATCCTCAATACTGGAAATTCCCTTTCGTGAAAGATGGCAGTTCGCTCAGCTTTGAGCAGGCCATGACGCTCCTTGTGGATAAGACGGATCGTCAAGGGCCATCCGGATGGGAGGTGGGCAGCTATCCTGCCGGGCAGGAGGATTATCCCGTGAGCGGCGTGAGTTGGTATGAAGCTGTGGCCTACGCGGATTTTTCCGGGAAAAATCTGCCGACGGTTTACCACTGGTATCGCGCCTCCACCATGAACAGTGATGCGGAAATTCTGCAGGTAAGCAACTTCTCCGGAAAAGGCCCGTCGCAGGTCGGCAGCTATCCGGGACTCGGACCCTTCGGAACCTACGACATGGCTGGCAATGTGAAGGAATGGTGTATCAACGCCAACGGTGACCGGCGCTATATTCTTGGCGGCGCTTCCACCGAACCACTTTACATGTATCAGACACCTGATGCTCGGGTGCCCTTCGATCGATCCCCGACGAACGGCTTCCGGCTCGTGAAATATCTGCACGCGACGTCGGACGAAAAAATGTCTGCGCCGGTGGCCGTTTTCAATTTTCTCGAGACCGCGGAACTCAAGCCGGTCCCTGATTCTACTTTTCGCATTTACAAGGATATGTATTCCTACGACCGCTCGCCGCTCGACGCCAAGATTGAATCCGAGGACAACAGCTCCCCGAACTGGCGGCGCCAGCGCGTCACTTTCAATGCTGCCTACGGCAACGAGCGTGTCATCGCGAACCTGTTCCTGCCGAAGAACGCCTCGCCTCCGTATCAAACGATTGTTTTCTTCCCCGGCTCGGACGCGCGAACTGCGCGCCCCTTCAGTGACGTCCACTTGTACGCGGTCGATTTTCTGATCAAGAGCGGACGCGCCGTGATGTTCACTGAATACAAAGGCACGTTTGAGCGCTTTGAAAAGCTCCCGGAACGCGGCACCATTGCCGACCGCGATCTAATCGTCGAGCAAGTGAAAGATGTCCGGCGTTCCATTGATTACCTGGAAACGCGCCCCGAACTCGATACCAGCCGCTTGGCGTACTACGGTTTCAGCTGGGGTGCCGCGGAGGCAGTGATCGCATTAGCGGTCGAGACCCGCTTTAGAGTCGCAGTGCTGGCGAGTGGTGGCCTCCCTTCTCGCTGGAAGCCGCGGCCGGAAGCGAGCTTGGTGAATTTCGCGCCGCACGTGAAGATTCCCGTGCTCATGATCAACGGGCGGTACGATTATGTGGCGCCGCTTCAGACGTCGCAGGAGCCTCTCTTCCGGCTCTTCGGCACTGCTCCCGCAGACAAGCGCCACGTGGTCCTGGAATCAGGGCACGGACTTCCCCCCACGCCATTCTTCAAGGAAGTACTCGACTGGCTCGATCATTACCTCGGCCCGGTGAAATAGCTCTGTGGTTCTCCACGCAACGCAGATTCGTCCTGGATAGCAGTGCCTCCCGGGGCATGGCCGAATCTGAAACTTGAGTATCCGATGCAGTCTTGTTACGTTCCCCCGGTGGCCGACCTACCTTCTACCGACTTGTGGTCCGAGAATCGTCGCCGGAGCAAACGTGTCAAAGCGAGGGTCCCCGTGGTGGTTCGATTCCAAGATTCTAATAAACGGTTCATATCAGAAGCGACGCATACCGTAATTGTGAATGAACACGGGGCGCTAATACTTCTCGCGGCTTCAGTAGAGGTTGATCAGATAATCCGTCTTGAGAACCCAAATCTGGGAGAGGAATTACTCTGCCGAGTCACCAGCTTGGGCCCCAGCTTCATGGGTAAAACGCAGGTTGCGGTTGAATTAATTATGCCGACAGCTGGATTTTGGGGCACCGGCTCTAATTCGAAGACTCCCGATCTGGGGTAGATGTTGAGAAATCCGCTTCGCACCACCTATCTCACAGTGAGATAGCTAGTGATAATCCCTGTTCTCGACAGTTATCTGCACGCGGGCGTAAGATGCACGCAAAGTGACTGATCCCTCGTCCATCATCGGTCGAACGGTGTCCCACTATCGCGTCCTCGAAAAATTGGGCGGCGGAGGCATGGGTGTAGTCTACAAGGCAGAGGACACAAAACTTGGCCGGATGGTAGCGCTGAAATTCCTACCAGAGGGATTCTCGAAAGACCATGCAACGCTGGAACGATTCCAGCGCGAAGCGCGCGCCGCGTCGGCACTAAATCATCCGAACATCTGTACGATCTATGAAATTGACATGGCGAGTATGGATGGAGAACAGGCGCCATTCATCGCCATGGAGATGCTTGAGGGGCAGACACTCAAGCACCGGATAACAGAAAAGCCGCTCAATTTTGAGCAGGTGCTCGATCTCGGAATCCAAATAGCCGATGCTCTTGATGCCGCCCATGCAAAGGGGATCATTCACCGCGACATCAAGCCTGCGAATATTTTTGTGACCAGGCGACTGCAAGCCAAAGTGCTCGATTTCGGCTTGGCGAAGTTAGCACCAGAGCGTGTGGGTGTCGGTGTGGGGACCTCAGCTCTGCCGACGGTGGCGGCGGAGCTACTCTTGACCAGTCCAGGCACGGCTGTGGGGACGGTGGCGTACATGTCGCCTGAGCAGGTGCGTGGAGGCGAGTTGGACGCACGCTCGGACCTGTTCAGCTTTGGCGCGGTACTCTACGAGATGGCGACCGGACGCCAGGCGTTCACTGGGACAACTTCCGGCGTGATTTCTGAAGCCATTCTTAACCGTCCACCTGCACCACCTTTGCGAATTAACCCAGAACTGCCGGTGGAATTCGAACTGATCCTGTCGAAGGCATTGGAGAAGGATCCCGAGCTGCGCTGCCAGACAGCGGCTGAGCTTCGAGCAGACCTGAAACGATTGAAGAGGGAGAGGGAGTCGGGCCGAACGACGACGGGTTCGGGGTCTTCGGGTTCCGTGAATCCGATCCCGAAGGGAGAACCTCCGTCAAAGCGACAATGGATTTCCCTGGCGCTCACAGCGGCGGTCGCGCTTGCCGTGGGATGGGGAGGAGGAATATTCACCGCCAAGCGCCAGGGGCAAACCTCGCAGCCGGTCTATCATCAACTTACATTTCGCCGTGGCACAGTGTTTGGCGCGCGATTTGTGCCGGATGGGCAGTCGGTGATTTACAGCGCAGGGTGGGAAGGGCAACCGATCGGGCTTTACTCAACGCGTCCCGACAATCCCGAATCAATGCCGCTCGGGCATTCCGGGGTGCATATCTTAGGAATGTCCTCAACCGGGGAAATGGCAGTCTCGTTACGAACTCGGTCTGGGGCGTTCCAGCAATTCGGAACGCTGGCGCGGTTGCCACTGGCGGGCGGCGCACCGCGCGAGATTCTCGATCAGGTCAATTGGGCTGATTGGTCAAAGGACGGTTCGAGCTTAGCGATTGCCCGGCGGCAAAATGGCTTTGGCCAACTCGAGTTTCCGATAGGGAAACCGCTCTACAAGACTCCCGGATGGATCGGGGATGTACGAATGTCCCCGACAGGGGACCGAATCGCGTTCCTCGATCACCCGGTGCCCGCCGATGACGGAGGGTCAGTTATGATCGTGGATTTAGAAGGTAACCATAAGACGCTTTCAAGCGGATGGGTAAGTGCAGACGGTTTGGCATGGTCTCCCAGCGGAGAGGAAATCTGGTTCGCAGCCACGAAAACTGGGATAGAACGAGCCGTACAGGCTGTGAGTCTTTCTGGACAGGAGAGGCTTATCGCCCGGGTCCCGGCGGAATTGACGCTGCTCGATATTTCCCGGGATGGGCGCGTATTACTCAAGCGCGACACATCTCGCGCAGAGATGAAAGGTCACATCGACGGAGATTCGCAAGAACGAGAGCTGTCCTGGTTTGACGCCACTCTTCCTGCTGATCTTTCCGCAGACGGCCGGACGTTGCTGTTTGGCGAGTACGGAGAGGCGGGCGGCGCGAACTACGGTGTCTATGTGAGGGGAACCGATGGCTCACCGGCTGTCCGTTTGGGCGAAGGCGTTGCGCTGGCTCTTTCCCCTGACGGAAACTGGGCTTTGTGCGTCACTCACGCCTCACCCGGGCAAATTATTATGCTTCCGACCAAAACAGGAGAACCAAGGACGATCACGCACGATGCGATTGACCATACCGCTGCCAATTGGCATCCCGATGGTAAGCGGATCGTGTTTGCAGGAAGCGAACCGGGACACGCTATACGGCTATGGATTCAGGATGTACAAGGCGGCAAACCGAGACCAATTAGTCCCGAAGGTGGCGCAGTATTCGCAGTTTACATATCACCCGATGGGAAAGAGGTTATCGGTCTAGGTCCAGATGGAAAGACGTACCTATTTCCAGTTGATAGAGGAGAGCCTCGAATCGTTCCGAGTATCGAATCCGACGACCGGACGGCGGGATTTAGCGGTGATGGCGCCTCGATTTGTGTTCACAACCTGACGGGCTTGCCTACAGTTGTCTCTCTGGTGGACATCTCGACGGGAAAGAGAAAAGTCTGGAAGCAAATTATGCCTGCTGATGCAGCAGGTGTAGACAACGTCGGCAATATTCTTTTCACGCCCGACATGAAGTCGTACGTGTACTCATACAGTCGCACTCTCTCTGATCTGTATCTGGTGGAAGGATTGAAGTAGGCCGCTTAAGAGCACGAATCGGGTCATTGGAAACTTCATTATAGAAGTGATGGATATGTACCAACGCAGATAGGTGTTGCGAAATCCTCTTCCCACCACCTATCTCAGACTGAGATAGCTAGTGATAATCCCTGTTCTCGACAGCTATCCGCGAAGTTCTTGGCCAGACGACCTGAGGTACCATACACGCCATGAACTTGAACTGGTGTTGTTCGGAATTTGAATCGCGCATTTATGCTCCGGGACCAGATGGTTTCAAGACGTTCGTTGTGATCAGAGCAAAGGGAGGAGTTTTCTGCTACGTACAGTTCCAACCTCTGGGAAAGAGTCCCCAAGATTTATCAGGAAGCAGCCACTTTCACATCAAGTTCTGCCCGTGGTGCGGTGCCGACCTGGCCGAACGCTACGGTTCTGGCCGCCGCCGGGCCCCTTGCTAAGGTTCTGGCAGCAAATTCAACCCGCATCGATCAGCGGGCTGCCTCCTTGTTCAATTCTTCTCGAATGTCTGGCGTGATCCACACTAGTTTCGCTCCCAATCCCTGGATGGTATCGAATGAATACATTGCAGACATAAATGTGCTGCGCTCATCGGCCTCAAAATACACAGTCCACACCATTCGCTTCCCAAGTTCTTGACTCAACCTCATGCGCAATTGGTCCGCTGGGATCAGTTGTCCATTCAAATAAAATCTGTCCTTACCGTCTACGTAAACGCTCAGTGTCTCTGGCCAAGGACTCTTATGCCATGCCAGAGCGTTTCGCTGTCTAATATTCACTGGCAGGCCATGAGGCGTCATCGGCCGAATGACTATGTAAATAAACATTAAGATGAAGAGTAGGGAGCCGAGGACAAGTCCAAAATCCGGTAAGTCTCTTATCAGCGGTATGGGAGGGTGTCTTTGCAACGGAAATACATTTTTCAGAACCATCTCCGGAAATATTCTGAGCGTTGACTTCTCAGCTGAAATCCAAGACGGAGGACGAACTACGAGAACAATCCCGGCACCTACGATCCATATTGAGAGCCAACTGAGAATGGTATACAGATCGCTTGGATAGGGATGAGTCTGTATTTTGAGTCTGGGATTGCCCGCGTTCAGGCAATCAGCGCCGGGAAGCACTGTCGCATCGAAGGCGTAGTGCTCGTTTTCACTAAAAAAGTCACCTATCGTTAGCCACGGGTCCTCCCAAGGACCGGACCCTCGCTCTATAACCGCTCCATCGCTAGACAGCGCCCACTGAGTAGCGAGTACGGAATGCGGTTCGCAGTTGACGGTGGACCGCATCGTCGCTCGGTCAAATTCGATATCGATGTAATACAAAGTATCTAAATCGACGTTCAAATTGCCGGTCACGATACGACCAGGTGAAAGGGAAATGGGCATGTCCAAGGCCACCCGAGGATGCGGAGCGAGCCAATGAATCGAATACATCAGCAGAGCGCTACCGCCAATGATCAAGGCTATGCCCAATCGCCTTATCAAGGATATCCGCATGAAGAGTTAGACTCCGAGGGCAGTTGGGATGTCCCCAGTCTCATGACCAACGAGAACAAAACTATACAGAGCACGATAGACGTCGGTGAAATAACTACCTACAAATTGCCGCACATGGAACTACGAGAGGGCTCGCGCACGATAGATGTTGAGAAATCCTCTTCGCACCATCTTGGGTCATCCTAGCGCTGGCGTTCGTGCCAGTGCCGCTCCTCGTTTATTTGTGGGGCGATTGTGTCAGTTCTCGGCCTGTTGCCCGGCTTGAGATTGTTTTGCTTATCAGTCCAACCTGTAGTTATGTGTGGCTGTTGTTATGCATGATGTTCCCATCAGTTTTTGGCGAGTCCTACGGTACGTCTCGCTTCGTGACTATCGACGCTAACTTCGTTGTGATGTTCGGGTGCTCCATCGCTGCGTTTTGGCTGGGACGCAAGCGCAAACCACTCCTCGGAATCGTCTGCGTTCTACTGACGTTGCTGTGGAGCATCGTAGGAGCCATAAATTCGGTCGTTTGACATGGAAATGGAAATGTTAACGCTCAAGCCGACCGTTCAACTGTCATGGGCTTTCCTTTCGACCTGGCGACGGACAACGCAGCGGAGTTCCGGACAGGATTACTGTTGCGAAATCCGCTTACCACCAGCAATCTCAGACTGAGATAGGTAGTGATAATCCCTGTTCTCGACAGTTATCTGGAAGCAGGGGTAAGATGCACGGAAAGTGACTGACTCCGCATCTATTCTCGGCCGCACGATTTCCCACTACCGCATCATCGAGAAACTCGGTGGTGGTGGCATGGGCGTGGTGTACAAGGCCGAAGACACAAGCCTGCGCCGGTTCGTCGCGCTCAAGTTTCTGCCGGACGAGGTGGCGCGAGATGCGCAGACGCTCGAACGATTCCGGCGGGAAGCCCAGGCCGCGTCGGCGTTGAATCACCCGAACATCTGCACCGTTTACGAGATTGGAGAAGAGAAGGGCCTGGCCTTCATTGCCATGGAGTACTTGGATGGTATGACGCTGAAGCACTCCATCGGCGGCCGTCCGATGGAAATCGAAACCATCCTGGACCTAGGCATCCAGGTAGCGGATGGGCTCGAAGCGGCCCACGCCGAAGGAGTGGTCCACAGGGACATCAAGCCTGCAAACATTTTTGTGACGAAACGCGGCCACGCCAAGATTCTGGACTTCGGGTTGGCGAAGGTAATCTCATCGCCCCGTATTGCGCAAGGGATCGGCGTTTCTACAATGCCCACGGTTGCCGGCGAGGAGCTGCTTACCAGCCCCGGTACGACAGTCGGCACCGTGGCCTATATGTCGCCGGAGCAAGTGCGGGGGAAAGAGCTGGATGGACGGACCGACCTTTTTTCGTTTGGCGTAGTCCTCTACGAGATGGCGACAGGCGCCCTGCCCTTTCGCGGGGATACGTCGGGTGTGATTACCGACGCGATTCTGAACCGCGCTCCCGTGGCTCCAGTCCGCCTGAACCCGGACGTTCCACCGAAGCTCGAAGAGATTATCAACCGCGGGCTCGAAAAGGATCGCGATCTGCGCTATCAGCATGCCGCGGACCTAAGAGCCGAATTGAAGCGGCTTAAGCGGGACACGGGTTCGGGCCGAATTTCAGCGACGGGGACGCGGGCGGCGGAAGCGCCAGGGGCTCCCGAAGTGGCGGGCATCTCTGCCAGCGTCACGGCGGTGCAGCCTGCTGCGAAACCGTCGCGCACGAAATACATCGTCGAGGGCGTGGCTGTTCTACTGGCAGCGGTTGGCTTCGCTCTCTATCATTTCAAGAGTGCCTCTACCGCGCCAAGCGGCCCCGCGAAAGTCACCCAAATCAGCCATTGGAACAAGCCGATGGATGGAGCGAGGCTCTCTCCGGATGGGCACACTGTGGCGTTCAGCTCTCCGGTGGATGGTGTGGGCCAGGTGTTTGTTATGCTGATTTCGGGCGGCGAGCCGCTGCAGCTCACGAAGGATGAAGGCGACAAGGCCATCGACAGCTTTTCTCCTGACGGCACGGAAATTTATTATGTGCGGAGCGTCGTTGGTCGCGAAGGCTGGGCGGTGCCCACACTCGGGGGAAATCCCAAGCGAGTCATCGCCGGTGGTTCTCTGGTACCTTCGCCAGATGGCGGATCAATTTTTTACATCAAGTTCGCAACGCGAGCAATCTTCCGCACAGACAAATCGGGCCTGGGTGAAGAAGAGGTCTATAGCTTCGGTGCAAAAACCTTGCCTCCGCGGAGGATTCTGCCCTATCCCAACGGCAATCACTTATTGGTGCTAAATTCCAATGTTGTTTCAGAGACCGAAGACCAACTTCACGTCTACGACGTGGATCTGGGGCGGAAGTCCGCAGACGATCTGGGTGAACTTTCAGCGAATCTGCATGACGCGGCCTGGGGCGAGCCTGGAAAATCACTATTGCT
The DNA here is from genome assembly GCA_035603595.1 of Candidatus Dormiibacterota bacterium. Classification (GTDB taxonomy): domain Bacteria; phylum Acidobacteriota; class Terriglobia; order Acidiferrales; family UBA7541; genus Palsa-295. The sequence continues at coordinate 10,235 of DATNKB010000548.1, forward strand.
TAGCCGCACGGTGAACGGGCTGAATAACCTCTGGCAATACGATTTGAAAACTAAAACGATGACGCAGATTACTTTCGGCACCGGACCCGATTCTTCGCCCATGCGCGATCCAGGCGGCAAAGGCATTTATTTCGTCAACGGGAAGGCTTCGGGATTATTGACCACTTACAATGTCCGCTCCAAGCAATCCGTGGATATCGCTTCGGAAAATGCAACGCAACCGGTCATCTCCCCCGATGGGAAGCGGGTTTCGTATATCACGGCACCTTCGAACGGCCGCAGCGAGTTATGGGTGGCCAATGTGGATGGCAGCAATAAAGTTAGAATCGCAACATCGAATTCGCTATCCACAGGAAGCTGGGCGCACGACAGTTTTCATCTATTTTTTATGGAAGAGGAGCCGAACAAGCCATTCGCCGCTGCCGCCGATGGCAGCGGCATCCACCAGATTCCCTGGAACGGCGGCGTCACTCAAAATGTGATGTCGACCCTCGACCAGAAATCGATCTACATCAACAGTTTCGACCAGGGAGCCTCGCGGCCAACGATTTGGAAAGCGAACGCGGACGGTTCGAACCTGGAGCTGATGACCAATGATTGCGGCCATGCGTTTGAGACCCCGCCCGGCGGTCAATATCTCTTGACGTTACTCCTAGGAGAGAAGGGCGGCATTTCCGAGTTCTCGCTTGCCGACAAGAAGTGCACCTCTTTGCTGCCCGGCGTGGTCACATTCGGCATCGACACGGCGAGCGACGGCAAGTCGTTCCTCTATGCAATCCCTTCGCGCTCCGATGTGACGATTTATCGCCAACCCTGGCGCGACGGAAAACTCACCGGCCCCACTCAAGTAGCGCTCAAGCTGCCCTTTACTTTTCCCTTGCTCGCCGGCGGCAATGCGTATGATTTTACGCGCGACCTCTCCAGGGTCATCTATGCGCGTCCCGCCGGCCAGGCCGACCTCTATCTTCTGAGCCAAAAGTAAATCCTGGTTGCAAAAACCGCAATACTCGTAGCTTCTTATCGCCGCCCCGAGCTTGGTTATGCGGATAGATGTTGGGAAATCCTCTTATCACCACCTATCTCAAGCTGAGACGTGACTATCGAGAGCCCCTCAGTTCGGTGCTGTATCAAACAGCGTGCTCTGTGGGGTATCGGGAATGGCTGGGACAGCTGGTCTGATCTGGATCTACAACTCGTGGGTCATTGAGCTGCAATCATTCGTCGTTTCCACATTGAATACGTAATGTGTCGATTCACCGGCAGCTGTCCCGGTTGTACAATCCCTCCTGTCTCAGAAGCCAAAACCGCCACTGAGTGTGAGGAGTTCCGTGGAAAAATTGACGCTTCGCGTTCTTCTTTCAATTCTCGTCTGGCAGGTCAGCTTTCCTTACGTCGCGGCGTATGAGGGCGTCACGAGTCGCCGACCACTGCGGAGGGAGCCGTCAGGTGCTGCAAAAGTTGAGCGCGATCTACTGCTTTGGTACCCGGCACCCTGCGTTGACGATTGCTTATGTTAGATTTCTGCTGGTAACAACGTAATAAGTTGAGAGAATTGAGTTGGCGCGTCGCTCGGCCGCTCGTCGCGAGACCCGGAAGGTAAAAGACCACTTATGAATCGCAGGGAGATCGTGATCCGCGCAGTGCTGGTTGTCATTGGCCTGCCTATCGTGTTGGTCTTGCTCGCTTTCGGGTTTTTCTACTCCGTTTTCTACTTCCCGAATTGGACCAGCGCCACCACCGGTACTATCGTTTCCTCCGGTGAGAAGCGCGAGTTCCTGCTGTACGTCCCAAAGAGCTACAACCGCGCGAACCCGACGCCGCTGGTCATTAGCCTGCACACCTCGATGTCGTGGCCGAGCTCCTCAATGGCCATCAGCCAATGGAACCTGGTGGCCGACGAGAACGGCCTTATCGTCGTCTATCCCGCAGGCACCGGTCGCGGTCCCAAGTCATGGGAGATGACAGGAAGCGAAGCGCCATCGCGTATGCCCGATGTCATTTTTATCTCGGAGTTGATTGACAAACTGGAGGAGTCCTACAGCATCGACAAGACGCGGATCTATGCAAACGGGATGTCGAACGGCGGAGGCATGGCGTTCGTGCTGTCGTGCACGCTGTCCGATCGGATCGCGGCGGTCGGGATGGTTTCAGCTGGGCTCGACCCGGAATGGAGCTGGTGCACGGACCATCGGCCGGTGCCGGTGATTGCCTTTCATGGAACCGCCGATCCTGTTTGTCCGTACAACGGCGGCTGGTCGAAACTCGCCGGCGGCACATTTCCGAGTGTTCCGGGCTTTATGGCGAATTGGTCTCGGCGAAACCGGTGCGGACCGAATCCGATCGAATCGGCGGTCGCTGCGGATGTCACGCGCCTCCAATACACGGACTGCGCTGACGATGCGGGCGTGGTGCTCTACACAGTGAAGGGAGAAGGCCATCAGTGGCCTGGCGGCAAGCGGGTAGCGGCGGAATGGATGATCGGGCGGTATAGCCACAGCATCGACGCGACGAGGCAGATGTGGGCGTTCTTTAGTGAACATCAATTGCCGAGTGAGTAATCTCGGCAAAAGTGCAGCGAGCGAATCACCCGCGGCATAAGC
>DATNKB010000549.1:0-8118 GCA_035603595.1 Candidatus Dormiibacterota bacterium
GCGTTCGCTTCATACACGCCCACCCAGATCGGAAGCACTCCGCTGCCGGCAGTTTCTTTCAGCACGACGACAGGCATGTTTGTTACCGGGTCCATCATCAATCCGCGGATTTTGCATTCGAGTTCCATGCCTGGCCTCCCGGTACCCCGGTTTCTAACTCACTGCGCTTCCCCGCCCTGCACTTCCTCGCCAATTAAACTATTCGGTGCGCTGCGCGTGATCTGCACCTGAACGTATTGTCCCAGAAGATTCTCGCGTGATGTAGAAAAATTTACGATGCGGTTGCTGGTAGTTCTTCCGGCCCATTGGTTGCGGGCGGTGTGATGCGTGTCCACGAGGACTTCAAAGCGCGCGCCGACGAGCTTTTCGTTACACGCGATTTGAATCTGGCGCTGGCGCTCCTGTAGCACGGCCAGGCGGTGACTCTTTTCTTCCTCGGGAATCGCATCCGGCATGGCGAGCGATGGCGTATTGGGGCGTGGTGAGTACTTAAACGCGAAGACGCCGTCGCTTTGTATGGCATCGAGCAGCGTGAGCGTCTCTTCGAAATCAGCCTCCGTCTCGCCCGGGAAGCCGACGATCACGTCAGTGGTCAAGCTGAACTGACGGCGCGCCCCGTGAATCCAGCTGATCTTCTCGAGGTACTGCTCGCGCGTGTAGGTGCGGCGCATTTCGCGCAAGATGCGCGTCGAACCGGACTGCACCGGCAAATGGATGTGGTCGCAGAGCGCTGGTGTGGCATCGATCGCTTCGACGATCTCGCGCGTGAAGTCATTTGGATGCGAGGTAGTGAAGCGCACGCGGCGAATTCCTTCGATCTCTGCCACGGCCAGCAACAGCTCGACAAAATTCCATTTGCGCGGCGATGGATCGCGGTAGGAATTCACCGTTTGGCCGAGCAGTTGAATCTCCGTGTAGCCGCTATCGGCGAGGCGCCGAACCTCCGCGAGAATCGAATCGCTGGCCCGGCTGCGTTCAGGGCCGCGTGTGTGCGGCACCACACAATACGAACAGGAATAGTCGCAGCCTTCGATGATCGTGAGGTACGCGCGAAAAGGATTATCGCGGCGCGTGATTTCAGTCTCGAATGTTTCGTCGGTGTCGAGATCGAGGCCCGTCACGCGGCGCCCGCCTGATTCCACCTGTTCGATCAGATTCGGCAAATTGCGATAGCTCGCCGAGCCGCACACCAGGCTCACCCACGGCGCGCGCTCGAAAATTTCTTCGCCTTCCTGTTGAGCCACACAGCCGAGGACGCCAATAACTTTCTTGTTTGCCTTCGCCGCGAATTTGAAGTCGTTCAGCCGCTGAAACACTTTTTGGGCAGCTTTTTCGCGGATGCTGCATGTGTTATAGAGCAGAAAATCCGCGTCGGCCGCAGTGTCAACCGGACGATAGCCGCGTTCGAGAAGCACGCCCGCCACTTTCTCCGAGTCGTGCACGTTCATCTGGCAGCCGAACGTCTCGATGTAGAAGGACCTTGTGGCGGGCCTGCCGCCATTCGATGCGTAGAGAGAAGACACCGGGACGACCGACAAACCATTTGCATTTGTCAACGAACCTATTCCGATATCGAATGACTTTGACATAGGCGAACGGTGATTCTAACACAGCACGCGTAACTCGATTTTGCGCAGCAAATCAGTCCGCGAGGCCCGACAATCTCGTCACAGAACGGATTTGCGTGGGCCGCGTTGTTTCAGTTGGATCTGGCATCCTGGGCTTTGCACATTCGGTCGACCGGATCCCCAGAGATCTGACCATGCAAAGCGTCAATCTCACAAACCACGGACTCAACGTCACTCGGCATTGCTGGGATCCTCCCTTCGCCAAGCGCATCTCTTGGCAGGTTACTTGACCACGGGTCGATAACCGAAAACGAAATCAGTCCGGTCCGTGTAGCCATTCGGATGGAGAGTTCCACGCTCGTATCGACATAGATGTTATATGGCCCCATTTTGCTTGTGATTTTGGTCTCATCGACGGTTTCGAGGCGGCGCTTAATTGATGTCACCTCTGCCGGCGAAATCCAACTGGTATTGCGCTGCCAGCCTTTGTTAACCCATTTATCCCACTCCACTCTGCCGTCGTCCGTCAGACGCACTAGCATCCGCGTGTTTTTGTAACCTCCGATACCATGCACAGTATCCGTTGCGTCCAACAGGACTTTCAGGTTAGCAGCCGTTCGCCGTGGAGCATCCACCTTTGAGCAGCAGATGACCGCCAACGTCAGAAATCCAACGAGTGCTAACCTCAAGATCTCTTTCATAGACATCTTCTAAAGTAACATCGAAGTATGGACTGCAGTAGGGACAGGTACCGGAACCCTTCTGTGTCGTGAGAGGCAGCACACAAATTCCTTGCATCTGGCTGATTTGTTTGACCCTCCTAGATGCGTGTGCTACGGTTGTTTCGTAGCTGGAGGAAATACTTTTTCTGGGGGAATACGATTTCCTGTCTGGCGTCGCTCCTTTTTGCCAGCCGCCTCGATACCCTGATTGAGCAAACGGGCTGGGTGGCTCGCATCGTTCTCTGTATCCTGTTGTTTCTTTCCGTCTACTCCTGGGCAATTATTTTCAAAAAATCCGGTCAATTTTCGCGGATCGATTCCCAGACTTCGCGCTTCCTGCAGATTTTTCGTGCTGGAGGCGGCTTGCCCTCCCCGAGTACTCTGCGGGCGAGCGCCGGCGGAACTCCTCTCGCCAGCGTCTATCAAGCCGGCTATCGCGAACTCGAAGCCCAGATGAATAGCGGCAATCCGCGCCCAGGGAATCCAAATCCGGGCGGCGGAAATCCCGGCAAACTCAAGAATCCGAGCGCCGTCGGCGTGGAGATGCATCTCGCGGCAGCCGAAGAAGTCCGGCGGCTGGAAAAAGGAATGTCCTGGCTCGCCACCACAGGTTCCGTCTCGCCGTTTATCGGATTATTCGGCACAGTGTGGGGCGTGATGGACGCATTTGCCGGTCTCGGCGATGCCGGAACCGCGAGCCTGCGCGCAGTAGCACCCGGAATTGCCGAAGCGCTGATTACGACGGCAGCGGGCCTGTTCGCCGCAATTCCCGCCGTGATCGCTTACAACCACTATCTTTCCAGCATTCGCGGTGTAGCCACGCGAATGGACAATTTCGCGTCGGAGTTCGTCAGCAAGATTGAAACGATTTACAGCCCGAATTAGATCGACGAATTAAACAGCAAAGCCTCGAGACACGCCATGCCACAGATACAACGCGGAACGGATACCACGCTAGCGGACATTAACATGGTGCCGTTCATTGACGTCGTCCTGGTGCTGCTGATTATTTTCATGATCACAGCGCCGATCCTGCAGTCCGGAATCGAAGTGGACGTCCCAAAAACCAAAACCGTAAAAGAACTCACCGAAGTGCGCCAGGTGGTGACGATTGACAGAGCGCAACGCGTCTACCTGAACGACAAACCCGTAAACATCCATGATCTCGGCCAGGCCGTGATTGACCAATCGCGCACGAAGGATCCAGCGCATCAGGCGGTTTACGTTCGTTGTGACGAAACGGTCCCGTTCGGCAGTTGGGCCACCGTGGTCGATGCCTTGCGGCAGTCGGGGATTCAAAACGTCAGCGTGGTGACGCAACCGCTCAACCAAGCACATTGAAATGTCAGCTCTCGCTTCAGACATCGCACTCGATAACCCAGCCGATAATCTGAAAGGACCGCTCTGGCTCTCAGTCTTGATGCACGGGGCGCTCGCGGGCTTTCTGATCTATTCCGGAATTCATTCCCATACCGGCGATTTGTGGGGCGGCGCAGGCGGAGCGATCACCGTAGGGCTGGTCGGCAACGTGCCCGGAATTCCGATGCCGCGCCCAGAAATGGAAACGCCCAACCGCGTCGTGGACGAATCGAAGGGGCTTTATAAGGCTGAGCCGGCCCCGGAAGTGAAGGAGCCGCCTCCTCCCGATACGATCGCGCTGCCAAAATTCAAACTTGAAAAACCCCAGCCAAAATACAATTCGCGCAAATCGAAGGTGCTCGAGAATCCCACGCCGCCTCCCGAGAATGCAGTTCCCTACGGAGGTGGCGGCACGCCAACGGTTCCCTACACATCGTTCGCCATGGGCGCCGGCACGTCCACGCAGGGCGGTATGGCAGTGGGTGACGCCGGTGGTGGAAATTTCGGGAATCGCTTCTCATGGTACGTGGAAGCAGTGCAGCGGCGTATCAGCGGGAATTGGCTGCAGTCCACGATCGATCCGAGAATTTCATCAGCGCCGAGGGTGATTGCGACGTTTGACATCTTGCGCGATGGGACAATCACCAATATTCAGGTTACGAAGTCGAGTGGCAATCAGTCGGTGGATATGTCGGAAGTGCGCGCGATTCGGGAGTCGAGCCCGCTCGACCGGCTGCCTCCGGGATACAACGGATCGAAAGTGAGCGTCGAGTTCTGGTTCGATTTTCACCGGTAGTGCAAGCTGCGGCGGCACCGATTTATTTAAGGATAGCTATTAGAGATGCAAAAATAAGATGAAGGTACAAATGAACAGCAAAGAGACGAATCGAAGATTTGTAATCCTGGCCGCGCTTGCCTCAATCCTCATTCTATTCGGCGCGAAACCCGCCGCAGCGCAAGACTGGTTCAAAACCGGCACGGGCCTTGGCGTTTCGAAAGTTCGCGTCGCCGCTCCCGACTTCGCCGTTCGCGGCGCGACATCCCCAGCGCTCGAGAAAACCTTCCACGATGTCCTTTGGAACGACTTGGAATATTCGGGCATTCTCGAACTGGTGAGCGCGAGCTTTTACCCGTCAAAAATCCCGAGTCAGCAAAGCGAGCTGAACGCCCCCGACTGGGCCAACGCTCCGGCAAACACCAACATGCTCGCTTATGGAAACCTTTCGCTCGAAGGATCGAATCTGCTGGCGGCCGGTTTCCTCTCCGACGTCCACAATCCGACTGCGCCGATAGCGCTGCAAAAAATTTACCGCGGAGCATCCAGCGACGCCGATGCGCGCCGCCTCGCGCATCAGTTCGCTGACGACATCATCGGCCGGCTGAGCGGCGGCCTCGCAGGCATAGCGCAAACTCAGATCGCCTACGTAAGCAACAAGAGCGGCACCAAGGAAGTTTGGGCGATGGACTATGACGGTGGGAATCAGCATCAACTGACGCACCTGAAATCAATAGCGCTCACGCCTCGATGGTCGCCCGATGCCACCCGCATCGCATTCACCTGCTTCGTCCCTTACCGCGGCATCACCTCGCCGCAGATTTGCCTCTTTTCTACGGCCTCAGACCGGATGATTTCCTTTCCGCGCTTTCGCGGCACGAACAGCTCGCCTGCATGGTCGCCAGACGGCGCGCAGCTCGCTTTCATGTCCAGTCAGAACGGCGATCCCGAAATCTACGTCTGCGATTCGGATGGCAGCCATCTACAGCGGCTGACGTTCGCGGCTGGCGTGAGCACCTCGCCAGTCTGGAATCCCAGGACCGGCAAACAGATCGTCTTCGTCAGCGACCGCGCCGGCGATCCAGTTCTCTACCTCGCCAACTCCGATGGCACGAACGTGCAGCGCCTGGACATGCCGGACATGGGCTACGTCGTCGATCCTTCCTGGTCACCGAATGGACAATTGCTCGCATTTAGTTGGCGACGGCCGAGCGGCAATTTCGATATTTATGTGATGGACATCGTGAGCCGCCAGCTCGTGGAACTCACGCGCGATGAAGGGCGCAACGAGCGTCCCAGCTGGGCCCCCGATGGACGGCATCTCGTTTTCGAATCGACGCGCACAGGTAAGCGGGAGATTTGGTCGATGCTGGCAGACGGCAGCCGCCCAAGACAGTTAACATATGAAGGACTGAGTGAATCGCCGAGCTGGTCGTCTCGATGAAATGAATGATGAAGCGCCATGAAAAATGAACCGCACGGGAGCCAGGGCGACGACCGATCGCAACGAACTCTTGAACCGGCTCTCACGTTGAAATTGACATAGGCCCATGCACCATCTCTTAAGGAGGCTTTGCTATGCAGAGCGGTAATTTTCGGAATGCAGCGATGCTTCTATCGTTGTCCTTGGTCGGAGTTGTCGCGATCGTTGGCGGCTGCAAGAAGCATGTCGCTTCGGTGCCGCCCGCCCAGACGATCCCAGCGCCAACCGGGCAGCCGACGATAACATTGAACGCGTCGCCCTCTACGGTGAGTCCGGGCGCCAGCGTCAATCTCACGTGGTCATCCACCAACGCGACAGACGTGAGCATCGATCCGAGCGTGGGCAGAGTGGCGGTGGAGGGCTCAACGCCCGTCACCCCGACGGAATCGACAACGTACGTGGCCACGGCAAATGGCCCGGGCGGCACCACGACGGCAACGGCACGCGTAACGGTAACCGGTGGCGCTGTTGCGCCCCCCACAACAGGCCAACCAGCGGGAATCAGCGAACTCTTCGAGCAGAATGTCCGCGATGCCTTTTTCGATTTCAACAAAGCCGATATTCGCCCCGACGCGCGCGATGCGCTGACGAAAGACGCGGAATTTCTGCGCTCCTATTCGACGGTTCACATTACGATCGAGGGCCACTGCGACGAACGCGGATCGACGGAATATAACCTGGGTCTCGGCCAGCGCCGCGCGCAGGCGTCGAAGAACTATCTCGTCTCGCTGGGCATTTCCGCCGATCGAATCGATACGGTAAGCTGGGGCAAAGAGCGGCCTTTCTGCACGGAAAGTAACGAGGGGTGCTGGCAGCAGAATCGCCGCGGGCATTTTGTGATGGCGAAGTAGGAGTAGAGGTGTCCCACTAGCTATATCGAATTGGGCGATATCAAATATCAACGCTGTTGTGCGGGATGCGGAACGGCATGCGTAAGATGAAGGCGGCCGCGTCTCGCGACCTTGAAGGAGAATTCTGATGCGCACGCGATGGATTGTGCTTGGGCTTGGCTTATTGTTTTTAGGGGCGTTGTGCGGGTCGGCGCTGGCGCCCACGCCCGTTGGCGCGGTGTCGAAGGAGATGATTCAGCTCCAGCAGTCAGTTGACCAGCTGACGCAGGCTCAGCAAAGCTTGCGCAGCGCCGTGGATGCCAACAACGCCACGATGCGGACGCTCATTCAGCAAGCCACGGATTCGGTGAACCAGTTGAATGGAAAGATGTCGCTCGTCGAGAAGACAGTGCAGGAAGTGCAGGCCAACACCGGCGCCCGAATCGACACGATGACGACGCAGACGCAGGGCCTTTCCGACAACGTGCAGGACATTCAGGCACGCGTAGGGAAATTGGCCCAGCAGATGAATGACGTTCAGGGCCTGTTGCAAAGTATCGACGGCAAGATTTCAGGCGGCGCCGCTCTTTCACCTTCATCCGCTGGCTCGGCGCCCGGGCCGCAAGGCGCAACGGGCGAAGATAGCGCAGGTGGAGGCGCGCCACCGCCGATTTCGGCCGACACGCTGTACCAAAATGCACTGCGCGATTTTACCGGCGGAAAATACGATCTGGCCAAGCAGGAATTCTCGGACTACATGACGAATTTCCCGACGAACGATCTGGCATCGAACGCGCAGTTCTATCTTGGTGAAATAGATTACGCGCAGGGAAATTACAAGGTCGCGATCACCTCGTACACGAAAGTGATCGCTCAGTATCCGCGCAGCTTCAAGGTCGCCGCTTCGCAGCTGAAGAAAGCACAAGCGGAAATCAAACTCGGCAACAAGCAAGCCGGCATTCGCGACTTGCACGAAGTGGTCCGCAAATATCCGGGCTCCGACGAAGCGCGGCAAGCGCAAGCGCGGCTGCGCGAACTGGGCGTCTCCGCGACAACCAGGTAAGAAAATGAAACCTTTCGGCACGCGAGCGACGCGCGCCGGAAGCTTCGCGTTGACGCTCATTGCGTTCGCGATCTTATCCGCAGCGCCCAATTATCCCGCGCGTTCCAGTTCCCTTCCTGACTTCAGTTCCCTTCCCGAAATTACAGACGCTCCGGCCGCTTTCAGTCATGACGCCAGAGGACTGGAAAGCCAGTACCAACCGTTTCTGGATGCGTTCGCGGCAGCGAAGCCTGCGGAATTCCATCAGGCGCTTGCAATCTTCTCGTTGCCAAATCCCGCTGATTGGTTTGCGAAATACTTCGTGAAGGATCAGGTGGA
>DATNKB010000550.1:0-6050 GCA_035603595.1 Candidatus Dormiibacterota bacterium
CCACGCGGCAATCTGATTTTGCGCATCCAGGCCCGTGCGCAGGCGATGGTGGCTCATCGGGCGATAGAAATCGTGGCGCACATCATCCTCGCGCGTCCAGATCACTTTCACTGGCGCGCCCGCGGCTTTCGAAATCAGCGCCGCTTCCACACCGTAGTCGATATTCAACCGGCGCCCGAAGCCGCCCCCCAGCAAAGTAATGTGAATCGTGATCGCAGCAGCTGGAATTCCCAACGCGCTGGCGAGCGCCGTAGCCATCCCGCCGGAATTTTGAGTGGGCGCCCACACTTCACACTTGCCGTCGCGCACATAAGCTGTGCAGTTCGGCGGCTCCATCGTTGTATGCGCCACGAATGGCAATTCGTATTCCGCTTCGATTTTCTTCGCAGCACCATCGAACGCTTTTGCCGGATCGCCAATCTTTCGCAACTCTTTGCCCGAGCCCTTCACCATTTCCGCGCACGCTGCGCGCTGCTTCTCGCTCGATTCTTCCGCACCCGCGCCGGGGTCCCAGTCAATCGACAAAGCTTTCCGGCCGGCAATTGCCTGCCAGGTGGAATCGGCGACCACCGCGACTCCGCCCCACAAATAGTGCTGATGCCCGGAATTCGCCGGCCGCTCTTCGCCGAAGAGCGGCGGCATCTCGACTGCCTGAACCTCAATGACCTTCTTTACGCCCGGCACAGCCTGCGCCTTTTCCGCGTCGAATTTCTTCACGCGCCCGCCGAATACCGGCGGACGAGCGACCACCGCGTACAACATGCCCGGAACTTTCGTGTCGATGCCGTAGTGCGCTTCGCCAATCACGATCGGCCCGCCGTCAACGCGCGGCTTCGAGGTACCGAGAATGAGGTAATCCTTCGCGTCTTTCAGCGGCACATCTTTGGGAACAGGCAGCGCCGCAGCTTTTCCAACGAGCGCGCCATATCCCAACCGCCGCGACGATTTCCTGTGTTCGATCACGCTCCCGCCAATCGCACTGCACTCGCTCGCCGGCACGCCCCACGTTTGCGCCGCTGCGGTAACGAGCATGTCGCGCGCTGTGGCGCCAGCCTTTCGGAGCGGATCCCACGAACTGCGCACGCTCTCGCTTCCGCCGGTCGTCATGTCGCCATACTTCAATTCGGACGTAGCCACAGCCTGTTCCACTTTGATCTTCGACCAATCCGCGTCCAGTTCCTCCGCGAGTATCATCGTCATCGACGTTCGAACGCCCTGGCCCATCTCCGATCGCGCCGCGATCAGCCGAATTTCGCCGTTCGGATGAATTTCGATATACGCATTCGGCGCGAAATCTTTCGCCGCATCGGCGGCAGCGCTGGCCTGCGATGGGTGGCCCCAATAGAAGCCGATCACCAGACTCGCGCTTCCCGCGGCGCCAACTTTGAGGAAATCGCGTCGTGAAACTCGCGCTAACTTTCCAGCCCCAGCGCTCATCGCGTCTCTCCAGCGCCGGTCAGTTGTGCCGTATGTTTCGCCGCGGCTTCATGCACGGCCGCGCGAATTCGCTGGTACGTTCCGCAGCGGCAGATGTGGCCGCCGAGCGCATCGTCTATGTCCGCGTCGCTTGGCTTCGGATTTTTCGCCAGCAGCGCGGCCGTCGTCATGATCATGCCCACCTGGCAATAACCGCACTGCGCCACCTGTTGATCGAGCCACGCCGCTTGCACGGGATGGTGTCCATCGGCGGAAAGCCCTTCGATCGTGGTGATATTTCTGCCGGCCACCGCCGAGATCCGCGTAGTACACGAGCGAGTCGCCTCGCCATCCACATGTACAGTACACGCACCGCAGAGTGCCATGCCGCAGCCGAATTTGGTGCCCGTAAGACCGAGCGTATCGCGCAGCACCCAAAGCAGCGGCGTATCGGGCGTTACTTCCACCGACTGCGCCTTGCCATTTACAGTGATCGAAATCGCATCCATGAATATCCCCTTGTGCCAGCGCGACAAATCTACGTTTCGCGCACCGGAATTGCAATCGTCTTTCATGCTCCGCAATGGTTCAGCCGATACAGAAAGAAACTGGTTCGCAGACGGCAACTGAAACGGGTAAGATTAGGATTCCACTACGAATTTTCAAGGAGCTGCTATGAGCGTTACATCCCCCGCAGGGCCGTCGCAAGCCACGGTTGAAACCATCAAGCAAAAAGCGCGTCTTTTGAGCATTTATTCGATGATGTCCACCACGGCTGCTGGTTCGGGCCACCCGACCTCCTGTATGTCCGCAGCAGAACTCATGGCTGGAATATTTTTCTACGCCATGAAGTTCGATCCCAAGAATGCCAATTCAAATAACGACGACCGCTTCGTCCTGTCGAAAGGCCACGCTGCGCCGGTGCTCTATTCCGCGCTTGCGGAAGCGGGCGTGTTTCCCGTTTCGCGCGTGATGACGCTGCGCGAATTCTCGAGTGAACTCGAAGGCCATCCCACGCCGCGCATTCACGGTGTCGACGCGGCCACCGGCTCTCTGGGCCAGGGACTTTCCGTTGGCTCTGGACTCGCAATCGGGGCGCGCATGGATAAGAGCGATACGCGCGTTTACGTCCTGCTCGGCGATGGAGAAATGGCCGAAGGACAAATCTGGGAAGCGGCGGAATTCGCCGGCCACTACAAGCTCGACAACCTGACGGTAATTGCAGACGTCAATGCGCTGGGCCAGAGCGAGCCCACGATGTATCAGCACGATATGGAAACGTATCGCAAAAAGTTCGAGTCCGAAGGTTTTGCGACCGAAGTGATCGACGGCCACGATGTTTCCGCGGTTCTCGCGGCGCTCGATCGCGCAAAAGCGACGAAAGGCCGGCCGCAGGCGATTCTCGCGCGCACGATCAAGGGCCACGGCTTCGCCGAAGTTGCCGGCAAAATGGGCTGGCACGGCAAACCGTTCTCGAAGGAACAACTCGCTCGCGCCATCGCCGAACAAGGTGGCACCCCGCCCGTAGTTCCGCCCGATCCCGGAAAATCCTACGAGCGCAAACCTCTGCCCACGCCTCCTGATTTTCCCGCGCCGCCTGCGCCGGAGTACGAAGCGGGAAAGCCAGTTGCCACACGCGAAGCCTATGGCTTTGCGCTCAAGCGTCTCGGCGCGGTGAATCCGCACGTCGTCGCGGTTTCCTGCGACGTGAAGAATTCAACTTTCTCGGAATTTTTTGGCGACGCCTACCCCGACCGCTTCTGCCAGGGATACATCGCCGAACAAAATATGATCAGCGTCGGCGTCGGTCTGGCGGCACGCGGTAAAGTTCCGTTCCTCGATACGTTCGCCTGCTTCCACTCGCGCGCGTATGACCAGGTGCGCATGGCCGCCATCAGCCGCGCGAATATCAATCTGTGCGGTTCGCATTGCGGCGTCTCGATCGGCGAGGATGGCCCGTCGCAAATGGCGCTCGAAGATATCGCCATGATGCGCGCCGTTCACAGCTCGGCTGTGCTTTATCCTTCCGACGCGATTTCCACCGAGCGCTTGACGGAAATGATGGCGCGCCGTCCCGGCATCAATTATCTCCGCACGTCGCGTCCCAAGACCGCGATTCTCTATTCAAAAGACGAGAAGTTTCCTCTGCCTGGATTCAAGGTCCCGCGACAAAGCGCGCAGGATAAAGTGACGGTAGTCGGCGCCGGCATCACGCTGCACGAAGCGCTGAAAGCCGCCGATCAATTGAAATCGCAAGGCACGGCGATTCGCGTGATCGATCTTTACTGCGTCAAGCCGATCGACGGCAAAGCGTTAGCCGAACAAATCAAAGCTACGGGCGGACGTCTCGTAACCGTGGAAGACCACTGGCCAGAAGGCGGTCTCGGTGAAGCCGTTCTCACCGCTCTGGCGGAAGCCGGAGCTGCGCCTTCGAAATTCAAGCTGCTCGCGGTAAACGGCATGCCGCATTCTGGCAAGCCGGACGAGTTGGTGGACGCGTTCGGAATTTCCGCGCGCCACATCGTCGAGGCCGTGAAAGAAGTCTCTCAATAACGCAGCTTTTCTAAAGCGACGTTTGCGACGTGGCGGAATCGAAAACGCGAGGCGTGCGTTTAAACCCCGCGATTGCCGTTGCGGCGAGTGAATTCCATCGTGCCGTCGTCCACTTTGCCAAGCCGCAGCGCCAGCGTGTCCAGCGCGTAATTCTGGTGAAGCTTCCAGGGCTTTTTGGATCCTTGCTTCGGAAGGATCGCGCTGGCCCTCTGAAAATATCCGGACGTGAAATTCACCATCGGCTCTTCGACGATGTCCGAATCGCCCCTGCGCGGAACGCAGTATGCAAATCCTTTTTCGTCCATGTAATTCAGCAGGCGGCAAACGTACGCAGCCGTCAGATCCGCTTTCAGCGTCCACGAGGCATTTGTATACCCGAAAGCGGAGGCAAGGTTCGGAACGTCGCTGAACATCACTCCTTTGTAGCCAAGCGTTCGCGACATTTCGACTGACGCCCCATCGACAATAATCTGCAACCCGCCCAACAGCTTCAGCCTCAATCCAGTTGCGGTCACGATGATGTCCGCTTCGAGCTCACCGCCAGAACATAGACGCAACCCCGTTTCGGTGAACGTCTCAATCTCATCCGTGACGATCGAAGCTTTGCCCGCGCGCATCGCGGCAAATAAGTCCGCATCGGGAACCAGGCACAAGCGCTGATCCCACGGGTTGTAGCGCGGCGAGAAATGTTTGTTCACGTCATATTCGGGACCAAGCTCTTTCTCGACCAGCGCCAGAATCCCTTTCTTCGTTTTTTCGGGTTTTCGCCGCGCGAGGTTATAGAAGTACATTTGGATCAGCACGTTTTTCCAACGCACCACGGCGTAAGCGGCGCGCGCGGGCAGAACCTTGCGCAGAAAATTGGCAATCACGTCCTGCGAAGGCCGAGCGACGATGTAAGTGGGCGACCGCTGCAGCATCGTGACGTGCGCCGCCTCGTCGGTCAGCGCGGGAACCAGCGTCACCGCCGTTGCGCCACTTCCGATCACAACAACCCGCTTGCCGCGATATTTCAAATCCTCAGGCCATTTCTGCGGGTGCACGATCTGGCCGCGGAATCGTTCCATTCCTGGCCAGCCCGGCATGTAGCCTCCCGAGTAGTCGTAGTAACCGCTGCACATATAAAGAAAATTACAGACCAATTGAATGGCCTCGCCGTTCGCGTCGGTTGCCTCGACCATCCATCGAGCATCTTCTGATGACCAGCACGCCCGCGTAACGTGATGCCCAAATCGAATTTTGCTGTCGATGTCGTGCTCGGTGGCAGTTTCGCGTATGTAGCGCAGAATCGAGGGCCCATCGGCAATCGCCTTCGACTCCCGCCACGGGCGGAAGCGATAGCCCAAGGTAAACATGTCGGAATCGGAGCGGATGCCCGGGTAGCGGAACAGGTCCCATGTTCCACCGGTCGCGTTTCGCGCTTCCAGAATTACGAAGGTCTTGCCGGGGCATTCCGTCTGCAGATGGTAGGCCGCGCCGATTCCCGATAGTCCCGCGCCCACAATCAACACGTCGAACTGTTCAAGCCGCCGCTTGTCGTTCGCGGTCGCGATGGCGCCGGGATCGATTTTCACACTGTCAGCCACATGGGTTCCTTACGCGAGGACTGCGCCAAACTGTGAGCACACTGAATTATTGCCGCTCACGGCAAGGCGAATCAACTGGGCAGTTTATCCGTAGATTTCCCTTGCCCGATGCGGCGCAACATACCGGATTCTGCAGAGGCTCAATCCGTATTTTCCTATAGCGCGCTTACGTAAAGTAGCGGATATTAGATGTCGGGGCCGTCTCCGCTAGCCGGTACTACTCAGACCTCAGCGACGTTCCAGTTCACCCTGTCAGCGCGCCCGCCCAGCCAGCGAAAACTTGAACTGATTTTAGACTCAATCGCCGGTACGAGCCCGCCGCACCGAGCCGGAGAAGACATAGCGTATGCCCAAATCAAGTCCGCGTTCGCCATCGAATCTCTCAAAGCGAGAAGGTGCCGACCACAGCGAATATCTTCTGCTCGTCGCTCTTATCGTCCTCGTAATTGGGGTTGTGGTGCTTCATCTTGCAAACGTTCGGCTCCCGTGACGACA
>DATNKB010000551.1:0-3514 GCA_035603595.1 Candidatus Dormiibacterota bacterium
CGCGGCTCGAAGAATTAAAATTGTCGGCGCGGGTGGCGGCGCAGCGCGTGCGTGAGACTGGGCAGCCTTTTCGATTCAATCCGATGTCGTCGCGAGACCGGCGGTTGATTCATTTGGAATTGAATGGCGCGGCCGGAGTGCGGACGATGAGCGAAGGCTCCGGGGATCATCGCCAGCTTGTGATTTATCCTGCGAACAATACGAACAAGAGGTAGTTTCGCCGCTTCATCGTTTCCCGCCACGATGTTTTCCGCCCCAGAGGCACTGAAACACAGAGTAAAGATCCGGGGGGGAATCTACACTTCTACCGAGTAGCCCTTTTTTCCTACATTGAAAGCTTGCGTGGCACCGAGGCGATCGCTGCGGCCGGCGCATTCGTGGATGTGGCCGCAGAAAAGGTAGACCGGCTGCACGCGATCCGCCCATTCGCGCAGCGTGGGACTGCCTGCATGTTTTCCGGCGGCAAATTCGTCGAGGCGCGTGCCCTGCGGCGGAAAGTGGACGACGAGATAGAGCGGCTTCAAATTGTCGAACGGTGCGAGCGCTTTTGCGATCTCCTCTTCCGAGTATTCTCCCGGCGTGTTGAAGGGCGTGATGTTGCTGTAGCCGAGGCCGGCCCATCGCGTGGTGCCAAGTTCGGATTTCAGGACGCGGATTTGGCGATGAAAGTCAAAGAATCCAAAGCGTTCGCAAAAGGCGCGCGTGTCGTCGTGGCTTTCGTGATTTCCCGGTAAAACCCACACTTTGTCGCCGAGCGGTTTCATGATTTCGCCGCAGCGGTCGAGGTCCTTGCCAAACGTGGAGAGATCGCCGGCCGCGATGTAGATGTCAGCGGGCTGCACGATTAGCTTTTCAAGCGCGCGCGTATCACCATGAATGTCGCTGAAGATCAAAATCTTCACGGAGCCACCGCGTGATGGGGAATGCGCGTTAAATTTTCCATGAACATTCCGTTCTGTTCCCAGCCTTCCTCCACCACTTTACCACCGGAATCAAACACGACGACGTAAGTGAAGGGTTGGGGCCGTCGGCGCTTCGGATTTACGAAGCGATTTTCGCCGAATTCGACGATGTGCAGGCCTTCTTCTGTGGTGCTGCGAACCACTGGAAAGCGCGCGAAGCTCCAGTACGTTTTGACTTCTGGAAGCTGCAACGCTTCTTTCATGTATTGGTCGGGCGGCGAATCGGCGGTGAACGTGAACGGTTGCGGACGAAGATGTCGGAGATCGAAACGCGATTGGTAGACGCCGTCGGTCGAGCGAATCACGCCGCCCCAACTCAGCCACGATGGCGGAAGCGGAAGCGCTCCCATACGCTCTACTTCGATGTGATTTTCGGCTGCGAAGGATTTCACTTGTGCCATCACAAGGTGATGGGCAGTCCAGCAGAGGGCGATGTAAACAAACATTGCGTAGGTTCCGCCGCGGCACCATGCTGAACGGTTTAGGCGAAAGCCCCAATCGCCGAGCGCAGGAAGAAAAAACAATGCGCCGATGACAAAGATCGCAACGACAAGCACCCAGACGTGGAACGGGTAACCTACTCCGCTTGCCAGAACCCAACTGGCGACAGCGGCCAGAGTGAAAAGTATCCACATCTTTACGGCGCGAACGCGGCTTTCCGAGCGGTCGCTATAAATCCAGGCAATGATTTGCGGCAACAGGACAATTGAGCTGAACGCGAGGTCGATAATGAAGAGCAGATCCCAGGCGCCGCGCTGTTGGGAGATGGGCGTGAGCATGCGCGTGCCGAACGACGTCATACCATCGAGAAGAATGTGGCTGGCGATGCCGACGCCGTAAATTAACGTGAGCACGCCAAAGGAAGGCGCGTCGATCTTCAAGCGCCGCGCGGCCCAGCGCGTGAGCCACGCGAGGATTGCCGCGAAAAACGGAAGGCCTACGAAGGAGTGTGTGATGCCGCGATGATATTTAATGATGGCGAGCGGATCGCGGGAGATTGCGTCGGCGATCGTATCGATATCCGGGAAGACCGCACCGAGCGTTGCAGCAAAAATGGCGACGCGGCCGTTACGGTCGGAGAAATAACCCTTACCAAGAAGAGCGCCGGTGATGCCGTGGGTTACGGGATCCATTTACGAGGAACAGGAGAAATTGTACACGATTGGGCGAAAGCTCAAAAAATCTCGATGAGCGGATGGCGCTTGGGGACCACTTCGCCGATGATTCGAGCGGGAATGCCTCGCCGTTCCATCGCTGCCCGGGCGGAATTTGCGGCGCCGGGCGCTATCGCAGCGAGTAAACCGCCGGATGTCTGCGGATCGAAGAGTAACGCGCGAAACTCATCGGTGACGCTGCCAGCAAACTCGACGCAGCTTTCCACGAATTCGCGATTGTTCTTCATGCCTCCGGAAAAAAAGCCGGCACGAGAGGCTTCGATCGCACCCGGCAGATATTCGATGCGCTCATGGTCAATTTTCAGTGACACGCCGCTGCCGATAGCCATTTCGCGCGCGTGGCCGAGGACGCCAAAGCCGGTGACGTCGGTTACTGCATGAATTGGTGTCTCAGATTTTGTCGCGTCGTCGATTTCCTGTAATGCTTCGGCGGCTTCCCGGTTCAAACGCGTCATCGATGCGGTGGACGCTGCGATCCAGGACGGGTCCGCCTTACCTTGCTTCAGAGCTGTGGAGATAACTCCCGTCCCGATGGCCTTGGTGAAGAGGAGAACGTCACCGGGCTTCGCACCGACGTTCTTCCAGATGCGATTCGGGTTAATCACACCCGTGACGGCATAGCCGAACTTCAATTCGTCGTCGCGGATCGAATGGCCGCCGACGACCGTGCATTTGGCCTCCGCCATTTTTGAAAGGCCGCCCCGCAGAATCTCCTCGAGAATTTCAGGCGGACTGGCGGTGGGAAACGCGACGATCGTCAGCGCCGAGATCGGCCGGCCGCCCATTGCGTAGATGTCGCTTAGAGCATTTGCCGCAGTTACCTGGCCGAAAAGAGCGGGGTCGTCGACGATGGGCGTGAAAAAATCTACAGTTTGAACGATGGCGAGGTCGTCCGCGAGGCGGTATACCGCAGCGTCGTCGCTGGTTTCGAAGCCGACGATTACATTTGGATCGGTTTGCGGAGGAAGGCGCTTGAGCACTGCGTCGAGAATGCTAGGGCTTAGTTTGGCAGCGCAGCCAGCGGCTTTTGCTGTGGTGGTCAATCGAACTGCTTCCGTCACTCCCGCCTCCCTAGATTCCAACCTCCAAGTATAGCGCCGTGGCGCGCGACCTTTGGAGAAGAAGTCACTGGGCGGGAACTCGAACTTTCAGCGGAAAATCGAGAGGAACGAGCGGGTATTATGCTTGCGCTGCCGCTGAGCGGATAGGAATCGTAATCGTCTTCGGCGTCTCGGTCTTGGCCTGCGGTACCGCCAGCATGTGGCAGCGGCCATCGAATACTGCTCCTGCCTCGATACTCAGGCAAGGAGTGTGGATCTCTGCTACTACAATCGCGCCCGTTTGGATCTCGACTTTCCCTTTGGCATTGATGGTCCC
>DATNKB010000552.1:0-56771 GCA_035603595.1 Candidatus Dormiibacterota bacterium
CTGCTGTTTCAGGCTGTCCTGTTCCCGGCGAAGCGTATTGTAGTTGGTCGCTTTCAGAAGCATCCGGGAATAGGAGCCGATGCCAGCCAGGATGGTGATTCCGCCCACGATGGCCAGCACTAACAGCAGGTTCAAAACGTAGAAAGGCACCCGCAAGCGCCGCATACCGCCCGAAGCGCTTGACGCAATAAAAAACGTGTATGACTTACCTTTCATCCTCAGTTTTGTCCTGAATGAGCTTTCCGCTAGTTGGCCGAACGCCGCGCACCCTTCGCACGGCTAGCCGTTCCCTCAGAAGTCTGAACCGCGAGCCCTGGTTCGAAACGGCACGGATTGTAGAGAGCATATTGCTTGCCGTCAACCCTATTCGTCCGTCCGCCCAGAGCCTCTCGGGCCTTTTGCTTTCCCATTCCGCCCTAAGTCTATAATACTGCTAGCTCTACCTTACTCTATCGGCGAACTCTGCTACAACTGTACTGAAGTTCAGGCATGCACAAAGAAGACCAGCTGGTCGAAAGAATTGGCAGGAAAGTTCCCTCCATTGTGGGACGCCGCGCTCCCGGCGCCTTGCGTCTAGGAATTGGCGACGACTCGGCAATTTTATCGCCTAGCGGCCGCAGCGACTGGGTTTTGAGTTGCGACGCCTTTTTAGAAGGAGTCCATTTTCTGGCGAAAGCCCACCCGCCAGATTCTGTCGGCTATAAATCCCTGGTCCGTGCCGCCAGCGATCTCGTTGCAATGGGCGCGTCGCCTCGATACTTCTTAATGACTCTCGCTTTACCAATGTCCCGAATTGGAACATGGCTCGACGGGTTCCTCGCAGGAATGGCTCGCGCGGCTCGCTATCTCGGAATGCGCCTAATAGGTGGAGACACGACCAAGAGCCACTCTGTCTCAATTAGCATCACCGTGCTTGGCGAGGTTTCGCGAGGGCGCGCCCTCAACCGCTCGGGCGCCCGCCCCGGCGACCTTATATATGTTACCGGGAAGCTGGGCCGCGCTGAGCTCGGTCTGGAACTTGTTAGGAGGAACCTCGCGCGCCGAGCGGGGCTTCAAGACGTGCTGCAGCAGCATCTATACCCTCGAATTCCGGTGAAACTCGGGGAATGGCTCGCCCGAAACCAACTCGCAACTGCAATGATGGATATCTCCGACGGCCTCTCGACGGACCTTGCGCGCCTTTGCAGCGCCAGCCGAGTCGGCGCCCGAATCGAGGCCGATCAGCTGCCATGTGTCGCGGTTCCTGCAAATCTTTTCCGTGCAGCTACGAGGCCGAAATTCAGCGCTCTCCAACTGGCTCTTCACGGCGGCGATGACTACGGCCTGGTTTTCACGGCTCCTCGTCAGCGGACGAAGAGGCTTCAACGTGCTCCCGACTCTTCAAGCCTCACCTGCATCGGCCAGATTACATCAGGACGAAAAATCCTGCTCATCGGCCACGGCGGCTCCGCCAAGCCCGTTGAAGCTCGCGGATGGGATCCGTTCAGCCGCAAATGAATCACTCCCCGTGATAGAGTTCCGCCCACAAAGCAACGGGGAGCGCAAGCGATGCGATTCACCTTTTTGAAATATTCTCAATCATTTGGAATCCTTTCGGCCCTCTTTTTCCTCATCCCTAGCTCCGCCCTTGCTCAGGCAACGGCTCGAAAGACCATCCCTACGACGGTAGCCGCTCCGGGATCCATTGGCGAGCAACGCGCCGCCCGAGCGCTTGAATCCGTTCGCCAGAATCCGCTCGATCTGCGCGAATTTCTCGTGCGTATGCCCAAAGGGACCGACCTCCACAGTCATTTGGCGGGCGCCGTGTACGCGGAGTCGTGGATTCGCGATGGCGCCGACGACAAACTGTGCGTCGATCTCGATACTCTCTCCCTCTTCAAGACCGAGGCCATGACGCGCAGCATCCCGCCGCAGCCCGTATGCGGCGAAGGTAATGCCGCGGTTTCGCGCGCGTTTGAAAATCAGCATCTTTACGATTCGCTGGTGGACGCATTTTCGATGCGCTCGTTCGTTCCTTCCGCCGGCGTGAGCGGCCACGATCATTTCTTCGACGCGTTCGCAAAATTCCAAATCGTCGATCCGCGCCACACCGGCGAATGGCTCGATGAGGTTTCTTCCCACGCCGCCGCGCAGAACGAGCAATACCTCGAACTGATGGACACGCCGCCCTTCATCCACACGATCCAGATTGCAAACGATCTCGGCTGGCAAGATGATCTCGCCAAATTTCGCCAGGCGCTGCTCGATCATGGTCTGCGCGATGACGTCGCCGTCGCCCGCGCTCATTGGGATCGCGCGGAGAAACTTCGAAACGAGCGTCAGCATTGCGGGCAGGCCGATGCTTCTGCCGGCTGCAATGTCGAAATCCGCTTCCTTTATCAGGTGCTTCGCGGTTTTCCGAAACAACAGGTATTCGCGCAGGCCCTGCTCGGGTTCGAAGTCGCGTCAATTGATCCGCGCGTCCCCGGCATCAATTTTGTGATGCCTGAGGACAGCTACATCTCAATGACGGATTTCGCGCTGCACATGCGCATGGTGGATTTCCTGCACGGGCTCTATCCCAAAGTTCGGATCACGCTGCATGCCGGAGAAATTGCGCCGGGGCTAGTTACTTATGAAGGCCTCTGCTGTCACGTTCGCCTCGCAGTCAACGATGGACACGCCGAACGCATCGGGCACGGAGTAGATGTGATGTACGAAAATCGTCCCAACGATTTGCTGAAGGAACTGGCTGCGAAGCACGTGATGGTCGAAATCAATCTGACCAGTAACGACATGATTCTCGGCGTCACGGGAAATTCACACCCATTCCCGCTCTATCGCAAGTTTGGTGTTCCCGTCGCTCTCTCAACCGATGACGAAGGCGTCTCGCGCATCGATCTCACCCACGAATACGTGCGCGCCGTTCAAACCTACAATCTGCACTACGCCGACCTGAAAAAACTGGTGCGCACCGGTCTCGAGCACGCATTCCTGCCCGGCCCGAGCCTCTGGGCGGCGCCAGATGATTTCTCACGCTCGAATGCGGCCTGTTTGCAGGATTCCCTCGGCGCGGAAAACCCCACATCCGATTGCTCCGCATTCCTGCAATCAAGCGAACGAGCGCGGCAACAATGGGAACTGGAACACCGCTTCCGAACCTTCGAATCAACCTTCTGATTTTTGAGTTTGTTTGTGGCGGCAAGAAATGCCAACGCTAATTGGGTTTGGGTGCCGAAATTTTCTCTAGCGGCTTCACGATGGCGCTCGCGGCGGCTGGCGTCACCGCTGACGGCGGCGCCGCGGGTGTCTTCGCCGGCGGCAGAGATTGCGTCTGCGTCAGCCCCTGCTCAGCGGCATCTGCAGGCGGTGCCGTATCCGGGGTATCCACCTTCACCTGATGTCCTCCCGCTTCCTTCTCAAGCGGAACGACATTTTGAAAATCCTGTACCGGGTAGGCCTGCACCGCCTCCTGCATAAATTCGAGCCAGATCGGCAGCGCCGCGCGCGCTCCCGTCTCCTTTTTTCCGAGCGACACGCGCTTGTCGTCGTTCCCCATCCACACGCCCGCCGTGATGTGGGGAGTGAATCCGATATACCACGCATCCGTGAAATCGTTTGTCGTGCCGGTCTTCCCCGCCGAAATGCGCCCTAGCTCTTTGGCGCGCACGCCGGTTCCAAACTGTACAACTTCCTCAAGCATCGCAGTCATTGTCCGCGCCACATCGGGCTGCACCACGTCCTTCACGTTGGCCCGCGGCTCTTCGAGAACTGCACCATCATAGGAAGTGACGCGCCGAATGTAGTGCGGCTCGATATGAATTCCGTCATCGGGGAATACGGTGAACGCGGATGTGTGCTCCAGCAACGACAAGTCAGCGGAGCCAAGCGCCAGCGGCAAATACGGCGGAAGCGGGCTCGTGATTCCAAATCGCCGCGCCATATCGATTGTGTTCTGCACGCCGACGTGCTCGATCAACCGCACTGCCGGTACGTTGCGCGAATCGGCCAGCGCACGTCGCAGCGTGATCCGGCCTTCGAATTTCATATCGTAATTCTTGGGCGAATAATTCTGACCGCCGCTGCGAAACGTCACCGGCTCATCCACGATCGTGTCAAAGGGCGAAGCTCCCTGCTCGAGCGCCGTCGCATATACGTACACTTTGAACGAGCTGCCCGTCTGCCGCACCGCCTGCGTCGCCCGATTGAATTTCGATTGGTCGAAATCATACCCGCCGACCATCGCCTTCACTTCGCCGGTCGGATTGTCAATGGCTAGCAATGCTGCTTGCGCCACGGGCTGCTGTTCGAGCTGCACGTGTAGCGTCGAGCCCGCCACTTCCTTGATCGAAACCACAACTACATCTCCCACTTTCAGAAGCTGCGATGGCGATTTCTTCCCCGTCCATGCGAAATCCGTGGGCGTCAACATCGCGTGATATGTGCCCACCCTCACGGTTGCGAATGTCGGCTCGACCGCCGTTACAAGGCCCGGGAAGTAATCGCCCTTCGTGGGCGTGCTTCGCCATTCCTCATTTTGATAGGCATCCAGCTTGGTGGAGGGATTCGCCCCGCCGGAATTTTGCGAGAGAATATTCGGCAGATTCCCACGCCAGCCGTGTCGGCGATCATAAGCGTGCAATCCATCGCGCACGGCCTGCTCCGCGGCTTTTTGCATTGCGACGTTCAGCGTTGTGTAAACCCGCAAGCCCTGTTCGTGAACGGCTGCCGTCCCGTAGGTGTGTTCGAGGTACTGCCGTATTTCCTCTACGAAGTAGGGCGCAAAATCATTGCGCGCCGACGACACATGCAACCCCAGCGGCTCTTTGGCCGCAGCCGCCGCTTGAGGTTGCGTCACTTTCCGCTCGTGCGCCATCAGCGACAGCACCAGATTCCGCCGCGCCAGCGCTCGTTCCGGATGCGCAATCGGAGAATAAATCGGCCCTCGAATGATAGCCGCGAGAGTCGCTGCCTCGGGAAGAGTCAGCTGCGCGACTCGCTTGCCAAAATAATATTCTGAAGCCGCCTCGAAGCCGTAATTCCCCGCGCCCAGATAGATCTGGTTGCAGTACATCGTGAAAATCTGTTCCTTTGTGTAGTGGCGCTCAATCTCGATCGCCAGAATCGTCTCCTGCAACTTGCGGTGAAGGCTCCGATCCGCGCGATTCAGAAAAAGGCCGCCGGCGAGCTGCATCGTCAGCGTGCTGGCGCCTTCCTTCATCCCGTGGTGACGAACGTCGTGCCATGCCGCTTCCAGTACCCGCGGAAAATCCACGCCCCAATGCTCTTCGAAGTGCTGATCCTCTGTGGTGAAGATAGCGTCCCTCAGCACCTTGGGAATCTGGCCGTACGTCAGAAGGATTCGGCGTTGCAGTGCGAAGGTACCAATAGACTGGCCGTCATCGGCGTACAACTCGGTCACGACATCCGGACGGTAATCCTCGAGCGCATGAATCTCAGGCAAGTCGCTCGAATAAACAAACAACACGCCAGTTGCCGCCCCGATTCCGATCGAGCACAGCACCAAAAAACCGAACGCGAGGCGCCCGAAAAGCGTGCCTCCCCCAATCTTCATCGTCGCTCGGTAAAATCGCTCCATATAAACGCTCATTCTATCGCATCCACCCACATCAGGCCGTTGACTACCTTGGGGTAGTGTTTCCAAAATTTATCCGGCCCAGCCCAAAACCCTTAGATGCCGGCCGCAATGGTTGGAGTAGTATTGCCCCTTGCGAAGAGAAGAATAGAGTGAGTTTTCAGGGGAACACGGGGAAGACATGGAAGCAGATCCAATTCTATTTCGCGATTTGACCTATGTATTCCTGGCCGCCGTGCTGGGCGGTCTGCTCGCCTGGCGCTTGAAACTGCCCCTGATCCTCGGCTTCGTTGTAGGTGGAGTCGTAATCAGTCCTTTCACTCCAGGCCCTCAGCTTTCCGACCTCCACACCTTCGAAGTATTCGCCGAAGTTGGTGTTGTCCTGCTGATGTTCTCAATCGGCGTTGAATTTTCGATTCCAGACCTTATGAAAGTGAAATGGGTGGCGATTGGAGGGGGAACGCTCGGCATCACGATGTCGATCGCGCTCGCCCTGATTGCTTCCCGGCTCGCCGGATGGAGCATGGCGCAGGGCATCGTTGTCGGTGCTACGATTTCCGTCGCCAGCACGATGGTGATGGCTCGCCTTCTTACGGATCGCGGCGCGCTCGGCACCACCTATGGCCGGGTGATGATCGGCATCACGCTCGTGGAAGATCTCGCCGTCGTTTTCATGACCGTCGTCCTTCCAGTGTTCAACGGTCCCGCCGAAGGACGCCTCCAAAAAATCGCCTGGACGCTCGGCAAAGCAGCTCTCTTGCTGGTTCCTCTCGCTTTTCTCGCGATAACGGTGGTTCCAAGGCTTCTTCGTCGCGCGCGCAGCACCAAGGATCCGGAGATTTTCCTTTTGGTTGCTATCGCCATCTGCCTCGCCTCCGCAGCGCTAGCGCAAACACTCGGTTTTTCAGTAGCGCTCGGAGCTTTTCTTGCGGGCGTTTCCATCAGCGGCTCAGCTGATCTGCACGACGCTCACACCACGCTCCTACCGTTACGCGACGCTTTCGTTGCCATGTTTTTCGTCTCGCTCGGCACACTCGTGGTTCCCACCGTTATCGTCCACAATCTTCCCCTTCTCGGAATCATGCTGCTTCTAATCGTCTTCGGAAAATTCGCCATCTGGTTCGCAGTGATGAGAATCTTCCGCTACTCCAAATGGACCGCCATCGCCGTCGCCGCCGGTCTCACCCAAATCGGCGAGCTTTCCTTCATCCTCGTGGAAGTCGCGCGCAAATCCGGAATGGTCGGCGACGAGATTTTTACCGCCACTCTCGCCGCATCCCTGATTTCAATTTTCCTGAATGTATTTATCGTACGGGGTGTACTGAAGTGGGTCGAACCGAAGTTGCCCGCATCCGAACGCGCTAATGCTCACTCACTGAAGGAATCGCACGCCTGAAAAATTAGGCCAGCGCCGCTTCCGCGTCCTTGATCGTCGGATACGTTTTAAAAAGCTGCGAGACGTGCGTCATATCCAGTAGCGCCGTCACCTGCCTGTTCATTCCCGCGAACGCAAGCTTGCGCATCCCTCTTTGCGCGCCTACATGCGCAGCGACCAACGCTCCAAGTCCCGCCGAATCAATGTACTCAACGTCGCTGAAGTCGACGACCAGCGCGGGGCCGGTCTCCGTTTTCATCGCATCTTGAAACGTGAACACCGTCTGAATATTCAACGAGCCCTTAAGATGGAGAACGCGCTGGCCCTCTCGCGCACCCGCAGCCGCCATAACTTGCAGATTTTCTTTCACCATAGAGCCCGGATTCTAGCGAAAACACCTAGGTCGAATTGTGAATATTCTGTTACAACGCCCACCGGCGCCTTTGGTTGCGACTCAAGCTACGTTCGCGGCACGTTCTCCTCGCCCGCCACGATCGCATCTGCCTCAATCTCCACAAGCATCTCCGGTGAGACGAGGCCGCTCACCTGCACCATCGAGCACGCAGGACGTATTTGCCCGAAAAATTCCCCGTGCGCCCGCCCGATCTTCTCCCAATCTCCAATATTCACCACGAAGATCCGCGTTCGCACCACGTCCGAAAGCTTCGCGCCAGCCTTCGTCAGCGCTGACTCGATATTCCGGATCGTCTGCACGGTTTGCGCGTAAGGGTCTTTCTCCCCAACCACTTTCCCGTCGGCATTCGTAGCCGTCGTACCCGCCACGTGCACATACGGTCCCACTCGCACTGCCCGCGAGTAACCAACAATCGGCTCCCATGGCGTTCCAGACGAGATATTTTTTCGTTCCATTTCACTCTCCCGCGATTGCCACCAACCCTGCCACGGCCAAAAGAATATCACGCACACCGCTTTCGTTCTCCGACCCCTGGGAACACCCGCCGAAACTGCGCTGGACAGATTTTTCCGAACTCTCTAAGCTGTGTTTTCAGTTCGCCGGAGGACTAAGACCCGCACATGAAGTGCAATAACATCCTCGAAACCATGGGCAGCACGCCCCTCATTCGGCTCAATCGCCTCACGAAAGGCCTCGAGCCCGAAATCTACGTGAAGGCCGATTACATGAATCCCGGCGGCTCCGTGAAAGATCGCATCGGCAAATGGATGATTGACGATGCCGAGCGCCGCGGCGTCCTGAAGCCGGGCGGCACGATTATTGAAGGCACCTCCGGCAACACCGGCATGGGACTCGCACTCGTCGCTGTCACGCGCGGGTACAAAGTCGTCTTCACCATCAACGACAAGCAATCGCGCGAGAAAATCGATCTACTGAAAGCGTTCGGCGCGGAAGTGATCGTCTGCCCCACGGCCGTCGAACCCGAAGATCCGCGCAGCTATTATTCCGTCGCCAAAAAATTAGCGCGCGAAATTCCGAACTCCTACTACCCGAACCAATACGAAAATCCCATGAATCCGCAGGCCCACTACCAAACCACGGGCCCAGAAATATGGGACGACACCGAGGGAAAAATCACGCACTTCGTCTGCGGCATGGGCACAGGCGGCACGATCAGCGGCGTCGGCCGCTATCTCAAAGAAAAAAATCCGAACATCAAAATTATCGGCGTCGACCCAATAGGCTCACTCTACTTCGATTTCGTGAAGTCAGGCAAGGTTGGCAAGGCCACCACCTACGTTGTCGAAGGAATTGGCGAAGATTTTTTCCCCGGCACGATGAATCTGAAAATCGTCGACGACGTTATCCAAGTAAATGACGAAGAATGCTTCGTCTGGGCCCGCCGCCTCGCCAAGAAAGAAGGAATTTTCACCGGCGGCTCAGGCGGCGGCTGCGTTTCCGGGGCTCTGCGCATTGCGAAAAATGGCAAGAAGGGCGACTTCATCGTCGCCTTTCTCCCCGATTCCGGCACCCGCTACCTCAGCAAAATTTACAACGACGGCTGGATGCAGGAGCACGGCTACGTTGACGCAGAAGTGGCAATCTCCGCCGCCGACGTAATTCGCGTGAAGCATCAAAACGGAAAATCGCGCGACCTGGTCATCGTCCGCCCCTATCAAACCGTTTTCCACGCCCTGCAGACCATGCAGAAGGAAGATATCTCTCAGCTCCCCGTCCTAGAAGACGACAACCATCCAATCGGCACAGTCTTCGAAGATCAGATTCTCAATCTCGCTCTCCAGGGAAAAGATCTCCGCAAGCTCGTAATCCGCGAAGTAATGGGCGCCGCCCTACCGCAAGTCCCCGCCACGGCTCCCGTTGAGCGCATCACCCACATCCTCAGCCACGATAGCCCGGCCGTCTTCGTAGAAATGCCCGGCGGCAAACTCGAAGTCCTAACCAAATTCGACCTGATGGACACAATCTCCGGTCTGGTCTCCCAATCTCGCTAATCAGGGCCACAAAATTCTCATTTGGAGAGGTGGTTCCGAACATTGGCCCCGCTACCTCCAGGTGCCAAGGTCACCCGAGAGATCCCTATCCAGGTAATGCGCGGCGCTAATCAGTGCGAGGTGCGTCAGAGCCTGCGGAAAGTTTCCTTGATGCTGCCCGCGCGATCCAAGCTCCTCTGAAAACAATCCCAGGTGATTTCCGTACCCCAGCGCTCGCTCGAAGATTTCATGGGCTTTTTCTGTTCGACGGCACCGCGCCAAGCACTCCGCATACCAGAATGAGCAGGCCGTGAATGAGCCTTCCGTTCCGCGCAATCCATCTACTTCTCTATCTTGCTCGCGATAACGATAGACGCGCGCATCCTCTACCAGATCGCGCTCGATTGCTTTCAGAGTAGCGAGCCACTTAGGATCAGCCGGGCTTATGAACCGCACCAATGGCATTAACAATGCCGATGCATCAACTTGTTTCGCCCCGCGATGCGCCACCAGGGCCTGAACTTCCTCATCCCAGAAATCAGCGAACACGCTCTCGTAAATTTCGTTCCGCAACAGCTGCCACTCTTCTAGAGGAGCCGGCAGCGATCGTTTGTAAGCAAGCCGGATCGCGCGATCCACTGCGACCCAGCACATCACACGCGAGTGAAGGTGTTCTTTCCTCCCCGCGCGCACCTCCCATATTCCTTCATCCGCCAGTCTCCAGCTCTTCGCGACGTAAGTGATCAGTTCCTGGCAATTTTTCCAAGCCTGAAACGGCAGCGCGTCACCGTACTTCGTCGCCAGATAAACCGCGTCCATCAGTTCACCGTAAATGTCCAGCTGTAGCTGCGAGTATGCAGCGTTACCAACGCGCACCGGCTTGGAATCCCTGTACCCGGAAAACTGATCGATGGTGTATTCGTCCAGCTTCGTTTCGCCGCGAATGCCGTACATCACTTGCAGAGGCCCGTGCTGGCCGTCGCTCTGCACAATGCGATCTTTTATCCAACACATGAATTGGTTCGATTCGTCCGTGAACCCCAATCTGAAAAGCGCGTACAGCGTGAATGAGGAGTCGCGGAGCCATGTGTAGCGATAGTCCCAATTCCGGTCCCCGCCAATCGTCTCAGGCAAGCCGAACGTCGGTGCCGCCACGATAGAGCCATATTTTTTACTCGTGAGCAGTTTCAACACGAGCGCCGAACGATGCACCATCTCGCGCCAGCGTCCTTGGTAGTTGCATTGCCTTATCCATGCGCGCCAATAACTCTGAGTCTCTTCGAGCAAAAGCTGCATCGCCTCGTGAGATGTGTTCGGCTGCAGCTCGTTATCCTTCGGGTGTTCAAAGACAAGGTAAGCCCACTGATCCTGCTGCAGTGTGAACCTCCCTGCCACACCACTTCCCTTCTCGATTCTCATCGCACTCGCGTTCCCCAGATTCCAACTCAGACGGAACCGCATCTTGGCATCTGACTTGGCATCTGAGTGACCCGCAAATTCAACGAAATTATCTCCTTCGACCGTTCTCAGCCGGTCGCGCGCATAGTTCAAAGCGGGCCGGCACTCCCAATCGAACTCGACGGTGCCGCGAATCACGTGCGCCATCCGCACCAAACACTGAGGTTCTCCGTCCTCAGAGATCGCCATGAAATCAATCAGCTCAACGAGCGACGTCTCTGCCAGAAATCGCGTCAGCAGAATGTTTGTGTCGGGCAGGTACATCTGTTTCGACGAATATTCATCGCCGCGCGGCCGCAGCGCGAAATATCCACCCCGTTCCTGATCAAGTAGTGCGGCAAAACAGGTGGGCGAGTCGAAGTCCGGGAAACAGAGAAAGTCGATGGTGCCATTCGTGGAAACAAGAGCAATTGTACTTAGATCGCCGATAATTCCGTGATCCTCAATCGGGGGATACGGCACGTCAGCACAGCTCCGTAATAGAATGCGGATTCGATCTCACCTTTAGCCTGCTGCTCATTCGGATCATAACATCTCACCATTACACGAAAGTTGCTGCGCGATAAGGGACTCGTGTCTTTGCTCACCCGTGAATGGCCTGCTTCGCGTCCGGCTTTACCACTCGCTCACCTCCGCGGCCCGATTCATTGACACTCCCTCCCGCCCCACGTACAACAATTAAATAGGCCATGAATCGCCCTATCTCAGCTCTCGCGCTCGCCGTAACATGCCTCTGCGCCGCCTCATCCGCCCGCGCGCAAGAACAAGCCGCCATCGGCATACCCACAGGACGCATGGTCCCCCGCGGGTCGATCCCCGCGCAACTCTTCGGCTCCTGCACTGGCGAAATCGCGCCCTCAATAGCAATCATCGCTGGCGGCGTTGCGGTCCAAGGCCTCAAACCGCTCGACACTTCCGCCGACCTCGATAAACAAATGGCCGCCATCGCGAAATACGTCGAAGAAAATCACGGCAAACTGCTCCTCCTCGAGCGCATCCGCACCCTTAGGAATCCCGCTCCCAACGGCTCCTCAGATACCGGCCCACCCTTCGAAATCGTCCAGCGCCTCCACGTCGAACTTCCTGTCTCCGCGCCCGTTGACGCCGTTTTGCAACGCCTGCTTGAACTCGGTCTCGACCGCTTCGGCGAAACAGTTCTGGCGACGAATAACCGCCGCGAAGAAGCCGTTCTCTTCCGCATCGGCAATCTCGATTCCGCCTTGCACGAAATGGAACAGCGCTGCATCGAAGACGCCTGGAAAAAATGGTGTGCCACCGATCCCCCAACAACTGTCTGCAAATCTGACGCGCCCCCATCGAATTTCCAGCTTGCGAATTTCAGCGCACGCTCAGACGAAGAGGTTTTGGGGCCCGGAACAGGCGCGGGCTATTGGCAGGTCACTCTTACCCGCGGCCAGGATTCGCCACCGCGGCGCGACCTGCTTGGAAATATCACTCTTCATCTCACCGGAACGATCTTCCTGAATTTTTCCTACCCTCGAGAAGAAAAGCCTTGAATCGTCGCGCTCCGGCGAACTCACTCAAACTCGCGAAGTTGCCACGCCGGATCATTTTCGTTCTAGCCACAATTACTTCCGCGTTCTACTCGCAATCTACCGCCGCTCGCGAGCCCCTCGAACGTCGCTTGCTCCGCACGGTTCAAATCGGCGCCCCGCAGGATGTCACTGTCGCAGAAGCCCAGCGCATCGCCGAAAATCCCAATTCCAAGTACATCGACAACATCCTCGCCCGCTCCGCTCTCCTCGTCCTCCAGCAGGACAACCCCAAACTCATTCCTTACAACGAGCTCCTCGACAACGTCCTCAACAATCTCGTGCCCGACAGCAACGCTTTCCCCACTCTCCCCGCACTCCCCGATTTTCGCGGCAAAGAAACCGTTTTCACGATGGTCTACGCCATGGTGATGAGCGGCAATCAGGAACAAGTCACAAATGTCCTCGAAAAACATCTCCTCACCGGCGGCAAGTACAAACAAGCCGTCGTAATCTCCGCGCTTCGCAATATCGGCACGCCGCGCGCTGTGGGCCTCATCCAGAAATATGCTGAAGCCGGCCAGGAAAGCAATCTCGCGCAGACAGCAATCGCCGACGAAGACTATCCCGTCCTCTTCGAAATGCACGATCGCTGGAATATGATTCCCCCGGCCGCTCGCAATCGCGACAGTCTCCGCGCCGTCGCCCAAAGCGGTTGCGACCAGCGCGCCGCGATGGCTGCCTACTGGCTCGGCTTTTTCGCGCCCAGCATCGATCCGAATAAAGAAGTAGCCGATCTGCAAGCGCTTGAAGCCATCATTCACAAGAACACGCCCGATTGCGAAATGATGGAGCATGTAATCGCGCTCAAATCGCTCGCCCTGCGCTCTCCTAAGTCCGTTGCATACTGGAACCGGCTCGCGCGCCAGACCTCCAACGTGTGGGAGCGCCACCAGATCATCATCAATGCCTGGGGCCGTTTCGGCCGCAAATTCGCGCCCGCGGCTCTCGACCTTCTCAAGACCGAACCCTCGCAATACATTCAATGGGAGCTTCTCAACGGTAATCTGCAAACGCGACAAGACTATGTCTACCGCGACTACTGGGACATTTGGATTCCTGTGAATATCCTCGTGCCGATGGAATTCCCCGAAGGCGGTCGCCGCCCCCCGCAACCAAAGATGGACGAATCAGATCTCAGCGCGCTGTTGCAATGGCTTGAATCCGGCGCCCGCCCCAAAGATCCATGGGTTTACAATCACATGCTCTACCATCTCGCCGATTTCGTCTCAGGTAACGACACCCTCCGTCTCCTCCGCTTCTTCAACGCGCACCCTGAACGCGCCAAGAATTACTGGATCATCGAGAATCTCAAAGATCCGGCCACGCTACCCTTGGTTGAATATTGGTCCACGCTGCCGGCGCCGCCCGACCAACTCGAAGTTCTCAAGCGCCTCATCGCCCGCCTCGATAATCGCAGCCATGCTCACTCGCCGGCCACGAACCCCTGCTGCGAAGCCACCGAAATCTGCCTGCTCGACCATCTCACCCACGCCGAACCCCCGGCCCCCATCGAGATCCACTCCGAAAAAGAAGCCCAGGCATGGCTGCATTCAACATCCGCATCAGTCTCCGACTTCAAAATCGCCTACACCGACGATTCCAAGCGCTCCGCCACAGTCTCCTTCAAATCCGGCTTCGACCAACACTGGGAATTCATCTACGACTGCTGGCGCCGCACCGACCCCGCCGCCATCACCTCCCGCTGATTTTCGATCCAGCTCTCCTCCTGGTCGTCGCATTCAATCCGGTGCGTGCAGGGAAAGTCCAGCCATCGCCGGACTCGCCCGGAAAAGTGCTCTACAAGGTGGACGACATTCCCTTTCTGATGCGCGCACCGGATGCCCGTTAAACGCGACAGCCTATCGGCTCAGCGGCATTGAAGAATATCCGTCTCCCGAAAGGGATCGCGGCCGTGTGATTCGCGCAATCGTCAGCAGGACCAGGAAACCTCCCGCGCAGACTTCCAATATCTTCACATTGCTCGGTGTTCGCGGCCCGCCGCCCGGCATATCGGTCGCCACCAGCACTACCTTCTTGTGATTGGCGGGATCGTAGCACACCAGGATCGACTTTCCTGGAGGGTGGTTATTCACCCACTCTTCGAACGGCGCAATCTGGTTGGGTGGATATTGCCAAATTTCGGGCGAGGGAACATTCCTCGAATAAATGTTCGTCGCATACTGTTCAGCACCTACCGCGTATTTTAAGCGGCAACGGATGTGGAACTTCTCCCGCCGGCCGCTGCTTGTGCGCTGTAGGCCGCATTCGTCAACGCGCGCCGTCACCTCCGGCCACCGCGCCTGGAGGTGTTCCTGCCAAGCCTGTGCCACCGTCACTACTGACGCGAAGACAGTGCACAGGCCAAAAAAGAGAACGAGCAGCATCAATCCCGCCCACATCAATGGACCTTTTTGCTCTGTCCCCGTCGTCATTTTTTGATCCCCGAACACTTATCCCGAAATCATCCTCCAGCGAGGCGAACTCTGACACGATTTTCTTCGTTGCCAAAGTAGTTATTACCCTGTTATCGTGAGTCGGGCCCATTTAAACACTCCGCTCCGCAGCAATCAGGAGGGCGGGCAAAAAGGGAGTTAGCAACATGAAGCTCAACAAGGTTATCGGCCAGCGCCGCCAAAGGGTTTCCCAACCCAACCTCGCCCGCCACGCCCGCAAATGCACCATCTGCCACCACAAAGATCGCCCCGTGATTGACTTCGACTATCTCAACTGGCGCAGCACCCAGCAAATCGTCAGAGTGTACGCCCTCTCTATCGCCACGCCGCTGCCATCGGTCTCACCGCCCTGCGCAAATCCACTCTCCACTCCGTCCTCGATTCCATCATCGAGCAAGCCGAAACCGTCCAGGTCACCGGCTCCACCATCCTTCGCGCCATGCGCGCCTATTCCTGCCTAACCAAGAACGGCGACTGGGTGGACCTTCCCAAGCGCGTCGCTGTCCGCCGAAATCAGCAGCCAGTCCCATCCCGCCTCGCGCATCCGGCAGCGGAATTCTAATCGTTACACCGCGGTTAGAAAATCCTCCAAGTGAATGAAAACAAATGCCTAATCCAATCTCTAATCGTTACAAATCGCACTTTTCGCGTGCTAGAAGTTGCACGGTGCCGAGCTTCGGCCTTCTCCCTTGTAGCGCCGGCTTGCCCCGAGCCTCGAAGGGCATCCTGCGCGCAGTTTGCGTCCCGCGGGGCCGGCTCTTTTGGCCCCGCCCTGCCGTCGCGTCTACACCTTGCTCGGATGCTACAATATTCGTTTCCCTGCTACTCGCCGTGACAGCGAGAAGGGTTAACCACAAACTCGATGCGAATTGAAGATTTCAACGATCGGCTGAAGCACGCCGTCATCGTCGCCGACGGCGCCATGGGCTCGCTTCTCTACGAGTCCGTCGGCCCGCAGCGCTCCGTCGACGAACTCAATTCCTCCGACGCCGAATCCGTCTTTCGCGTTCACCAGACCTACATCGAAGCCGGCGCGCAGGTTATCGAGACGAATACCTTCGGCGCGAACCGTCACAAGCTCTCGCAAATCGGCATGTCCGACCGTGTCGCCGAACTCAACCATCGCGGCGTCAAAATCGCCCGCGAAGCGCGCGAAGCCGCCAAACACGAAGTCCTGATCGCGGGCTCAATCGGACCGCTCGGCATCGTTCGCCAGGTCCGCGACCTGCCTCATGAACAAGTTCTCGCGATTTTCAAAGAGCAGGCCGGCGCACTCGAAGAACGTGGCGTCGATCTCTTCCTCGTAGAAACCTTCAGCGATCTCGATGAGCTCCTCGCCGCAATCGACGCGATTCGCTCCTTCTCGAATCTTCCCATCGTCGCCGAAATGACCTACTCCGAGGAAGGCGCCACGATGGGCGGCATGCGCCCGCAGGACGCCTGGGAAAAGCTGAAGCAAAAAAATATCCAGGCTGTCGGCGCCAACTGCACGGTTGGCCCGCAATACCTGCTCCCGGTGATCCGCGAACTCAACGGCATCGGCATGCCACTCTCAGCCATGCCCAATGCCGGCTTTCCAAAGCGCGTCGGCGACCGGATCGTCTATCCGAAATCCTCGCCGGAATATTTTGCCCTTTTCGCAGAGGAAGCAGCTGAGCTCGGTGTTCGTCTCCTCGGCGGATGTTGCGGCACCACCCCGGAACACATTCGCGCCATGGCAGTCGCGATGAAAAAGCTGCGCCCACCGAAATCAGGTGCTGATGGAAAACCAGCCGGCATCGTCGAAGTGCTCGAACCGGAAGAGCGCACGAAGCGCCTCAAGACGCGCGAGCCCGAAAGCAAGCTCTGGAAAAAATTGCAAGCGCAGCAATTCGCGGTCTCGGTCGAAATTGATCCTCCCAAAGGAGTTTCAATTGACCGCATCGTCGATCAGGTCAGCCGCGTCATGGCCAACGGCCACGTCGATGCGATAGACATCAATAGCGGCACTCTCGCCCGCGTCGGAATGGATGCGCTGGTGCTCGCGGGCGCGCTCGAAGCTCACGGCTTCGAAACGATTCCTCATCTCACCACGCGCGACGCGAACATCATCGGCCTCCAGGCGATGCTCCTCGGTGCCTGGGCCGTCGGCGGCGTTCGCAACATTCTCGCGATCACGGGCGATCCCCCATCGCTCGGCGACCATCCGGAAACAAGCGGCGTCTATGAAGTGGATTCTATCGGCCTCGTCAAAGTCCTCGCGCGCCTGAATCAAGGTACAGACTGGGCCGGCAAAGCGCTGGGCGGTGCCACGAATTTCACCATCGGCGTCGCGGTGAATCCGGTGGCGGAAGACATCGATGATGAGTTGCGCCGCTTCGAAGCAAAAATCCAGGCCGGCGCGCATTTCGCGATGACGCAACCGATCTTCGATCCCGCGCACTGGCAGAAATTCTTGAAACGCCTCGGCGGCAAATCGCCGGTTCCCGTACTCGTCGGGCTTTGGCCGCTCACCAGCTACAAACAAGCCCTGCGTCTCAACAATGAAGTGCCCGGAATCGTGATACCCCAAGCGACCCTGAAAGAAATGGAATCCGCCGGAGACGCGGCCCGCGCGCGCGGTTTCCTGCTCGCCCGAAAAATGCTCGATTGGGCCCGAACAGCCCGCAGTGAAGGAATTGCCGGCGCCTACTTGATTCCGCCTTTCAAGCGATACGAAGAGGTCATCGAGTTATTCTCATGACCTCAACATCGTTTCCTCCGGACGTGGCCAAAGCAATGCGGCTCGTCCATGTAAATCCATTTGTTTCTGGCCGGCGTACAAGAAGTGGAGGCGCGTTCGTGCGAATCTATCTGGCCGCTGCCATGTTTCTGTTTATGGTTCTATCGATTGCCGTGTCGTCCTCGAAGGCAGGCGAAAATCTGAAGATCAATCCCAAGCTCGACTACTCGAGCGATAGTATCGACGGCCCGCTGATCACTGGCGATCACATGGACGCTGGCGCCGCACCAGATCGCGTCAACTACGTCCTAATGTACGGTGAAGGTTGCTACAACTCGAAACGCCAGGCACGCCGCACGGTCGCCCTGTATGAGAAGTATCGCGGCCGCGTCAACTTTGTAATCGTTGACCTCGACAAGCCGCTCTCATCGTCGCAATCCGAACTGGTAAAGGACCATTACAAAGGTTCGATTCCGCACGTTGTAGTTCTCGATAAAACGGGAAAGGCCGTCTACGACACCGCAGGAGAAGTGAGCGAACAGGAAATCGGAGATGTGTTGGACAAATCTCTCGCGCAGTAACAATCGGAAAATTTAGAAAAACCAGAAGCGCTTCTTGCCGCGTGAATCGGATTTCCCCGAGGCATCCTCATTTATTTCCGGCACGAACGGCAGCGGCTGCCCTTCGAATGCCGCGCGTGGATTATCCGCCAGCAACGCCCGTGCCACATGCTCGCCATGTGTCTTCGCCACCCAGTCGAATGTCTCCTTCAACCGCAGCGGTCGCGACGTTACGTTATGCGCGTCGCTCGCAATGAAGTGCACCGCGCCGTCCGCCAGCCAGCGCTGGGAACATTCCTGCGCCGACTTCCCGAATCTGCCGAGCAGCGATTGCGCAGTCACCTGTACGTAGCAACCCTGCGCCAGCCATTTGAAGAGCCTCTCAGGCTGCGCGCGAATCAGCGGGTTCCGTTCCGGATGCGTAACAATGGGAAGCAATCCCCCGAGTTGCAGGTTGTGCAGCGCCTGGTCCAGCGAAGGTGGAATCGAAAAATCCGCGAACTCCACCAGTAAATAATTTTTCTGGTTCAGCGTATAGCGATTCGGGTCGAAGCGAATATCTTCGAGATTCTCATAACTCAAATGGAAGTCGCAGCCGGTCGCGACAATCAGCCGCCCCTCAAAAAGCGCCTGCAATTCATCGCGGCGCTCCTTGATTTTCACGGGATCGAAGACATGATCCGAGTGCGCGTGCGGCGTCCCGATCACGTGCGTGATGCCGTCGGCGATCGCCATTTCCGCCATGGCGATCGAAATGTCGATCGACTCAGGCCCGTCGTCGAGGCCCGGAAGAATGTGGCAATGAATATCGATCACGGTCAAGCGAGAATAGCCCAGCGTGCCGCGGTTGACAATCGAACCCCGTCGCACCCGTGCAACTCCAAAGCTCCCATTGCTTTCCGACTTTTCGGACCCCTGCTATCATTGCTGTTTCGATTCAATGAATTTTTCGAATCTGATATCCGAAAACAAGCGCAAGGAGAGTAAGTGTGGAGCGGAAACCGGAGTTCTTTGCGGATAAGGGCATCAAGATCGGAATTATCGGCTGCGGCTACGTGGGACTTCCACTCGCACTCCGGTTTGCCGACGTCGGCCAGCGCGTCACGGGATTCGACCTCGATCAGTCCAAAATTGAAAAGCTGAATGCCGGCCAATCCTACATCCAGCACATTCCCGCCGAAAAAATCAAAGCTCACGTCGATGCAAAGCATTTCGATGCCACCTCCGATTTCACCCGCCTTCGCGAAATGGACGCGGTCCTCATCTGCGTCCCTACGCCTCTCGACGAGCGCCGCGAGCCGGACTTGAGCTACGTCGAAAACACCGCGCGCGCCATCGCCCCGAACCTGCAACGCAATCAGCTCATCGTTCTCGAAAGCACCACCTATCCAGGCACGACCGAAGAGTTGGTGCTCCCGATTCTCGAAAAAGGCGGTTTGCGCTGCCCCATCGCGCACGGCGAAGGCGCCGAAAGCGTCGCGACCGATTTCTATCTAGCGTTCTCACCTGAGCGCGAAGATCCGGGCAACAAGCAATTCGGACTCGCCCAGATTCCCAAAGTAGTGGGTGGCGTGAATCCCCCAAGTGGACGCGCAGCCGCGGGACTCTACGCCCAGATCGTCTCCAAAGTAATTCCCGTCAGCTCCACGCGCGCCGCCGAAATGGTGAAGCTGCTCGAAAATATTTTTCGCTGCGTGAATATCGCGCTGGTCAACGAACTGAAGCAGCTCTGCTTGCGCATGAACCTCGATATTTTCGAAATTATCGATAGCGCAGCCACAAAACCATTCGGCTTCATGCCCTTCTATCCCGGGCCCGGCCTCGGCGGTCACTGCATTCCGGTCGATCCTTACTATTTGTCCTGGAAAGCTCGCGAATACGATTTCGCCACGCGCTTTATCGAATTAGCGGGCGAAGTGAACACGGCGATGCCTTACCACGTCGTGGATGCAGTTGCCTCGGCCCTCAACGATCGCAGCAAATCCATCAAGGGCTCCAAAATCCTTCTGCTTGGCATGGCCTATAAAAAAGATGTCGACGATCTCCGCGAATCACCCTCACTCAAGCTGCTCGAATTGCTCACCGGCCGTGGCGCCGTGCTCGACTACAACGATCCCTTCTTCCCTATGCTTTTCAAGATGCGCCACTACGATTTTTCCGACATGCGCTCGGTCGCTCTGTCGCCCGAGCGCCTCGCCAGCTACGATTGCGTACTGATCGCCACCGATCACACCAGCTATGACTATGACGCTATCGTCCGCGACGCTAAACTCGTAGTGGACACGCGCAACGCCACCCGCCGCGTGAAACAGAACCGCGAAAAGATCGTTAACTGCTAGTTTTATCAGCCATTTGCACCTGCCGCGCAGTGTTAACTCCTAAATTGCAATTGGTAAGAGAGTCCCATTGCCCTCGACGTTAGCGAAAGCTATCGTTTTTATATGGGAGCCACCACGTCACCAAAGCCGGGCTGGAAGGCCGATCCTGGGCGTCGCCGCAGCATGCGCGTGCTCCTCAGCGTTCCCATTCTCGTAAGCGGAAAGACGACCAATAATGAGGACTTCAACGAAGAGACGCGAACCCTCGTCGTAAACGCACATGGCGCATTGATCGCACTCGCCGCGCAGGTTGTCGCTCAACAGAACGTCACGCTCTCCAATAAAGCCACTCAGCAATCGACCGATTGCCGCGTGGTGCATCTTGGCACCGCGCAAGGCGGTAAAACGCAGGTCGGCTTGGAATTCGTGAAACCTTCAGGCAAGTTCTGGCAGATCGATTTCCCGCCAGACGATTGGGTCGTTCCCGAAAACTAGCTCGCAAAGGTAGGAATGCGGGCTCCTATCGTAAGACCGAATCTGCTCTAGCCGCCTGAACGGAAACGACCGCTTCTGTATCCGCTTTGATGTGCTTGAGAACTCGGGTGTGGATGCGGTGAATCAGAAAATCGCTCCACATCTGCCAATATCCCTCGGGCGCCATTTCTATTTCATACCATGTGCTGCCCTCGAGGCGCGTGCGTTTCCCCGGCAACTCGACCAGACGAAATTCGCCTCGGCGCGAACGCAAATAACCGTGTAAATGCGGTGGCGAAAGATTCTTGTACGGGCTCAGCTCGCGCATCGGATCGGGCGAACTAGCCACGTCGAAGGCGAGGCGTCTAGCAGGCTCCCACACCGTAATCGGTTCGACGAACGCACCCGTTGAAAATACGCAGTAGCGCACAGCACCCACGCCGGAGCCTTCGATATGCGCGGACTCGGGATATGCAACGCCCAAACTCGAAATCCAATCGGGCGGCGCCGTGATGGGGCGAAACCCGATCACGTTTTCCCAAACGCGATCGGGCGACGCGTTGATTTCCACCGACGATCTCACTTCGTGCAAAGTCCTTCCGGTCGTGTGCGGCGGCTCGAGCGCCATACAAACCGGCAATACGAGCATCGCAGAAATCGCGGGCGGCATCGCGCGATGCCCGCAAAGCGCCACGGCCCTTCCGAAAAATGAGCCGAGCAAACCCACTGTGAGAGCAATGGGAAATGCCATAAAAATGCAAACCGCGCCATCGTACGCGAACAGGAGGAAAGCCCCCGCCGCAAAGATAGACAGACAAGTGCTGAGCTTGATCGTGTCGATCGGATCGTCGGGATGTTTGCGGTTGAAAAGAAACCCGGCCAGCGCGCCCATGGCGAAAGGCGTTCCGAAAATCGTCGCTGCGGCGTACTGTTTTACAATCAGCGTGCTGAAACCGAAGACGGCTACCGCGAGCAGCAAAGCGGAGCCGATCGCAAGCGCCGCGGCAGGCAGGCGGCGGCCGGCCGGCAGCTCCCGGTTCGTCGTGCGAGCGTTCTTTGCGCTGGGAGAGCTCGGCGCAATCGCAAGCACCAGCATCAGGGCGAAATTTACGAATGGAATGAAAAAGACCACCGTCAACCAAGGCGAAAGGCCGGCGTCAATCGCGCGCCGTAGCGTGAGGCTCACTCCGATCCAGATAAACGGCAGCGCCCACAGCGCAAGCACCGGTAGCAGCCATGTGGGTGCGCCGGGAAGAGCGAGCGTCATCAAGGAGTGAACATGCAGCAGATAGTCTTCTGGCTCCCAATGAATGCCAGTCGCTCGCCAGACGAGCCAGGCATCTCCAAAGTACTTGACGATCATCAGCGCGACGCCGCTTGCAAGATATGCCTTGCGGTCGACTGTGCCATCGAGGGTAAACCAGAGACGGAGAAGGCGCGTGACTCGTTTCGCCATCGTCGGCCACCTCTTTTCTGAGGTGCATGATACACACGAGGCGTGCGCGCGGGTGAAAATGAAAGGATTTGAACTGGCTGCGCGTGGCGTACAGACTGGTAGCGTCAAAAATATTGAAACGGGCGAAGCTGAGGCATTGACGGCTCAGGCCGCAACGTTCGTAATTACTTACTGCACAGCAGACACTAATTCCACTCGGAAGTTTCCAAGAGGCATCTCCGCAACCAGCAGCACAGGTGTTCGCGCCGCGTCGTTCGTCAGCCACGCTGTGAAACTTGTGCCCGGCACTTCCTTTCCATGCTGAAACAAGCGGATTGAGATTTTCGATACTGAGAAATTTCCTGCTGCCACTGCTACCGTTTCGGCTGGAACGTCCAGCCGCGCCCGCATGTCGTACACATCGTGCCCGTCGTAAACCGGCGCACGAAACTCCGGCGTCTGCGCCCAGTCCACTCCCCGCAACGCATACGCCGCGCCGAGAGGATCGCGTGTACCGGGCGTGACCACAACTCCTGCCACATGGGCTCGCGGCGGTTGGCCTTCCGGCAAGAAATGAAAAACTTCCGTCTGCTTCTGCCCCATCTCGTTTAAATACGTTTCATACTGCCGGCTTTCGAGCGTCGCTGCGTCGGTATAGGAATCGAATTGATCGTCCACCGCGATCATCGCCCGCATCGGACTTAGCGTGTGGGCCGACGCGCGAAAATGCCACGTTCCCCAGCCCATCAAATCGCGGCGCTCCGTAACCGTTAGTTCAATAGATGCTGCGTTCGTAAAGCTCGCCCACGTCACACGGTAGTCGAGCTTCTCGCCGATACGGAATGGCATCCGCGCGTCGCGAGGCACAGTCGACACCTTCTTCACACCGTGCCCGGGCGATTGCGCGCGCGCTGACGCGATCAGCACGCCGAGACATGTGCCCGCTGCGATCGCCCCGCACAAGATCAGTCCGGCGCGAGAAACCGATCGCCACTTCGGCTGGAGAAAACGAGGCAAACTCATCGGAATTTTATGAACTCGATATTCGATGCGTCCTTGTTCCCGTCTTGCCGTGGCAGCATCGCGAGGCACCTCCCGAGCCAATCCGCCCCGGTGAGCCGGAGCTTAAAAAAGCGGCGGCAAGCCGCCCGCACTCCAAACGAGCGTGCTATATTCAAGCGTACTCCAACGGCAACACGCCGGCCACCGCGTCCGACTCCGCATTGCTGCAAACAGCTCGGCGCGCCTCAACCGGGAATCTCAGGAGAATCCCCGCATGCGCTATCTCGTCACGGGCGGTGCCGGCTTCATCGGCTCAAATATCGTCGACGAACTTGTCCGCCGAAACCACGAAGTGGTTGTCCTCGACGATCTTTCCGCCGGCAACGAGTCGAATCTCTCAACGGTGCGGAGCAAAATCGATTTTCGCATCGGAAGCGTCACTGACCTCGCAGCGGTGGAATCGGCGGTGAAAGGCGCAGATTACGTGCTGCACCTGGCGGCTCGCACTTCGGTGCCGCGTTCCGTGAAAGATCCGCTCGACACGAACCACGTCAACATCGACGGTACGCTCAACGTCCTCGTGGCGGCCCGCGACGCAAAGGTCCGCCGCTTCGTATATGCCGCATCTTCCGCCGCCTACGGCGAAACTCCTACTCTGCCCAAAACCGAATCCATGCAGCCGGAACCGATTTCTCCTTACGGTGTGGCTAAATACGTTGGCGAACTTTACGCTCAGGTTTTCGGCCGCACTTACGGGCTCGAAAACGCCTCGGTTCGTTACTTCAACGTGTTTGGTCCCCGGCAGGATCCCACGTCGCAATATTCCGGCGTGTTATCGCGCTTCATGCTTGCCGTAATTCAGAATCAGCCGCCCGCGATTTACGGCGACGGCGAACAGTCACGCGACTTCACCTATATCGACAACATAGTGGACGAAACGCTGCGCGCCTGCGATGCCAAAGACGCCTCCGGAAGAGTTTTCAACGGAGGTACCGGCGCGCGAATCAGCCTCAACCAGGTGATAAAGCTCCTCGAAAAAATCACAGGCAAGAAAATTCAACCTCAATACGACCCGCCTCGCACCGGCGACATCCGCGATTCACAGGCCGACATCTCGCTCGCGCGAAAAATCCTGGGCTATCAGCCTGTCGTTGAATTTGAGGAAGGCCTCCGCCGCACTTGGGCCTGGTACTCCCACGCTTATACAAAAAGTTAGTTTCTGCCCGATGTGTTCCACAGCTTTCAAATGGTTGATTCTCTACTTTTGTCCTTCCACGCTCTGTGCGATGTTACGCGATCTTAGTGATTCATCTGGGTCATAAAGAACGTAAGTAGCGTGCGGTTGA
This sequence comes from Candidatus Dormiibacterota bacterium, assembly GCA_035603595.1. Taxonomy (GTDB): domain Bacteria; phylum Acidobacteriota; class Terriglobia; order Acidiferrales; family UBA7541; genus Palsa-295. The sequence continues at coordinate 24,660 of DATNKB010000552.1, forward strand.
AGCTGTCGTGGAATTCCTCGCGGCTGAAACCCGGCGGATCGGCGCAGATCATGGGCGCCACCCTTGCAAGCGCTCTGCTGCAAGGCGCGAGAAAAACGAAATGATCCACACCCGGTACCACGTGCTCCTCGGGCCACTTCGGCAACTCTTTGCGCACCACCTCGGAATTCCAAGCATTCGGCGACTGGTTGTCATTGAAGGTACGCCACAACTGGACGGGAACCGAGACTTGCTTCAACCCGCCATCCGCAAATAAAAAACCAACCGCCGGCGCTACCACCACAGCGGCTTTAATCCTCGCGTCGTGAACCCAAACGGGGACGCTTGCAGGCGGTTCTAATTGGTCGCCATGCTGCTGCTTCACAAAATCGCACTCTGGGGCGGTGGGCCGCTTGGCACAAAACCGCGCCATTCGCTCGAGGTCGGGAGTGCCCCCAATTTCGACCAGCGTAGTAAATCCACCGAGGGAAAATCCAAACATGCCGATGCGCTCAGGATCGATCTGACTGTGATCCTTCCATTTGTCCAGCAGATAGTCGAGCACCACGTGGCTTTGGCGCGGCCTGTCAATCAGGTCGATTCGATTGCCCGTATAACTCTGATCCCCAGTGTTGTCCCCGGTATGAGTGAGGGCTGCCACTACGAATCCTGCCTTCGCGAGGGCGAGCGCCGTATCGTAGTGGCTCGCGAGTGAGCCACTCGTTCCATGCGAAATCAAAACCAATGGGAGTTGCTTTCCTGAAACCGGCGCGTCGGTAGCAACTGATTGCACGAACATTCCCAGGGGCGAATCAACGGCGGGCGAATCGCTCGGATACCAAATTGCGACCGCGAGCGGCTTACCGGCGGGATCGGGCACATTTACCTGCTGAAACCCTACGCTTATCGCAGGCTTTGCCGCGGTCAGCAGAGTGGCCAAGACCATGACGAACATGAGGCTGCCAAATTTCATTCAGTCCTCCCCGGAAAAAACCATATCTCTTTTCTCACCGCGCGCTATTTGGACGCGACTGCAGCAGTTTCGCGATCTATTTATTTTCGTTGGTTGAGATGTTCCGGCAGTTCCACGAGGGTATCCAGCAGCAAGTCCGGCGGATGCGCTTTCATTCCTTCCATCCCCAGTCCGTATGTGACGCCGCATGCCCACGTGCCCGCATTTCGCGCCGTGCGGACGTCCACATCCGAGTCACCGACGATCATCGCCTCGCGCGGCGCCGCGTTCAACTCGCGCAAGAGCGTTTCCGTCCCCATCGGATGCGGCTTCTTTTGTTCGAAGCTGTTGCCTCCGTAGACGTAGCGAAAATGTTGCAGCAATCCAAGCCCATCCAGAATCGCGCGGCTGAAATGCACCGGCTTGTTCGTCAGCACCGCCATCGGATGGCGCTCGAGAAGCGCGAGACCTTCGCGCACGCCCGGATAAGGGACCGTGTTGTCGAGCATGTGCGCGCGGTAGTAACTCAGAAAATGCGCGAGCCCCGTGTCCACTTCCTCGTCGCTCGCCCCTTCGCCCAACGCGCGACGCACCAGCATCGGCGCGCCATTTCCCACGTAGCTGTAGATTGTCTCCGGAGAGAGCGGCTGGCGCTTCATGTGCGCCAGCGTGGCATTCACGGCGTGCGCCAGGTCAAGCTTCGAATCGATCAGCGTCCCGTCCAGATCGAAGATCAGAACGTGCACTTCGGCAAAACGGTGATTGGATCCCGGCAACGATTCCCCCGCCCATCGCGCACGAGCCGAGCGAGCTGTGAGAATGACCGGCTCGCAAAATTAATGCGCGTAAAATAAGCGCACCCATTGTAAATCGAGTACTCGGGATTTCCATTCAATGGAGTGTCGCTAGCGTTTCGGAAAGGTAGTAGCCTTTGCGCGGGTCGGACTTGAATTGGGCCTTTCGTCCTTAAGCATGATGAGCTTGGCTTCGCCCCTTGGTAATCGCGGGCTCCCAGTACGTTTCCCTACAGACCCGACACTCCCGTCGGGCTCTACCGTCCACCGATACGGGCGCTTGCAAATGAATCGCGTTGCCGCTGCTCTCCCAGCATTTCGGACAGAAAGGAGCATCGTCTCCCTCCAGAAAATAGTAATCGGATCCTGGACGAGTGTGCATCCTTGCCGACAAGTCCAACTGTTGTTTGAGGGTTGTCAGTTCGGAGGCAAGTTCGCGGTTGTGGCTTTCTGTCGCGAAAACTTCTTTCTGCAAATCGAGGACCAGCTTCACCAGCTCGCGGTCGGTGGTGTTTCTGATTATTTTCCTGATCTTTTTGAGCGTGTTGAGTGGGTCCATCTTCGGATACTGTACTAAGAAGTGGAGATTCGATAGTTTAGGAAGCGCCGCAGGAAAATACTACTGGTCGAAGGAACAGTGGGCGGAACAGTTGAGGGAACAGGTCTATCTGTGGAATCGAATCATGTTTGGCGATACTTCCCCAGCGCCGCTGCAATCACGCATTGTTCTGGCGGGCTGTCGCAATACCGACAGGCGCCTTCTTAAAGTCAAATGAGACCACAGTGCTCATGTAGCCGGGCAGTTTTCATCATTTGTTCATCCAACTGTAACGAACCGAAGGCTAGAAACAACGTTCCCCTGCTGGTACTGTAGGAACTTCCTGACGAAACTCCTCATAATCCTGAAAGGGTTGAACCGCGGCACTTTGCAAATGGTCTTGCTCCGAACGCTGATGTTTCTCGGCTTCTTCTGTGGCGTTTTTCCGCCACGAGCCTCTGCGCAAAATCTGCCCACTGAGAAATGTCCACGTCCGGCTCCGGGCAGCGCAATTGCCGAGCCCGAAGATCTGCGCAGTGAGAACGGCGTTCTGCGAGTGAATTTTTTCTATTACAGCTCGGTCGACTCGCGGGGAAGCCTGCGTTACTGCTATGTGACGGACTCCGGAGCGCAGTCGCCAAATCTGCGCGTACATCCCGGCGATCGGTTGATCATCAATTTGAAGAATGAAATTGTCGCCCCAATGAAGTCCTCGTCCGCGTCGCCACAACATGCGGTGATGGCCCAAAGTTGCGCTGGCGGTGGCGCGATGACAGCTTCCGCCACGAATCTTCACTTTCATGGACTCGCAATCCCGCCCATCTGCCATCAGGATGAAGTGCTCACAACTTCCGTGCTTCCCTCGGACGCTCCGTACGAATATCGTGTTCAAATTCCCGCGAATCAGCCTCCCGGCCTCTACTGGTATCACCCGCACCTGCATGGATTCAGCAAAGTCCAGGTTCTCGGCGGGGCGTCGGGCGCGCTGATTGTCGAAGGAATCGAACGGGCAAATCCCGCGCTGGCAGGCCTTTCCGAGCGCGTAATCGTGATTCGCGATCAGGATTTGCTTCACCCGGACGCTCCATCCGCGGAATCCGGCACCGTCGCGCCGCCCGTTGTCCTGGATGCCGACGGAGATGCCCGGAATACCGGCTCGGGAACTGGCAAGCCAGCAAAAGACCTGTCCGTAAATTTCATTCCGGCGCCCTATCCGAATTACGAAAAGGCCATCATTTCTATCAAGCCGGGCGAACGCCAGTTGTGGCGCGTGCTCAACGCCTCGGCGATTACTTACCTCAATTTACAGATGCTCTTCGACGGGCTGCCACAAGGTTTCGGCGTCGTCGCACTCGATGGCGTGCCCATCAACTGGAATGGCCTGGGCCGCGGACTAGTCTGGCAAACCCATCTCGGCTTGCCGCCGGGAGGGCGGACAGAATTCATCGTCACAGGCCCGCCTGATGGCGTGAAAGCGGAACTTCTGACGCGCAGCGTAAATACCGGCTCGGGCGGAGAAAACGATCCGGTTCGTCCTCTCGCCGTCATTGTCGCTTCCAAAGACGCGCCCGAACCCCGTTCGAAGCTTTCAGCATCTCCTGAACCTCTCGTTCGCTCGAATGCAGACTGGCTCGGGAAAATTCAACCAGTGCGCGAACGCAAGCTCTATTTCTCTGAAATGCTGCAGGATCCCAAGGATCCCAACAGCCCGACGACCTTTTACATCACGGCAGATGGCGAGAAGCCTGTGCTCTTCGACCCGAACTCAGCAATTCCCAATATCATCGTGCATCAGGGCGATGTCGAAGACTGGTATATTGAGAATCGCAGTCAGGAGCTCCACGCTTTCCATATCCACCAGATCCATTTCATGCTCCTGGAATGGTTCGGCATTTCGGTGAACGAGCCCTTTCTGCGCGACACGATCAACGTTCCCTTCTGGGACGGCAAGTCCAAATATCCCAGCGTCAAACTGCGCATGGATTTCCGCGATCCCTCGATCGTCGGCACTTTCCCATATCACTGCCATCTGCTCGAACATGAAGATGGCGGAATGATGGGGCTAGTACGAGTGGAACCTCGTGAGGATTCGAAAGAAAAATTCAAAAACGAACTCGAAGCAGCACCGCCCGCCGCCGCAAACTCGGGCGCCCGCCTCCGATGATCACGCAGCTGTGACTTTTTAACGATTCATTCACATAGCAATAACAAGCGCCGCGTATCCACGATGCACGCGTTTGGATCCAGAATCCGTCACGAGTTACTAGAAAGCTGCGGGGGTGGCGTGCGAATTTTGGACTCGAACCTAAACTTACCTATACAGGAGAATTCATGATTCGGGAGAATCTTCGCTGGATAGCGGCTCTCACGCTGGCCGCAAACTTGGCTTTCGCCCCGGCTACCTTAATGGCGGCGCCGGGAAACGGAGACAAGGACACAAGCAAGAACACGACTGGTGGCGGACCGTCCACTACCACGCCAATCAAGCACCTGGTTGTGATCTTCCAGGAGAATGTGTCCTTCGACCACTACTTCGCCACATATCCAAACGCCATGAATCTTCCTGGCGAAACCAAGTTTAAGGCCAAGGCCAATACTCCCTCCGTCAACGGGATCAGCCAGGGCTTGAAGGAACGCAATCAGAATTCGATTCTGCCCTTCCGCCTCGATCCGACCCAAAACTACACTTGCAGCCAGAACCACGATTACCTTCCGGAGCAGCAGGCTTTCGACAGTGGCTTGATGGACAAATTTCCTGAATTCACTGCGACTCCCTGCGGCTCGGCGTTTCCCGCTGTACAGAACTTGAACACCGCGATCGTAATGGGCTACTTCGACGGGAACACCACCACCGCCCTCTGGAACTACGCGCAGCACTTCGCGATGAGTGACAACTCCTTCGACACTAACTTTGGCCCCTCGACCCCAGGCGCTATCAACGTAATCTCCGGCATGACCGGCGGCGTTGATCCGTCGAAGGAAATCAACGTCACTCCCGACGAGGTCGCCGGAGGCAGCGTGATCGGTGACCCCGACCCATGGTTCGATGACTGCAATGCGCCACAGTTCGGCGCCGTCGGCCTCAAGAGCACGAACCTCAACATTGGCAACCTCCTCAGCGCCAAAGGCATTTCCTGGGGATGGTTTCAGGGTGGCTTCGCGCCATCCGGGTCTGTGAACGGCGTCGCGCAATGCAAGACAACGACAAATCGCATCGACGGCACCCCGGAAACGGCCTACAGTGCGCACCATGAACCGTTCCAGTACTACCCGTCGACGTCCAACCAGCACCACACGCCGCCGAAGAACGTCAACGAAGTTGGTCACGACGGTCAGGCGAACCACCAGTACGATTTGAGCTGGTTCCAGAAGGCTGCGATGGCGGGAAATCTTCCGGCGGTGAGCTATCTGAAGGCCAATCGCGCGCAAGACGGCCATCCGGGCAACTCCTCTCCCCTCGACGAACAGGTTTTCCTCGTCAACACGATCAACTTCTTGCAGACTTTGCCGGAGTGGTCGAGCACGGCAGTGATCATCGCGTGGGATGATTCTGACGGATGGTACGATCACGCGATGAGTCCAATCCTGAACCCGTCGAACACCAGCCAGGATGCTTTGACCGGCACAGGTGCTTGCGGCAACGGAGCAAACGCCCTCGAAGGAATCCAGGGTCGCTGCGGCTACGGTCCGCGCCTGCCATTCCTGGTCATCTCGCCGTTCGCCAAAGTGAACTATGTCGATAGCACTCTCATTGACCAGAGTTCAGTGGTTCGCTTCATTGAAGAAAACTGGGAACTCCCGCAGATCGGCAATGGCTCGTTCGACGAATTCGCTGGAACGCTGTTCAACATGTTCAACTTCAACAGCCCGGGCGGCAACCTCGTGTTCCTCGACCCGTCCACCGGCCAAGTGGTCTCAATAAAGCCGATGAACGGTAATGGCAATGGGGGCGGCAACTAAACGTTCGCAATTGACATTTCACGGCAAGCATTCCGCACCGATGGCTCGGGCCGCTCCATTGCCCGAGCCATCTGTTTTTTTTCGGCACGGGCGCACATTCTTTTCAATAGGGCACGGCCGGCCGTGACGCCCTGGCCCGCATCGTATTTCGACATGACGATCCCCGCCGACTCCAATCGTGTGGTCTTGGCCCTCGACCGCGCCATCGCGCGTCTCGACTTCCTCCGCCACTCCCTGTATCATGCCTGCCCATGAGACTTTCAGCGCGTAACCGCATCATCGGCAAAATCGAGGAAATTCATGTCGGCGACATCATGGCGCACGTCGTCGTCCGCTCGGGTGAAGTGATTATCGAAAGTGTGATCACGCGGCGCAGCGCTGAGGAAATGAAACTGAAGGTTGGCGACACGGTCGGCGCCATTATCAAATCAACAGAAGTGATTTTGGAAAAAGCCTAGCGGCGGCGCCCTTCCGCCGTTTCGCCAGTGAGAGCACCAACCAGACAGAATCGGGCTTCGTGAATCTTTCCATTCGACAAGCCGGCAAAGCAACAATCGTCGACGTAACCGGCGATATCACTCTCTACAACGCGCCCCAGCTCCGCGCGATGCTCGTCGAGCAGTTGAAGGACAAGAAAGCCGCGCGCCTCATCATCAATCTCTCTGAGGTGAAATACATCGACAGCGCCGGCGTCGCCTCGCTCGTCGAAGGTCTCAAGATATCCCGCGAGCTTAAGACCGGCTTCGCCCTCTTCGGCCTCCAGCGCAGCCCGCGCCAGGTGCTCGAGCTCACCCATCTCGTCAAAGTCTTCTCCATCTTCGAAACCGAGCCCGAAGCCCTGGCCGCCCCGTAAGAATCTCAATCCCGATTTGACTCTGCGTTCGAGAAGGATTTCAGCTTCTCCTGCAATTTTTACCCAGTCCCGTTACTCCAATATTCAACTAAGTAATTTATAAACTATGACTTACAGGCCACGCCCGTGGAGCCCCGTTTGCGCTCAAAATAGGGCACTCTCGTAAGGAGGAAAGCATGTTGGTATCCAGAAGGCACGGACTCCTCGTGTCTGCCTTATCGCTTTTTCTTTGCGCGGCCATGGCTGCATGCTCGCAAAATTCGCAGGCGAGTAATTACAAAGACCCATCGAACGCCAAGCCAGGTTTTCTGAGTGGTCTTTTCAGTTCCACCAAACCAGTCACAGTACCTGAAGGGACGGATCTAGCCGTCGTGCTCGACCAAACTCTTTCGAGCGCACAAAATCGATCCGGCGACAAATTTCAGGCCAGTCTTGCCTCTCCCGTCGTAGTCGATGACAAGACGGTGATCCCGCAGAACTCGCGCGTCATGGGCCATGTGGTCGACGCTCGTCCTTCCGGCCGCCTGCGCGGTGTCGCACGGCTCGACCTTACACTCGACACGGTTGAAATAGATGGAAAGTCTTATGACATAGCTACAGCCGATAAAGGTCGAGTCGGGAAAAACCACAACAAACGAAACGGCATCCTCATCGGCGGCGGAGCCGCCTTGGGTGCGCTCATTGGGGGCGTCGCAACGGGCGGTGTCGGTGCGGCGATCGGTGCCGGAGCAGGAGCCGGCGCTGGCACAGCCGGTGCGGCGTATACCGGCAAGAAAGACGTCCGCGTCCCAGCGGAGACAACCTTAACCTTCCAGTTGGTTCGGCCTGTCACGATTCCCATCAAGAAAACCTGATTCCGTCTCAGCCGGCCGCTCCCGACGAGGCCCGCCTTTCTTCCCCGAGCGGGCCTCGCGCGGTTCGCGGCTTTCGATTTTCTCTTTTCTACTTTCCAATTCTCTCAATTCAGCAATCCCTTAAACCGCTTGCCAAACATTTCGGCCGCGGTTTCGTCCGATACAAACCGGTTCAGCATGCCTAGATCGGCGTTGATAATCACGTCCGTGTCCGTCACCTCCACGGTCCCTGTAATCGGCGTGCTCAACATAGCCATCTTCGCCGAGAGCTCGAAATTTAGCACCGCCCCCTGCCAGCTCTTCGATTTCACCGCCAGTTGCACGGGAATCCCCGCGTTCGGTCGCGACATCTCATCGAACGACCGGTCGATCGTCTGTATTACTTCCGCCTTGCTGCGATTGTGCGCAATGGTTATCTTCATTCGAATCCTTCACCTCGACTACCATGCTGCGCGATTGCTTTTCGTTTGTCCATATGCGTCCAATGGTAGCCAGTTTATCGAGTTCGCCTGTATTTGCGGGCGTTTGGAGTCGCTGCAAACCGGGTGACGCCTCGAGGGAGCTAAAGAATGAGAAACTATCAACTGCGATCGGCATTACTTTCGCTTTTTCTGCTGCTGTTTGTCGCGAGCGGCCCATCGCTGGCGCAAGAGCCACCTGTACAACAGCCGCCCGATAACGTCGAAGGCAAATGGATCATTCACGCCCACGATCCCGACGGCGGCGTTTCCACGAAGTATATTGAGATCAAGCAGAACGGCATGCAGCTCACCGGTCACTTCAAGGGTCCGCACCAGTCGGGCGGGATCGAAGGCACCGTGAACGTCCACCACATCGTTTTTCGCACGAAGACGCGGGATGTGCTCACCTTCCGCGGCCGAATCCAGGGCGACAAGATGAGCGGAAATTTTGGAAATCGCGGCCGCCACGGAACCTGGGTTGCCGAACGCACGAGTTTTTGATCCGCGGCAGCCGAAGACTTCACCAATCCTGTGGCAGCGTGATACTGGGGTCCTTTCGAGACGCGGCCTCCGGCTGCTACAATAATTCTCTTTCGCGTTGCTCTGGTTCCTGTTGAGGCCCACATGGCTGAGATTCGCCCCTTTCGAGCTTACCGCTACGATACCAACCGCGTTGCACTGAAAGATGTGCTGACGCAGCCCTACGACAAGATCACGCCGGAGATGCAGGAGCGGTATTACGCGGCCAGTCCTTACAATTTGATAGCGATTGAGAAGGGTAAGCCAACTCCAGGGGACACACCCGAAAACAACGTGTATACGCGGGCGGCGGCGAAACTCGAGGAATGGATCGCGGCGAAAATTCTGGTGCAGGACCAGGCGCCATCAATTTACGTGTACGCGCAGGATTATCTGGTGCCCGGGACGCAGACGCGGCGAACGCGAATCGGGTTCATAGCGCTGGGACGCGTGGAAGATTACAGCGCGGGCGTGGTGTTCCCGCACGAGCGGACGCTTTCGGCGCCCAAAGTCGACCGCATCGAGTTGCTGCGTCACACGCGTGCGCAGACGGGGCAGCTTTTCATGCTGTACGACGACAAGTCGCGAAAGATTGAGACGCTGCTAGAGGATATTGCGCGACGAAACGCCGCGATCGAGATGCGCGATGAATTTGACGTGCTGCACCGGCTCTGGCCGGTGTCCGATGCGGACACGATCCGGCGAATTGAAACGGCGATGGCGCCGCAGAAGCTCGTGATCGCTGATGGCCATCATCGCTATGAGACAGCGTTGAACTTCAGAAACGAAAATCGCGAGAAGGCCATCGCGAAAGGTGAGAAATCCGAGCCCAATTCTTCGAGTCCCCCTGCCGGGGACAACAACGCAGCGTACGAGTTCGCGATGATGACGTTCATCAACACGCATTCGAAGGGCCTGACGATTCTGCCCACGCACCGGCTGGTGCGCAATCTGGACGGCTTCGATTTCGAGCGCTTTCGCAAGAGCGTGGGGCCCTACTTCGATTGGTATTCGTATCCGTTCGCCGATGCGGACGAGCGCGCGGCCAGTTACGCGGAGTTCCGGCGCGATTTTGAGGGATCGAATCATGGGCGGCGCGGAGTCGGGGTGTATTCGGGAGTGGCCAATCGTGGCGCGAATGCGTTCTATTTATTTCTGCTGCGGCGCGATGTGGACCTCGAGCAGCTACTGCCAGATCTGACCGAGGCCCAGCGCGGGCTGGACGTGGTGCTGCTGCATCGCGTGATGCTGGAAAAGGGCTTGGGGATTACGGCGGAGGCGGTAGAAGCGGAGAAATTTATTTCGTATGAGCGCGAAACGGAAAAAGCGATTGCCGCCGTGGATCGCGGCGAAGCGCAAATGGCGTGCCTGCTGAAGCCGGTGCGCGTGGAGCAGGTAACGGAGATTGCCCTGGCAGCCGGCGTGCTGCCGCAGAAGTCCACGGATTTTTATCCGAAGCTGCTGAGCGGCGAAACGATTTTCAGGATTGAGGGAACACTGAAATGATGGGCAGGATAATCCTAATCGGATTTTTTCTGGAAGCCGTGGCATTCGTTCTTGGCCATAATGAACCAAACTGGCGCTTCCTCTTTCTGGCTTTTAAGATGGGGCGGGGTAGGCAAAAGCGAAACCGCCTGGGCTTGTGTGACTTTCGAGCATTGGATAGAATTGCTGCTAGATTAGAACTGCACGCCTAGACCAGAACGCCGACTTGTGGTGAAAATCGAGCTGGAGGCAAAGCGTGCGGAAATCCCCCAGAATTAACCAGAAATCACCTAAAAAGCTCCGGTCTTACCTCCCAGAACCAAAGGTTTTGCGGATTCAGCAGCGCCACATCACCGGGGAGACAAACAGCGAAATTGCGCGTGCCGAAGGATGCGACAGGCATACCGTTGGCCGGATTGTCAAAGCTCCTGAAATGGCAGCTTACATCGAGGAGATGAGAGCGCGTTTCCACGGCTTTGCACCGCTCGCGTTAGATGCAGTTGAACACGGACTGACAATCTCGAAGGACGCAAAGTTGGCTTGCGAGGTTTTGAAGGCGATCGGCGTCATTGAGCCGGCAGAGAACAGAATTCCCGTGGAAGATGAGGCGGCGCGAGAGGCACGGCTAGAGGTGGAGGCAGCAGGTAAGCTCGCACTGATGGTACTCGAAAAGCATAAAGTTTATGGAACCGAGCTTCCACCGGGACTGGAGAAATTGAAATCGTTGAGAAAGCCAGCGATCAATAAGGGACAAGAAGAAGACGACGAAGACGAATCGGAATTTTAGCAGAGACTGCGTTCTTCTTGGTCATTAAAATCGGCGACGACAGCCATGGTTTGTGGTGCAGGCTTAGCACGCCTGTTTCTGGCCTGCATGATATAGAGTATACATATACTATAATAGTTATATATATGTTTATAACTTAAAATCGTCGTACAGGGGTAAGACAGCCGCTCGCCGTGGAAATAGCGGAAACGGCAGCGTCTCCACCCTCCTACTCCCAATTGAGTATGTCTATGAGCCTGCGATTCCATTTTGCTATATCTTCAATTTAAACATAGAGCGCAGCAGGTTCCGATGAAAGGTTGGAGCGAAAAGGTGTCCAACTTCTGAGTTCGCATGGCAGGCGGCAGCAACAGCAGCGGCTGCGATGGAAAAGGCGACTTCTTCTGCGCGGCTCAAGGCCAGATTCCGAACAAGCTCTCACCCATCACCTTGGGTTCTGACTTCGTAGAATGTTGGCTAGCCGCTTCGAAGGTGGGAGTCGTGGAGGCAATCGCGGCCTAGGCGCTAGGCCAAAAAAAAAGGCCCCACCATCATACTGGCGGGGTCCCGGAGGATTCAAGACCGGTAATTCAAGTCCATGTGTAACTTATCCACCGAATTCGAGTTGGCTAGGCTTGCACTCGCCGAGCAACCAACAGAGTTACGAGCAGACCCGTTCCAAACAACAGCGTGGCAGCGTCAATCGGGAGTTGGCCGCATGGGCTACCGATAGAACTCTACTTGGTCTTTATTTCCTGTTTCTGTTGGCCTTAAAACCGAACGACGGATTCTCGTGCGTGCCGGTAATTTTGATCGGTATCTCGGTGGCCCCATGATTGTCCGTAAAGTGTCTGTCGAAGGGTTTCAGCACGACCGATCTCCATCCCGTTGTCGTTTGCGACAGCTTTGCCTGTAGCCGCAGATTTCCGTGGAAATCCATCTGGCCGCTGTCGAGATTATAAGTGCCAACGAGTGCTACCGACGCCCCTTCCACATGAAAGCTCAAATTTGAGAAAGTGACGTTGCACCTCTCCAGCCTAAAATACGCCTGGAGATCCGACACCTCATCTGCGACATCCAAATCCTTAGGTTTCCCCTGTCCTCTGCGGCTGAGTGAATCCACCTTTCGTTGCTCAACGGAATTTGTAAAGTGAACCTCGCCGAGACCGAATTGACCTGCGAGTTGCATTCGTTCCATCAGATCTTCGTCGCCCTCCGGAAGCAAAACCTCGGCTTCCAGTTGCGCCGAGCCGGTCATAACGGGCCGATTCACCTTCACGGTGAGTAAAAGCAAATCTTCAATCCGGGCATGGTCCGAGGCCACATCGAGAATGATGGTTGGGCCTTTGACGTTCGGTCGAGGCCCCACCACTTTGCCATGCGTCACGAGCGTCGTGTGGAGAAACTTTGCAGTAACGTTTGAGAGAATCGTATTTCCATTCGTGCCGTCGACGATGACCGAGAAATCCGTGTGTAGCGCTAGCGGATGGGCGCTCGTGCGCAGTGCGAAATTCGGCGTATCGGTCGCCCCTTCCACCTTGAGGTAATCGAGCAGACCGCTGAACGTGCCCGTTGAGGTTAAGGTACCGCTGATGCCCTTTAGTCCTCCAAGGTCGGCGTCGCGCAACACGTAATTCCCGGAGCCCGGAGTTTCGCTCGGCTGATCGGCTTGCCACGGTCCAAACTCGCCATCGCAATGAATCTCGCCGCGAGGCTTTGGATTAATGATGACCGCGTGAAAAGCGACGGGCTGTTCAAAATCCACGTTGTTCATCACGAGCTTGTGGATCACGAATTCATTGGGAGGATCGCCCGCGTGTTTCCTTAAGATCACAACTAGCGCGTCATCGGCATCGATTTCGTCGATCATGATCGGATACTTTTTTGTGAGGTCTTCATCGGTTCCATGAGTCAGGGGTGGGCCTCCTGAGTCTCGCGGCGGCATGTGAATCTGCAGCCCCTCCAATCGCACTCTTCCGATTTCATGCCGCTTTCCCAGGAAAGCTGAAAGGCCGGCATTGACGGTTACTTGACGCACCTCGATCAGCGGCGGGATGTCCGTCCTCCCCTGGTGGCGCATTATCAGGTCATTGATGATCACGCGGACGCGCGGGAATAGAACGATGTGGAAATCGGAAAACTGGACGCTGCTCTGAAATTGAGCCTGCAGCGATGTCTCTACCCGATGGCGAACGATTCGGCGAATCGTCGGCTTGAGGGCGTAGCTCGCCGCGATAAGGGCTAAGCAAACGAGCGCCACAACCGCCCCTACAATCACCATCGATCTGCGCGAGACCCTTTTGGGCGTCTCCTCCGTCATATCCGTGTGCCTCTTATGGTCATTGATGATCGGAAGTTAGATACCTGAATGGTGGCAGAAAAGGGCGTATTAAATGGATCACTATGAACCGATCCACACCCTATGCTCGTGCTTTGCACGAAGCAATGCTGTCCCGTTTGGCACACTCCGGTGTTAATTCATTCTGGTGGAGGCCTGAGAAGCAGCCTGACGGTGTGGGACTTGGAGACTCATTCCGCAAATCCGATCCCGGCCGCCTTTTTTCGCGGGTTGCGGCGTAGATCGCCTATCAGGCACCGCCTCCCCACGGAGCCGCTAACCGCAGAGGAGCCATTGCCCGCCGTCGCTCCCATTGCACTCCGTGCGCTGAAGGTCGAGATCAAGTTTATGATCTGGCTCAGAAAGCCTGGCTCCTGGGCCTTGCTGGCAAGGGTCGCAAGCATCGCGACCGAGCCGCCCTGCAGCGCTTTTTGAATGTCGTCACCCGATTCACCTGTGTTGGAAGCAAGCCCAAAGAATCGAATCAGGCGAAATTTGTTCTTCCAATGAATCTATTAGTGGGCTCATCGAGTCTCCCTCCTCCCAAATCCCACGGTGAGCGCCTGTTATCGACGTCGCTGTTAGATGCCGGCGACGTCGTTTCCGTAGTGGCGCCAGTGAAATCGTTACCGACCCGATCTTAGCTTTTGTGTGTAGCGTTCCGGAAGTTTTAGCGGCAAACAAAAACTAAAGCGCCGACGGTGCTGGATGGGAGCGGTCCGCCGGCGCCGCGTTGTGGGTGCTTTAGCTGCGGCGAGTCAAACAGAAAGAGCTTGATTGTTTTAAGAATCTCAAAATCAGTCCAGGCTGGCCGGGGATTCGAAATTCTGCGATTCGCAAAATATACGAGCGGGTTACACTCGCCGGCCTACTCTCTGACGACATACCATTTATCGTTGCATTCAGTCACGCCAGTCGCGTCCGATATCGCCTTTTTCCAAGCGTCAGCTTCCCCTTGAGAGCCGAACGGAGTCGCTTGTTCAGGGCTCGGAGACCAGAAAGTCTTTCCGTAGGGCTCAGCTAGAGGCTTAAGTTTGCCCAAATCAACGCTCAGATATTCCATTGGCAACCCAGCGACAAACTGCTGATTCCAACAATGCTATTGCACGCCAGGTGGCGGCGGAAACCCCGTCTATATTGGGGCGGAGTCGCCCATCTCGCCCGACGTTTGGCCGCCCGATCGAGTTCGATCCCGTTACGCCCTTAATGGTGGATTTGTGGGCTACCCGCCGTCTTACTTCGTGCGAAAAATCGCAGTCGCTCTACCTTCGCACGTTCCGGCAGCCTCAGCCAGCCTTGCTACACCGAGAGAAGCCGGCCGAAAAACGACCTATAGCGACGCAGTGCAAGACGGAGATCCTCGGTCGAGATATTATCAGCGTGGTCCCATTGGCTCTCGAGTTTCGCTCTTTCCGCCGCGAACATTTCAGCCAGACGCTTCATCGCCACTGCGACAAGACTATCTGCCTGCTCTACCACTCGTCGAGGCTCATCAACAAAACTTACTTGGACCGCATCCCATCGGGCGCGAAAATCCTTAGTTTCTTCGGGCAAAAAGAGCGGCGCCGCCTGCTCGTCAATAGCCGGAGCGGTTGCGGCTCCGGCGGATGAAGCACCGCCACCAGAGGTTGAAGCAGCGACAGCTCGCACCTCTGGTCGAGCGTCCACACCGGCCAAAGTCGCAGTCATCAGCTCTACATCCGACTTCTCGTCTTTTATTTTATTTGCTTCGTCCACTGGATTGCCTCCTGTTTGCTTGCATCTGTTAAGTTCATGGATCTACCTAGAAATTGCAGTCAATCCGCTGAGTCCAATCCGCGGAGTTTGTGTGGTTGGTTATGGAGAAGTAACGCGGTCTTAGGGTTTTTCAATGACTTTTTCCGCCCTGCCGATGTTTTTCTGGATTTTCCCGGTAATGTTCTCAACGATGCCTTCGCCTTCCAAGTCGGGATCGTTCGTCAGTTGGCCCGCCTTTTCCTTAATTGTGCCCTTCACCTCGTGAACCTTCCCGGTAATCTCGTTCTCAGTACTCGGCTTCATGTTGTGGCCTCCTTAGACGGCTTTGGTCTGCACCTACCTAGCTATTACCGAATAGCTATGTTAAGCTATATGACATAACATAGACAGAGCGTATTGTTTATTGGTTTACAGCGCGCGTAAAACCCAAACGATCACACAGACAACCACTATGGTTCCTAACAGTCCATATCCCAACATTCTAGCCTCCTCAGGATCCTCGGATTCAGAATCCCAGGCATCACTTTGAACCAACTGCCCCGCCAATGTATGTTCCGTTTGGCACACAATCCGAACAATTTGTGGCTACCCGTCGTCTTGTTTCGCAGGTCTAGGCGCAGGAATTCATATTTCTTGATCGTTGTCTTCTGGTTGCTTTCCCGGACAACTTGAGTTCGTGCAAGCATCGGGTTTTTTGATGTCTTTCTTGATAGGTTTATCCAAGAGTAGTCCGCAATGCGGGCAAGCGGGATGTTCTACGCTCAACTAGCTCCTTCAGTGACTGACGGATTTCATAGCTGCGGTATAACCCTTCTCCGCACAGCAGCGGTTTCGATGACGCAACGGAACCTGGCGGCCAAAGGCAGCTTCCAGGCGGCCAAACTGCAAAGGTCCGCCCGGACTACCGTGTGCAGTCACTCCACGAGGGACATGGCCGCCAAGGTCCCATCCAATTAAAGAATGACAGTAACAATAGTCAGGATCACCGTCTGTCCAGTTCTGCACAGATAAATCGGTTGGCTGTCTTCGTTATTGCGGTCGACATTCCTTCGCATGATGCGCGACATGCGGGAAAAGATCGGCTCCTGCCAATAACGTTCCTAAATCGAGTGGGCGAAGCGGCAGATCAAAGGTGTCGACCAAAGAATCGTCAGCCCAGAAAGATATGCACGCATCACCTGAGGTGGAGTGATTGCTGAAGAAAAACGTACTTGCCGCGCGAAGTGCGCTTACCCGTGCAGGACACAAAATGAGTAGTACTATTTCCTTGAAAGCTCGGCCCTGAAATGGCCTTCAACATCGTCACGACTCAGCGGGCTTCTTGCATTGGTCAATACGACCGAATAGACCACCTTATTCCCTTCAGTCTGGGCGGTGATAAATGCCCGGTCGTGCGGAAGTTCCTGGCAGGTGAATTTAACTTTTCTGCCGTCTTCGAGCGTCTTGACCCATTCTTCGTCGGGCATGCTCAAAGCTCCTGGGGCGAGGTTCATGGCTAGTATCTCACCGTCGAGTGGCTAGTCTGGTTTCGTTAATTGCGGTCCGACGCCTCTGGCTGTGACGGTAACATCGACATGAGCACCTTTGCGGAGCTTCACATCATCACCGTGTTCGTCAGTTAAGTTGTTTTTAATACGGAGAGTTCGATATCGCGGGTCGGCCTCGTCTATAGCAATCTGCGCTTTTTCCGATTGGCGCGGACCTGAGGATAGGATGATTTTGTCGACGGTTCCGGGCATAGTCGTACTTGGCTGTTCTGGAATTCGTGAAGTATCGAAATTCAATTGCGCTATTTTAGCGGACTTAGCCATGCGCGGCTTCGCCATTTCCTTCGTGACGCTGGCACGCGTCGCGTTATCGCGTTGTGTCTTTCTCTTCTTATGAGGCATGCTCACATCATGACAGTCGAGATAGTAGATATACCGTTCCCTTTTGCACAGTTCCGAGGTATGCAAGCGTGATTTTTGAAAGTGTGCAAAACCGGACAGACTCAGAAAATCGCTCGCATTATAAGTATGCGTAAGCTGGGGCACCGACGGATGCCGATCCCCTTTGACAGATTGACGACAGTCGGTCCCCGGCACCTTACATTCAAGGGTGCAGTGGAGCCACGAATGATCCGCCAGTGGCGAGAACGAATTCAGTTGATTCCTGATTTGCTATTCCTTGCGGGTGTTTCCGTCCTCGGATTTACGGGTATAGTCGGTTCTGGCATCTTCATCGACTATGTGATTCACCACTAACCCTCTTTCAAAGGTTCGACGCACTCGGCACTTTCCAAAAGTGTGCAAAATTGAACAGTAGCTTGAGAACGCTATTCTCTAAAATCGCTCTTCAAATAACAAAGTTTGGAGAGGAGAGCCGTGAGCGAGCTGCGCTACCCGGAGTGGCAAAAGACCTACCACGATGCGTTGTTGGAGCTAAACCCGCAGAAGCTCGTTCAGCGGGTGAATGAAGCGGAAACAGCAATCTTATCCCGCTTACAGGAAATACGAATTGGTTCGGATAGTCGCTTGGAAGCACAAGCAATAGAAGATGCCCTCAATGGTTTGCGTGTTCTCAAAAACGAGACAGTGAAGTTCAAAAGGTCTCAAAATGCTGGCGCACACTACAATACGATCGGAGCGGAGAGCGATTAGAGTCGAAACTTTTGTATAGCTTTTTTGTCTGGCGCTCTTTTGCTCCCCCACAGGTTTCTTCTTGTTTCGTCGTCTTAAGATTGTGTCCGCAAGTGAACAGCAATCCGGAACCACAGTGTCTAATATTATTATTCTAACGAATGGAAGCGCGGCCGAGGCCGCAAGCGGCGGATGGGAGTAGTTTATGAATGACCTGAAGCACTCGGAACAGCAAACGCATTCCCTGGAAACTTTGACCGAGCTAAACCCGCAGGAATTGCTTCAGCGAATTCATGCGGCGGAAACAGCGATCTTTTTGCGCTTGCAGGGAATGCGAGGCAGCTCAATAGAACTCGTGGAAGGACAGGCGATCCAAGATGCCTTGGACAGTTTGGTGCGTCTCACGAAAGAAACACTGGAATTCGCCGATTCGCTAGTCAAAGTGACTCGGATCGCCGGCAGAGCTTGGGCTTAGGTCTCCGAGAAACCCCGTCTATATTGGAGCGCAGGCGCCCATCCCGTCCGACACTTGGCTTCAGGCCGACCGATCGAGTTCGACCACTCTACGCCTTTAATGGTGGTTTCGTCAGATCGGACAGGGAGCGAGTACGTTCTTCAAGCCATTTAGTAGGGCGTTTGCGTGCCCGCGAGATCCTAGTCCTCGGTGTTCCGTCGCACGTAATCACGTCTGAACCGGTATAAAGGCCCTCTCCCTCACACGCCCGGCAACGCATCGCAAACGAGCGCTCGGTGAACGAACGCACGGAAAGCGAGCGTACGATAAGCTCATCACCACCGCTCGTCGGCTGTTCTCCGAATCCCCCTTCGTTGGCTGCCGTAGAGGACGAAAGCGAGATTGGTTGATGGCAATGAAGACAGAGAACTCCGCGATATTTCTGTTTCGCTTCAACTATCATTATTTACCTCGCCCGTGAGTTAGGAGCTGGAAGAATGAATTCTACGCTCGGCCCGGCAGATATTGAGCGAT
Source organism: Candidatus Dormiibacterota bacterium (assembly GCA_035603595.1). Lineage (GTDB taxonomy): Bacteria > Acidobacteriota > Terriglobia > Acidiferrales > UBA7541 > Palsa-295. Next base: position 43,502 of record DATNKB010000552.1, read on the forward strand.
ACGAAGGTGAGACAGATGTTGTGAACGGGATGGGCTCACTGTCAGCGTGTCGAACTCCCACCCCGGCACGCAAAAGGCTGCGACTCGTATTCCGACCCCTACTTCCTTGCCGATTCTTTTCTCGATTCGTTTCTAGGCGAATTCTTGTCGAGTACCCTGACCAGATGACGGCCGGATTCCGGAACACCGACTTTTCCGTCGATCACGATCTCTCTTGCCGTGAGTTTGCGGCCATAGACATCTTGGGTGGCGTCATCGTCGGGTCGAAGCGTAGAACCCTCGAGCGAAACACCAGCAAAAAGACCACGGGTGCGCGAGTAGCTCAGGATTTCCGCGCGCATGTAGGCATCCGTATCCGCAGAAGCGTCGCGCCCCACAGGGCCTGCCGCCACCGAGGCGTCGCCGCCCAATTTCACCTTGCTGCTGAGAATCGAATCCGCACCTCTCTCGTTCATTACAAGCAGCACGAGGTCCGTAGCCTGTCCGCCGATTTGGAATCCAATACTGCCGCCTTCGAGTGCGTACATTGCAGGCGAACCCCACGGTCCTCGGAAACGCTCGCCGGTGCGGCAAACCATTGCCCCGCGGCCATAGCTCGCGCCAACTACGAACGCTGCCTTGAGAACGGAAGGAAACACGATCACGCACTCAGCTTTCTCCATCACATCCTGCGGGATGTTATCGGGGACATTCATGATCTCTTGCATCACGACGCCACAATTTTCCAGTCGCTCTTGTTCCTTATTCGCGGCGTAAAGCACTGCTGTTACAAGCATGAAACACACAGTCAAAGTTATGTTACGAATCATCGCTGACCTCCATGATCAGAATTAAGGCTGCGGACTGTAGCCTCACCGAGAACACGATCTCGGCTTCTCGTTACCCGATATTGACCTGGAAGGTCAGAGAAGGGTTATCGTATGCCACTGCATACCAGAGCCCATCCGCTCCCAGAATGAAGTACACGTTCTGTTGGTAAAACCACGCCGGATATGCTCCTGCATAGAACCAATAGCCGCCGTAAGAGTACTCCCGGCGTCCGTGGTAGTAGCGCCCACCGTTTTCCTCAAAGCGGGAATAATGGTTAGGACCAAAACGGCTTTCGTTGTATTCGTGTCCGTATCTATCTTTCTGACCATTTCGTGCGTACTGACCTTGTGATTGTTGCGCATGGCCATTGGCTTGTTGTTGTTGGTGGTGCTCCTGACTTTTCTCTTCGTTCTTCTGAGTCTTGACCTGTTGCTGATGTTGATTCTCGTGTTGCTGTTGCTGGCTTTTCGCTTGTTGCTGTGAGTGTTTCTGTTGGTTCTGTTCTTGGCTCTTGGCCTGTTGCTGGGTATTTCTCTGCTGGTTCTGTTCTTGGCTCTTGGCTTGTTGCTGTGAATGCTTCTGCTGGTTCTGTTCTTGGTTCTTCGCCCGTTGTTCTTGCTGTGGCTTCGCTTGCTGTTGCTGCTTCTCCGGTCTCGCCTGCTCCTGCTTTGCAGGCTTTGTTTGCTGTTCCTGTCTCTGAGGCTTGGCTTGTTCCTGCTTTGCAGCAGGCTTGGCCTGTCCCTCACGCTGTGCTGGCTTAGCGCTCTCTTGGTGGTGCTCTTCCTGCGCGAACGCAGGAACAGTCGCTCCGAGAAGCAAGAACATTGCTGTCGTGCTGATGACTCCAAGTGCTTTCATGACTGTTGCCTCCATTACTGAATCCGTGCGCCAGACGTTAGTCGTCTGAAACGGTTCTTTCAATGACACACCGCTCATCCATCAATTTTGGTCTGCTCAAGCCCCAATTCGGACATGGGAAAGCGAATGAAATAGTCCGAAGATGTTCAGAAGCCATAAGACAACTGCAATTACTACGACAGCGTTCAAAATGGACTTGATCTGCCCTTGCATTGGAATAAAGCTATTGACCAGCCAAAGCAGGACCCCGACCACGACCAGAACCACTAGTATTTGAAGTAACGGCATTTGCGACTCTCCTTCTCTTCGCAGGTAGACACTCCGGCCCGTGCAGGACATTCACCCAATTTCTGTGTGGAATCGAGAGCTGGTAATGTCGGCTGAAGTGGAAGGGCCTGCGATCTCCACTGCTATTTAGCGGGGAAACGCTTGGGCCTGGTTTCGCCCTGATCCTCACGATTCACCGCAGACCAACATCTTAGAAGGAGCCCGTTAGATGTATCTGTTCACTTGTGCACACATTCGCGCTTCGCTTGCGAATTTCTCTCCGCGTGCTAGCATGCGAGTTAAGAACGCTCGTGGCCCAGAAGCGTACAAATCGCTCGAAATCCATTGCCAAGAGGCTATTCAACATCCAGGAATTTCTCGATTCGGTGGGTGTGGCTCGGAAGGTCGCGGAATTTAAGAAAAAAGAAACGATCTTCTCGCAAGGCGATCCGTGCAGGAATGTCTTCTACATTCAGACAGGCGGAGTAAAGCTCTCCGTCGTCAACGAATCCGGCAAAGAGGCGGTCGTGGCCGTTTTGGGACCGGATTTCTTTGGCGAGGGATGCCTCGCCTGCCAGCCGACTCAGATCGGAACAGCGACCTCCATCGCTTCTACCACCGCCCTGGTCATCGAAAAATCCGAGATGGTTCGCCTCCACTCCGAACATGAGTTTTCCGATCGTTTTATATCGTTTATGCTGGTGAGGAATATCCGAATCGAGGAAGACCTGGTCGATCAGCTCTTCAATTCTAGCGAGAAACGTCTGGCGCGAACGCTGTTGCTTCTCGCGCGCTACGGGAAGGAAGACAAAGCCCAACGGGTTCTTCCAAAAGTTTCGCAGATGCTCGCGGAAATGGTCGGTACGACGCGCTCCCGCGTAAATTTCTTCATGAACAAATTCCGGAAGTTAGGTTTCATCAAGTACAACGGCGGCCTGCAAATCGACGATTCGCTCCTCAGCGTCGTCCTCCACGAATGATGTAATTATCTTAATGACTGAACAAAGGGCATCAATTTACGCGCCCTTCGCGCGCGCCATCTCTGGCTCTCGAACCAGCTCCTCAAACAGCGTGCGATAGTGAATCATAGCCTGGCGCAAATCTTCTGTGCCGGTCTTACCTTGCGTTTGAAGAAGCGCGATTTTGTGGGCTGCACGGTAGTTTTCGAGTACGAGCGGATGGTCCACCGAGATATCCGCGGCTCTCTGCTCAAAGTCTCCTACCGGATAACCTCGCGTGGACATCACATCGCCCAGTAGTTGGTCGGCATCCGTTACGGCACCACCGGGGCTGTCAACGAATCGCGCCTGTGCTTTCGTCCAAGAGTCGACAAAACGCGTACGATCGCCCTGAGCCAGCTCTCGGATGTGCAAGCCCTCCACTCGGTCAGCTAGTTGGTCGAGTACTGCTTCTGCTTTCCGCTGGCCCCCGCCTTCTTTCACGGCACGGTCATATTCAGCACCACCAAACTGAGTGCGCAGTCTTTCCGTTCGGCGTTTACGATTGAAGAACCAAGCGAGGATGCCGACGACTGCTATAACTGCCACAGCAACGACGATCGAGATTTGTGTCGTGCTTGCATCTGTTAAGTTCATGATCTACCTCCAATTGCAGTCAAACTCCGTGAGTCCAATCCAGAAGTCAGCGCGCAATCCGATGATATGAGAGTCTTTGCTAGGGCTGATTTCATCGCGTACGTCCGGATCTTTTTCGCGCCTTCGTAAATGCCTTTTGCGATAACCAGACAGACGAAAAAACAAATCATTAAAGAAACAAAAAGCGCAACGTAGCCAAAAATAAAGATCACAAAGGCGGCGATCACTGGCAGTACGGCGTTAAACGGAGCAAAAGCCATTGGCGACCCCTCGGCGTGGCTGCCTTTTCAAAAGAATTCTCCACGGACGTCAGATTAGCGAGAAGCACGTCGGAAATCTGTACCGTTGTGAACACATTACATTCTTATTTCGTCTCCATTTTCCACACGACCAACGATGCTGCAAGCGCGAAAACTGCTTTGGCTGTGGCTTAACCGAGGGAGGGCGTCAGTAGGGCAGCAACCTCGGCAACCGACGGTGCGGGCGGTAAGCCCTCGATGAACTCTGCGAGTTTCGTGCACACTCTGGATCCCTCTTTCAGTGCGAGGCGGTGACTCACTTTCAATGGATCACCCGAAAAATTCCATAGCCCGATATCAATCCTCACGTTTGGTGCTTGCGCCAGCAGTCTTGCGTAAAACGCCCGAGCATGGGCGATTGCGAATGGAGGAAGCGCGGAGATGCAAATGAAATCCGGTTTTTCTTCTTTGACCTGTGCGAGCATCTCGGCAGCCGAACCGAGCGGGACGCACTGCGCTTCGTGACCAGCCCTTTCGATCAATTGTGCAAGCATCGCCCCTACAATTTCGTCGGCTTCATCCCGCGCTGGCACGCAGATGACCTTGTACGCATGCCCAGGGCTGGACTGGCCTGCGGCCATTGACGGTTCGACAGGTCCATCCGCCGAGGCAGAATCGTCGGCTGGGAGTCCAGAAAATTCGTCAATTAGTTCCCGCGTGCTCTGGCAGATGAACTTCTCAGTAGCATCTTCGAGACGATTTTGATGGCGGTCCTGCTCCGCTAAACTCAGCGCCGGAATCAGGACTGAATCGTAAAGCTCCAGCAACGTGCTCCCTTCCAGATATTTTTGCAGGACCTGCCGCGCTTCGTCATGGTCGGTGGCGAGGAGACGCTGGTAAAAGCGAGAGTCGGGCGTTAGGACAGGCTCGTCACCCAACAAAACGTGAAGGAAGCTGAGCCGGGAAACGTGCCGGCCAAGGACCACGAGGCAAACCGTTAAAGGAGTGGACAGAACGAGGCCATTGGCCCCCAAATAGCGGTCCAGAAAATTGCAGCGACGAGGATGGCAAGCGATGAGAGGCCGGTATGAGCTCCGTAAAGTATCGGCTCGATCAGATTGGAAACAATTAGCTCAGTAACGACGAAAAGTGAGAACGTGATCAGCGGACCTTGCCAACCGCTGAAAACAGCCAACGAAAGCACAACGGGCATCAGGGCGCCGAGCGGAGGTCCAATGTACGGAAGAAAGCGCAGAATACCAGCTATCGCGCCCCACAGTATGGCGGCGGGCACTCCGATGAAGTAGAGACAGACGCCGATGAAAATTCCGTAGCACGTGTTCACGAGAAATTGCAGCAGCAAGTACCTGCTGACACGCTCGCTTGCGTCGTCAAGCGCCTGGGTGACTAGGTGCAGACGCCCTTCACCAGCGAGGGAGATCAAACGATTGCGCAGATCTTCGCGACGAATGAGCATGAAAATGGTGAAGACGGTCACAATCAAAGCGCTTGCGAGAAGACCCAGCACGCTCTGGAGGGACTCGAGAGGGAGTACGGGCGATTTTACCAGTTCGACGGCGACAGGCCTCGCTTCGGGGGCAGTGCGAGTAATCGTGGATTGCGTTCCCGATGCGCTGCCGGAGTGCGCCGGTGCCGGAGAACTGGCGAGATCTTTACTTATCTCGCTCATCGTTCGGGAAGCACTCTCAAAGGTGTGATGCGAGGACAAGTGCAGGTAATCGAGCTTCGATTTGATATTGGATTTGTAATCGGGAAGCTGATTTACGACGTCGCCGAGTTGCTTCGTGACGGTCCAGCTGATTGCACCGAAAGTGGCAACGGAAAGAATGGCAACCAGGAGAGTTGATGGCACGCGCCCGAAGTGAGAGCGCTCAATAAGTCTCACTACGGGCGTCAGAATGAAGGTGAATAGCAGCGCCAGCGCGAATGGAATCAGAACGACTCTGGCAAAATAAAGAGTGGCGATTGCCACGACCGCGACGACTACGGTGAGCAAGTGAAACAAGTCTCGCGAAGGGTGAGGCCGCGTCACAACAGCTCCGCTTCAACATGCGTTACGGTGCGCGCCAAGATCTCAGGCTGTAGCGAGAGAAATGGGAAAGGGAGCCACAAAAAGAAACACAAATCAGGAAGTATCAATACGATTGGATTCGGCTCGGATGTGACCGCTCCACTAATTGCCTGAGCTGGATTTTCGATATGCATGTAATTCATCCTGTTCCCTACTGAAGCAACTGCAATGGCTCGGTCTGGGTTTCCTGACTCGCTCCTGTACTGCGCTGTTTTGCGCGCAGGGGCGCAACCACACGGCACCGCCGTACCGGCGACGGTTTTCAGCGGACATCGTTTGCAGACTATTGACCGAAAGACACAAGAATTCCCGACCACGCCACTAGTCTCTGACGCAACTCGTTCTTCCGTTATCGGAGCTTCTAGAGAGGTGCTCTCCTGCTGGGCATGGTCCGTCCTGACTTTGTCTGCTTTTGTCCGTATCCCGGTCCCGGTCTCGATCTCTGTTGCGGTCCCCGTCCCGGTCTCTTTCATGCCCTGCCGCACCTTGTTCTACCGCTAGTCCTGGTGCTGCCGCTGGACTCGCCGAGCACCCCGCAACCAGTAGAACTAGCAGGAACGCACCCACAACTAGCGAACTCTGCATTTTGAGTCTCCTTTGTGATGTCCCTCGAGCAGGACACTGCCTCCGCCGACAATTACACATCAAGAGGATCGTACCGACACCGCATCGGTGTGCGCTGTTCCATTTCGCACAGCGGCCAGAGAATGTCGGAGGGTAGGGAAAAAGGTTCGGTGGTGGGAATCCTCTACCACCGTTATTTGAGCGTCGGCGCCACGTTTAGCTGGCGGCGAGGCCTGCGAACGTTGGAGTTTAGCGAAAGATGACGCCGGGCTGACTTACCAAGAACTGTGCATTATTGAACAGTTTTAGAATCTTGCCTCAGGCTATTCTGTTGCATGGCTTCTTCGTCGGTTCGAAGTGTATCTGTCAAAGTCGCTCGCTTCCCGAAAAGAGCGAAGTCGAAAAACCGCGGTTTCGATGTGAAATTGTTTCTCGACTCGACCGGCCTAGGAAGAAAGGTTGGCAAGTTTCAGGGAAAAGAAACCGTCTTTGCGCAGGGCGACCCTGCCACAAATGTAATGTATATTCAGGAAGGCGGCGTCAAGCTGAGTGTGGTCAACACAAGCGGCAGAGAAGCCGTTATAGCGATCTTGGGACCCGGCGATTTCTTCGGGGAGGGGTGCCTCGCAGGTCAGGCTGTCACGATGGCAACTGCGACTACAATTGCGCCAACCGTCGTGCTCGTCATTGATAAGAACGAGATGATTCGAGTGCTCCACGGGGAACACGAGTTCTCCGATCGCTTCATCGCGTACATGCTGACACGAAACATCCGAGTCGAGGAGGATCTGATAGACCAGCTCTTCAACTCCAGCGAGAAACGGCTGGCGCGCACTCTGCTGCTGCTCGCGCGCTACGGCAAACCGGGCGATCCCAAAAAGGTACTTCCCAAAGTATCGCAAGAGATGTTGGCGGAGATGATTGGCACGACGCGGTCTCGGGTCAATTTCTTCATGAACAAATTCAGGAAGCTAGGCTTTATCCAATACAAAGGCGCGATCCACGTAAACAATTCCCTCCTAAGTGTTGTCTTGCACGACTGAACCAAATCTCACGCCACGTGGAAACGCAGCTGTCGTCCGGTAGATAGCGGCCCGATATGAATAGTGTGCAAAATTGAACTGTTTCGCGCCCGATATTTTCGCATCCTGTCAGAATGAAAAAGAAAGAACTCACCTCCAAACAGATTTCCGTCGTGCCCTGTCCTACCTGTGGAGCCGCTGCCGGTGAGGCTTGCGTGCTGCATTCAGGCGGTCCGCGCTCGGGGCCACACGTAGACCGGAAGTTTTCCGCGGCTGAGGCCATTGAAAAACACACAACCCGATAAAGGAGACACATGGAAGATAAGAAGACAGCAGTGTTCGGTATCTATACGACAGTCCCTGCAGCCGATTCAGCCACCGATCAGTTGGTGAGATCAGGGTTTTCAGCTGCGGAGGTATCGGCCCTCCTTCCCGAAAACCTCGGCACGAGGCCAATAGGAACCGAAAAAGCTACGAAGGCTCCTGAGGGTGCAGCGACGGGAGCAGGCTCCGGCGCAATCCTCGGCGGTACGCTTGGTCTATTGGTTGGGATCGGTGCACTAGCCATTCCGGGAGTGGGTCCGCTCATTGCAGCTGGACCAATAATGGCTGCGTTAGCAGGAGTCGGGGTGGGTGGCGCAGTCGGCGGGTTCACTGGCGCTCTGATCGGCCTTGGCATCCCCGAATATGAGGCGAAGCGCTACGAAGGACGCCTCCAAAAGGGTGCCATCCTTCTCTCTGTTCACTGTGATACCTCCGATGAGATCAAACGAGCCAAGGAAATTATGAAGAACAGCGGAGCGGAAGATATTTCCTCAACAGGAGAGTCGTCCTCCAATGTTGCGAAAGCCTAATCCACACGTTTGCAGCAGATAGCTCAGACGTGCGCGAATTTCATTTCACTTTGTCCGGTCTCACATGAGACAAGACTCTGGATGCCGTATCTAATCATCATAAACTCAACTGCTTTGGGAGGATGGACATGAACTGGGACGAAATCGCAGGGAAATGGAAACAAACAGTGGGTAAAGCGAAAGAGAAATGGGGAAAACTAACAGACGATGATCTCACTGCCATTAACGGCAAGCGAGACCAGCTCGTTGGAAAGATTCAAGAACGTTATGGAATTGTTAAGGAAGCTGCAGAGAAACAGGTTGACGAGTTCGTCCGCTCCTACGAGTCGGGAAAAGCGGCCAAGTCATCCTGATCCGCCCATGCGATGTGGGGAGGGTGGGGTACGACGTATTCACTCGGTCTGGGGTTAATTGCACCGCCCTTTCCACCAGCGCACGCTTTCGCGGCAGTGAAGCAGTTCACAACAGGTGCCGCGTTCGAATCTCGGACGGTCAACTCGTGTAGCCTACCTTCCGGACATTCTTCAACGGAACTGCAAGGAAGCGTTTTGCCTCGTGGCAGGAGCAGTCCATTGATCAGGGTCGTTCCCATTTGAACAGGTTTTTCTCGGTCTGGTTTTGCATGCGCATGATGTGGCGCCGCAATATGCCCATTACAAGATCGCTAGATGAAAAGGACTCTCGCAGCGCGACAAGAGCCTACATACGATGAATTCCGTGGAAACAGCGATTGGCCAAGGCACTCAAGAGCCAAGTCCCAAGTGGCGTGAACGGCTGAAGGCGTTGTGCAGCAACACCCCTCCGATCGTTCGAATGGTGTGGAAATCAGCACCGAGAGTCGTCGTGGCAAACCTTTCGGCGAGATTAACCGCCTCTCTGATCCCGCTCGCTATGTTGGCGGTGACTAAGTTAATCATCGATGCCATTTACGCTCTCCTGTCACACCAGCATGCATTGCCGGCAATTTTTTGGTGGTGGGTTGTACTGGAATTTGCTCTCGCGAGCTTGGGTACAATTTTGGTCCGTGTCCTCGATTTTTGCGACAGTGTGTTGGCCGACAAGTTCACTCGCCACATCAGCACCCGAATTGTGAAGCATGCTGCGCGTCTTGACCTGACCAGTTACGAGGACCCGCTGTTTTACGACATGATGGAGCGTGCCAGAGTTCAAGGCACGGACCGTTTGATAATGATTCAGTCGGCCGGACGGCTGTTCCAGGAGGCCATAACAGCAGCCAGCCTGGCGGCTAGCATTTTCTTCTTTTCTCCGTGGCTTCTTTTCGCTCTCATCATCTGCGTCGTTCCGGCTTTCCTCGGTGAGACCCACTTCGCATTTCTGGGCTATTCGCTAAATTTCCGCCAGACTACGGCTCGCCGTCAGATGGACTACCTGAGGGTCTTGGGCGGCAGTAAGGAAAATGCAAAGGAGTTAAAACTATTCGGACTGGGGTCGTACCTCGTGGACCGTTACACAGCGCTATCCGATGAGCTCCACCGGCAGACAGTGGGACTGGCAAAACGTAAACTCATCTTTGGATCATTTTTAACGCTTCTGGGTACAGTTGGTTACTACGGAACCTATGCATTCGTCATCTATCGGACAGTCACGGGCGCACTGACTCTCGGCACCATGACCCTCTTAGCGGGAGCGATTGCGGGTGCCAGCACGAACATCCAAGCCTTCTTTTCAACTTTTTCTGTAATCGCTGACCAGGCGATGTTCATGACTGACTTGCTTAGATTCTTCTCCGTGCAGCCCAGGATTTTCTCTAAACCTGGCGCACTGCTTGCCCCGCGACCCATTCGGCGAGGTTTTGAATTTAAGAAGGTCTCGTTCTCATACCCGGCAAATCCAAGGCTCGTCCTTAACAACATCAGTTTTACCTTGGAACCTTCTTCGCGAATAGCTCTGGTTGGAGAGAATGGCCAGGGGAAAACAACCATCGTAAAACTCCTTACGCGTTTGTACGATCCGACTGAAGGCCAGATCCTTTTGGACGGTGTAGACCTCCGTGAGTACGACCTGGAAGATCTGTGGAAGGAGATTGGAGTCATCTTCCAGGACTTCACACGCTACGAAATGACAGTCTCTGAAAACATCGCTATCGGTCAGATCGAAGAGCGAGACAATCAGCTTCGAATCCGCGCGGCGGCCCACAAAAGCCTAGCAGAGACATTTATTCGAAATTTGCCCAAGGGTTACGAGCAGCCTCTTGGATGCCGATTCGAAGAGGCAGTTGATCTCTCGGGCGGAGAGTGGCAGAAAGTCGCTCTCGCCCGGGCCTATTTGCGCGATGCCCAGTTACTGATCCTCGATGAACCGACAGCGGCGCTGGATGCAAAATCCGAGCACGAGGTGTTCGAACGATTCGGTGAGCTCACCAAGGGCAAGACGGCCCTTTTGATTTCCCACCGTTTCTCTACAGTTCGAATGGCGGACCGAATTGTTGTCCTCGAGAATGGAACAATAGTCGAGCAGGGGTCGCACGAGACGCTGGTAGGGATCGGTGGTCGATATGCGGAAATGTTCGAACTGCAAGCAGCCAACTATCGTTGAAAGCATCGAGAGCGAGCCACCAGACCCTCGACAAGTCAGTCGTGAAGGTCGTTATCCTGGAAGGGCTCGCGCCCAACAGCCGTCACTGATGCCAACGGCGCCAGGGCCTATCAGTCTCCTGGTCCAAGCCCTCGCGCGGTAGGCTGTAGGAGAGACTGCATAGCTTTGGCGTTAACCAATTCAGCCCGGGTGCCGGACGGTTTAGTCTGGATAGCTATTGCGAAATCCGCTTCGCACCAGCTATCTCAGGATGAGATAGCTGGCTCGCAAGGATGCAGAGCTGCAGCGTTTCTACCAGCACAAGCTGGTGCAGAAAGGTCTGGGGAAGGCGAAAGTAGCCGCCGCACGAAAGCTGGGAATCCGACTCTGGATCCTGTTGCGTGACCAGATCGATTATCAAGAGTTCTGTCGCCGCGGTCAGTTGCGACAGAAGCACGGTGGTGCCCATGCGGGAATGCCTGCTCGAGAACATGATCCTGAGCGGCAGTGATCGAAACCCTGAAAAGGCGACCCGCCTCCCCGAGGTGCGGGGAGTTCGAAGAACTCATCATGGTCAGCAAGGACCAAAGAGATGTCTGGTGGACAACACCGAGACGATGAAGCGAATGGCCGAGCCGATCGGGTGAACGTGAAACGGAAAGAAGTAGCAATCAAGAGCAATCAATCATGCATTGCTGCGCAAACACACGAGTGTGCTCAGAAAAGCAAAAACTATAACGAAACGTTCTTGACGGAGCCGACTTCGTTAGAATGTTCTCGACAGTTATCCCGGAAGAATGCCAGTTTTGCGCCCAATGGAGCGGCGGCATGATTATTTAACTTTTTGTCTTCTCGGCACCGGGGTGTTCGGCGCAAGCATGTGCTGCAAACTCCTTATCGCGCCGCCGCTCGTAGTTCTGTTTCATTTCATCGAGAGACTTACCGGCGGGCGATCCCGAAGCATTGAACACCCACGCACATTCCGAGCAACCCCATCCCCAAAAACTCTGTTCTTCGATCCAGACCAGTTTGCGGCGCATGGCCCCCTAGCCCTCCTCGCGAGCGGGTGAGGTAAGGCCCTTGTGAAAGACGCGTGACATTGGTTTTCGAGCGCAGCTGCGGCCATAGGAGCCGCTTTATTCGTTGCTCTAGGCGAGGTTCTGCACGGGTCATCACATCTTTGAACACACCTCAAAACCGAACTGAATACACAAGGGCTGAAGATTACCGATGGCAAAGCACAGCTGTCTGTGGGGTATCCAACGCTGGCAAGGATGGCTATCTCAATCCGAGGTCGTCCTCGAACTGTTGAATGACGCCGTAGCATTCACAGGAGGATTTTTCGAGTTTCCTGCGGTTCACAATCTTCACTGCACCTCGCAAGTATTCTATGATTCCTTCTTTTTGCATTACCGCTGCCGCCAAGCTCACGGTGGATCGGTCCGTACCCATCATAGTGGCGATGAAATCGTGGGTAATCGGAAGCACTCCGGAATTCACCCTATCCTGAGTCATTAACAGCCACCTTGAGAGACGTTGCTGTATATCGTGCAGTCGATTGCACGCCGCGGTCTGTGCGACTTGCATTCCTTGAAGTCCTGTATGCCGGTTCAACATCACCTGCAACTGGGGGGCCGACCGCAGAATGCGTTCGAGCGCGTTCCCCATCATTCGGAAGCCATCGCCCGCGATTTGGATAATTTCTCGCACTGAACTTCTGCTCACGCCCACTGCCAATCCTGCCCCAACGAAGCCCTCTTTGCCCACTACGCCCACTTCCACGGTCCGGCCGTCTTTGGTAACAACAACTTGAGAAACCATTCCTCGATTCGGGAAATAGACGAACTCGATACTTTGTGTCGGCTCATGGAGGCTGAGATGATGCGGCAGGTCGATATACCTCAATTCAGAGCGCATCAACTCATATTCATTGTCAGGCGTTGCTAGCAACACTTTGTTAATTACTTGTTTACCCTCAGAATTGGTTCGTTCGCTCACCTTTGCGACTCGAAAGTTTTTGCCACTCATGTCAGTCCTCGACGGCATCAGAGTGCCGTGCGTTCTGTGGGTGAAACTTCATTGGCTTTCAAACTCGCAACTCATTGCCCTGCTGAGATTCCATGTTAATTGAACCAAAAGAGGAGCCTGAGAATCTGTGCAGAAGGGGACAGTTCAATCTCAAAACGAGATAGATGGTGATAAACCCTATGGCTAGATTGCTGCGAACGAACTGAATTTACTCGGGTCGGGGTTCGGCTGTCTGTCCTAATTTGCACACAATCAGAATCGACCTCGAGTGATTTGCGATCTCCTGGGAAGGCCAAGTCTGGTATGGATCGCCTCGTTCTGAGATAGCTAGAACTGTTCCAAATGGAACAGTTGCCCGGCCATAACATCTTCTAGAATATCGGTGCTCCGCGAACAGGTCCCGAGT
>DATNKB010000553.1:0-20218 GCA_035603595.1 Candidatus Dormiibacterota bacterium
GGATGCGGTTGGCGCGTCGGCTGGGGCGACCGAGGGCGTATAGGCAAGCGCATCAGGATGCTCGAGCGCCGCGCCGAATTGCTCAACTGTTTGAAACCGCGCGTCCGAATTCTTCTCAATCGATTTGAGGATGACGTTTTCGACGCCTTTGTTGATGTACGGATAATATTTCGAAGGCGGAGGTGGTGGCGTATAAACGTGGTCCTGCATGATCTGAAATTCGCTGTCGCTTTCGAAAGGGAGATGTCCCGTCAACATTTCATACAGCGTGATTCCGAGTTCATAGACATCTGAACGGATATCAACATTGCGATTCTGGATCTGCTCGGGCGACATATAGGCAAGCGTGCCCAGTTGTGTGCCGGTGCGCGTCATCCCGCGCGCGCCCATTACTTTGGCGATGCCAAAATCCATCACTTTAACGAGGCCATTCTTGTTCAGCATCAGGTTGCTAGGCTTAATGTCACGATGAAGAATTCCCGCGCGGTGCGCATACCCGATGCCGAGCAGCGCTTGCCTGAAGAGTGGAATCGCTTCCACTTCTGGAATAGGGCCACGGCGCCGGATCATTTGCGCGAAGGTCTCGCCGTCCACGAACTCCATCACCATAATCGCCGTGCCCTGATGAACCATGAAGGCATAGAGGGTTGCGAGATTGGTATGGTTGAGGTTGGCCTGCGCTCTCGCCTCCGAGCGGAACCTCTCGACCAGTTCGGGGTTCTTAGATAGGTCCGGGTTCAGGACCTTCATCGCCACCATGCGGTCCAAGCCGGTGTCGACGGCCTTGTACACGACACCCATTCCGCCCTGGCCGAGCTTCTCCAGAATCCGGTAGCTGGCGATCTCCGTCCCGATCATGGTCTGTTGCTCAACTCCCTACAACGGTCGAATCTTCTTTCGTCGTGGCTGATGTCCCTTCAATACGCATCAGTTGGATGGTGATGTTGTCGGGCCCTCCGCGCTGTTTTGCGAGATCAACCAGCTTGCGGCACGCATCGCGCGGCGAATCCTTAGTGGTGGCTGCCAGCATCTCCTCGTCGTCAACCAAGCCGTGCAAGCCGTCCGTGCAGAGCAACAGCATGTCCCCTGCTAGCAGTGGCATAGGAGCTTCGGCAAAATCGGCTTTCACGGCAGCGTCCGAACCGAGCGCAGAAGTGAGGATATTCTTCGAAGGGTGCGTTTTAGCTTGTTCGGCGGTGATTACGCCGTTGTCCACCATCTGTTGGACGTAGCTTTGGTCGCGCGTCAATTGAATGATGATACCTTGCCGCACCAAGTACAGCCGGGAGTCGCCGACGTGACCGTACGTTACGTAACCATCTTTCAGAACTGCGGCCGTGCACGTGGTCCCCATACCTGCCAATTCGGGATGCTCACGAGCATACTCCTGAATTGCTTTGTGGGCCGACTGGAATGCCGTCTCGAGGGCATGGGCGGGACCATCGGCTGGGCCGTTCAGAAAAACGTCACGCACGGTGTCGACAGCGATCGTGCTCGCAATCTGTCCACCCTCTTGACCGCCCATTCCGTCCGCGACCACCGCAAGCCGGCCACGCCGTTGCATCTCGTCGTCGTTTTCGGGCTCGGCGTAGCAATAATTATCTTCGTTCTGGCTGCGCTCGCAACCAACATCTGTAAGGTTGGCCAGCTCTATCCCTGGGCGAATCTTCATGAGGTGCGAGGTCCCTTATAATCGCTTGAATTTAACTATAATTTCGCCAAAGCGAATCACGTCGTTGTCCTTCAATTCTTCACGAACGATTTTTCGATCGTTGAGGTAGGTCCCATTCGAAGAATCGAGGTCGGTCAAAAAAAACTTCCCGTCTTCATAGCGAACGCTCGCGTGCTGGCCGGACACGGTGGAATCCTTCAGTGAGATCTGCGAATCAGCGGTCGAACCAACTGAATTTTTCCCGTCGTGCAGGCGGAAGTCTTCCCCCTTTTGATCCCCGCTCATCGCCACGAACCAACCAACGACGGGAGCTTTACGCTTTTCGGAGATAAGCACGGTTCTGCGTCCAGCGCCGGCAGCGCCTCCCGCGGCTTCTTTCGACGGCTCAGCTTCCAAGCGCGTCTTGGCCACCGCTCCGCCGCCACCCGTCCCGCCCGGCACCTGGTAGCCGGTGGTTTGGCATGTGGGGCAAGTCTCCCAGGAATCCTCCATCTGATGACCTTTAGCGCAGAATTTTGACATCCGAAATCTCCTCTTCGCGAGTTCGCTCTACGAATTGAAGTATGTGAAAACGTTTGCACCCTTCTTGCCAAGGAAGATTCGATCTCCATTACGGAGTCCGATCTTACTGACCTTAGGCGATTCGACCGAGTTCACGTAGGTCCCGTTCGACGAGCCCTTATCGATCACTACCACTTCGTTGCCCGACGGGACGATCCATGCATGCTCGCTCGAAACCGTGTCGTCTTGCAAAACGACCTGGCATTTCGGCGAACGGCCTATAAGCAAACCCTCTTTCGGAACTTTGAATGTCTTTCCCGAGAGCGCTCCCGCCGTTGCTTGAATGTTGCCATAAGACTGTCCTGGCGGCAGAGTTGGCAGTGCTGGCGATTCGAGCCGCGTTCCACCCGGCATTCCGCCCGGCATTGTGCCTGCCGGCTTCACCACGTTTACGGGCGCCCGCGCGGTCCGCGATCGCATCACTACTGCGGCGATGCCCAAAATCGCGATTCCGACCAATCCATACAGCAGCCAGGGACCAGCTGGACTATCCGAAACCTTATCAACGAAACCTTCACTATCGACGCATTCGACAGCTGACGATCGAAGGCGTGTCGCGTCCGGCAGACCGGGCATGAATTGAAGTACGTCATCAAATTCTGGAATCGAGGAGCGGCATTTTTTCTCGTCGAAGAAATCGAGGGCCTTGCGCCAATGTTGAGTGAACGGACCAGCATCCGGCGCCACGCCCTCACGGCGAACGAACTCCCATGCCGTATTAATCGGCACGAAGAAATTGAAGCCCTGCGTGGCTTCCGAACCGGCGGTAGCAATTCCAATTACCTCGCCCTGCGCATTAAAAGCGGGCCCGCCGCTATTGCCGTGAGTGATGGCCGCGTCGGACTGGAGCACCGGAGTGCTTGTTGCGGCCAGCGTCTTGATTGCGGAAATGCTGCCACTCGTCACCGAGGGAACCAACGCCGACTCGCTGCTGATCAATTCGTTTCCTCCCCAATCGGAGGCCACACCCGGATAACCGATCACCATGATGCGATCTTGTTCGCGTACCTTGTTTGAATCGCCGAGAGGAACGGAAGGAAGATTCGTGCCATTTATCTTGACGATGGCCACATCCTTGCCGACTCCGATTTCAGGACTGTAATTAGGAGTCAATTCGCCCGGAACGTGCGTGCCATTCGCGAGATACACCGTGAGAGTGGGGTTGTGATAGTGAATTTGTACGGCGCGCGATTGATATAACTCCAGTTTCTGTGCGTTGGTGAGCGGAGGATGTCCCTTGCTCGCCAGAAACTGGTCGAAGGCCTGGAACACTTCGGCATAAACTTTCGCACGCAGCTTTTCTTCCAGCGCTTCCTTTGCTTGAGGGTCGTTGATTTTCGCATTCTGAACCACGTGCCCGTTGGTGATGAGGTAGCCGTCGTGCCGGAACAGGAAGCCGCTGCCGGCGGTCGTCAGGTAGGGATTTCTGAGCTGGACGGGTTGCCCTCGGAAATCCGCCTCAACCTTCACGGAGACCAGGACCAAAACGACCGCAGGTTTGAGCTCCAGCGTGCGCTTTTCCTCGGGCGTGAGCTGCGTCCCGCCCCTCGACGAAACCGAGAGAAAAGCAACCAACGCGATTAAACAGGCAAGCTTCTTCACCATCCACCTCCGAGAATTCCATGAAGACTGAGACAATTTTAGAACAGCACCACGGAGCGATCTTTCGATTGGAAAACTCCGTAAAAAACCTGTAGGACAGACCGGGTCGCGCTTCGAGACATCAAACGAGCTACACCTATTTATTCAGATGAAAAGGTGCCGGTGCCTACTGAGCATTGCGCAAACGTCCAGACAAAACCGTCACATCGCTCGAATCCTGAGCTTGTTGGTGCAGAGTTTCGGCTAGTTGAGTAGGATTCGAGAGCTGTATATATAACCGATTTTGAGGGGTGTCAACGCGTTCGGCTAATTCCTCGCATTGCCGGCGAAAATGGCTTTTCTCAAATTCGCGATACTTCTGGCCAGAGCTTCGTCATAATAGGTGAGAGTCGGTAAAGGTTAATTCATGAACCTCGCGGTCGGTCAACCTTCGGCAGAACTGACAATCGGCGGATTTTCCGTCGAATCGCTTCGAGCGAAGTTTCCCGCTCTAGAACACGCAGCGCCCTTCGTCTTTTTCGACAACGCCGCAGGTGCTCAGATTCCCCAGCAGGTGTTCGATGCGGTGAATCGTCACCTTCTAGAGTGCAACGTGCAACGAGGCGGCCGCTATCCCAAGAGCCAAGAGGTGGACGCAACGATCGCGCGCGGCCGGCAAAGCGTGGCTGATTTCGTGAATGCGCGAAGTCCGAATGAGATTGCTTTCGGGATGAACGCAACCTCGTTCATCCGCATCGTTAGCCTCGCGATTGGGCAAACGCTTAGCGAGCGAAACGAGATTGTAGTCACCGATATGGACCATGAGGCGAATATTGCCACTTGGCTCGCGCTTGAGCGCGACGGCGCAAAGTTTCGCTGGTGGAAAATGCGCGACGACGGGAATTTGTACGCCGATGATCTGCGCGAGGTGGTGTCGCCTCGAACGCGGCTTGTCGCGGGCACTGTAACTTCAAACGCGCTGGGTTCGGTGGTCGATGTCGCAGCGGCAGCGAAAGTCGCTCACGCGGCCGGCGCAGAATTGTTTCTCGATTGCGTGCATTTCGGTCCCCACGGCGTGATTGACGTCCAGGAGTGGGATTGCGACTACCTGGTCTGCTCGGGATACAAGATTTTCGCGCCGCATATGGGGTTTTTGTGGGGCAGGGAAGATCTGCTTCGAAAACTTCCCACATTCCGCGAGGATTTTATTCCCAATGAACCGCCGCTAAAAATCGAGGCGGGAACATTTGTATATGAGAATGTCGCCGGGATGGATGCTGCGATCTCTTACTTGGCCTCGCTTGGGGAAGTGCGAGAGGGCAAGTCCACGTCGCTTTCTTCGCGCCGTGCCAATATCAATCGAGCGATGAAAGGGATTCGTCAGTACGAGGAGACGCTCTCGCTCGAGATGTTGCGAGTGCTGGACGAGGGCGGCGCGACCGTGTATGGCATCAGCACGAAAGAAAGAGTGGGAGAACGCGTCCCTACTTTCTGTTTCAATCTCCCTCGTGTTGCTCCAGCGGAGGTTACGGAAACGATGTCCCGCGCGAACATCGGCATTCGAGACGGCCACTTGTATTCGCCCCGGCTTATGAAGCGCCTCGGATTGAGCATCGAAACCGGCGCCGTGAGAGCTTCGCTCGTTCACTACAACACGATTGAGGAGATTCACCGTTTCGGAAATGTCCTGCTCGACCTGAGCAAGCATGCCTAGTGCGTCGGTGCCGCCAAGCACTCAGGGGACAGCGAAAACCGCGGCAAGCACGAGTCCGTCTCTCACGATCAGAGCTCTCGAAGACTTCTGTGAAACCATTCGCGGCAAATTCAAAGGTGACCTGATCCGCCAAGGCCATCCAGAATTTAGAGAGACAAGCAAAATCTGGAACGCCATGGCCGCGCGCGCGCCCGGCGCGATTGCGCGCTGTGCTGACGCAGCCGATATTCAGCTCATCGTGCGACACGCACAGGAAGCTGGCGTCCTCACCGCTGTCCGATGCGGAGGGCACAGCCTCGCGGGTTTTGGCAGTTGCGATGGGGGATTGGTGATTGATTTATCGCGGCTTCGCAAGGTTGAAGTCGATGAGGTCTCACGCCGCGCAAAATTTGGCGGCGGATGTCTTCTAGGCAACGTGGACACGGCCACGCAGCAACATGGCCTTGTGTTTCCCGCCGGAGTCGTTTCGCACACTGGCGCCGGTGGCCTGGTGCTGGGAGGAGGAACTGGCTGGCTAACCCGCCTGCTTGGACTTTCGTGCGACAACGTGGTCGGTTTCAGGTTAGTTACAGCCGATGGGTCACTGATTCGCGCAAATGACGGCGAGAATTCCGAACTCTGCTGGGCGTTACGCGGAGGAGGCGGAAATTTTGGTGTCGTCACCGAATTCGACGTGCGGCTGCATCCGTTGACTTCGGTATTGCTGGCAAGCTCATACTGCCTCCGGGACGATATCACTCTGTTGTTGCAGGACTGGCGTGAATTCATGCCTGGCGCCCCGGATGAATTGAAATGGAATATTTCGCTGGTCCTCGCGCCGAACGATAATCGAGTGCCGGAAGAAATTCGCGGGAAGCCTGCGCTGAGTTCAAGCATCGTTTGGTTCGGCGACGAGGACGCCGGCCGTCGGCACATCAACCGCATCTTTTCCATTGGCAAGCATGTTGTCTGCAAGATAGAGACTATTTCTTACCTTGCGCTCCAGACGATGGCCGATTCCGATTTTCCGCATGGCCGCCGCTACTACACAAAATCCGGCTACTTCAAAGATTTCAGTGACTCCGTGATTGAAATCATGGTCGAAGCACTCGCCAAGATTCCGTCGCAGAGTACGCAGATCGAACTAGCTTACCTCGGCGGCGCAGCCGGACGCGTGAGCGCCTCCGAAACGGCTTTTGGCGACCGCAGCGCGCCATTTATATTAAATTTGTTGGCAGATTGGAAAGATCCGGCAGACGACGCCGCGAACGTCTCGTGGGTTCGAAATCTCTTCGGCATGTTGCGATCTCATATGAAGCCGGGTGTGTATGTGAATTTCATGAGCGGCGACGAGCAAGACCGCGTTTCCGAAGCGTATCAAGACCGGTGGCAACGCCTGCAGAGAATCAAGGCTCAGTACGACCCTTCGAACTTCTTTCGCCTGAACCAGAATATTCTTCCTTAGGCCCAATAATCCAGCGGTCATCGGCCAGCCTTATCAAATCACCAGTTATTATTGATGTGTGGCTCTCGCGGGTGTACAGTCCACACCCTACCGGAGGTGGGCGATGAGGCCGTTGTTTTCCGTTCTGTTGCTGTGCCTGTTGGCAGTGCAGTTCATCACCCCCTCTCGAAGCAGCGCGCAACGAGCCCGTCTTGGAAAAGTCCACTCTCTGCAGGCCACTTCCGACAAGGGCGGCGAGCATCCGGCGAGTACGGAAATTTCAGGCCCTGCAACCGTCACTTGCCTTAACGGTGTTTCGGAGACTCCCAATGCGCAGGTCTCCTGTTATGTAACCGGTCCGGGATTTACCGGAGTTTTGAACAAAGGCAAGTCGGGAAATTTGACCGGAGCGGGAACAGTGACTCTAAAATGTCGCGGTCAGGGTTTTATGAGGTGCGATGCTCGAGTAGACATCCCGCCGCCATCGAAGTGAACTGCATCTCAATTAAGGTATGTTTTGGTTTTTGCATTCGAATCAGTCTGGGGGAGCGCGCGGTAACGACCGGACGAGTCGTGCCCGGCGAGAAGCCGCACGCTTGATTCTGACGCGGAGGCGTTAGATGGAACCCATCAAAGCATTCACACTAAAACGCGACCTCGTCGCCGAGTATGACGAAGAATACTTGGAGATGAAAGTAAGCGATCTGCGCAACAAGCTCGAAGCGCTTTCGCGATCGAATTACGGGCCTCAGTTGGAGATCAAGGAAATCCAAAACAGCCTCAATCCCATCAAGGCCGGGGACATTCGCACAAAACGCAGCATCTACCAGCTGGCATATCGACGATACATTCTCATCTGCCCGGACGATGAACTTCTGAGTGTCATCCTGGAATTGAAGTCCCGGCTCTATCATCTCGATAGAAATGGCGAAGAAATTTGGAGCCCGCGAAAGCTGGACGCGCTGGAACACGCTATTAGAATCCACGATGGCAATGGTCATCTTCGTGTCGAAATAGAAACGCTGGCGAAGGCGATCGACGAGGGCAGATTCCGCATGCGGCGCGATGACGACTTGCGGCGCGATTTCCTGGTCTTTGCATTCCGGTCGAATCTGATTCTGTTTGTCGTCTTGCTCTGCGTGCTTGGCTTGTTCGTAATCCTAAACGTCGATGTCCATTCGCAGTGGCGAAAACTTCCCGTGCTGTTGTTTGGCGCGTGCGGAGGAATGCTGAGCGCGACGATGCAGTACCGGCGTCAGCGCATTTCGCCCGGGGAACTTCGCATCGAACCCGTTCAGTTATTCTTCCGTTCGGTGCTGGGCGCGTTTGCTGCCGGCATTGTCACTCTGTTCTTGCAGCTCCGAATTGTGGATTTTCCGGTGTTGCACGTTGGAGCGGAGGACGGAGCCTTTCTCACCTCCGGCGCGCAGTACATCGTGGCCTTCGCCAGTGGCTTCGCAGAAAGGATCTTTTTTCGCTCTGCCGAAAGAATTTCCCCGAAACGTTCCGAAGTCCCGCCCCCGGTAGTCCAACATACGCCCACGCGCCCAGCCGCCAAAAGCGCAACCGCCGGCCGATAACCGCGGCGTTGCGGCCGTCGTTCGCCACAGAAACATGGGCGGTTCGTGCGAGCAGGTCGAATCGGAACTCCTCTGGTTTCCCGTCGCTACCGGACGCTACCCCCACCGTCGCAATGCGACTTGGCTTTGAGTATTGCGTATAGCTCAGATCGCATTCTGAGCCTGATGCTGAGCAAAATTGCAACCGCGGCGGAGTTGAGAAAACTCAAACTGAGGTTCCATTTGGCGAGTTTTGGGACTCCTGCCGAACGGTTTAGCACCGCCTGTCCGTTTTAGGGGGCGGAGGGCGTTCACAGCCGTGGTTTTTGCTTTGGAAACACCTGAACCCGAGGCCAGGTTGAATGGAGTCCTGCGGCCGTGTACGGTGAGAGTGGAGCATAAGATTCCGAAATGCTGCGGCCTACCTGCGCATGAACCCCTTTGACTTACATACCATTCATTTCTTGAATTCATTTGCTCAGCGTTCCTGGGTGTTCGATTCCCTAATTGGGCAACTTGAAGGTACTGATCTGCTAAAGGGCGGAGTCATCATGGCTCTGTTCTGGTGGGCGTGGATTCGCTACGGTAACGCACACCCGGAGAACAAAGAAAAGCTGCTTTTCGGTTTAATCTCGGGCGTTGTCGCCACATTTCTTGCCCGAGTTCTTGCGTTAATGCTTCCATTCCGAGTGAGACCTCTGCACAACTTGCAGCTGCATTTTCGGCTTCCTTATGGGTCCGACCCGAATACATTGGTTGGCTGGAGTTCGTTCCCTAGCGACCACGCCGCTCTCTTCTTCTGCCTTGCCGTTAGCCTTTGGATCGTATCGAGACGGTTGGGCTGCTTTGCGTTGTGGTACACCCTTTTGGTTATCTGCCTTCCCAGAATTTATCTAGGATTTCATTATCCGACAGATATTATCGGCGGCGCTTTGTTGGGCACCGGGGTAGCTTTTCTTTCCAAAGCGACGAGATTCAGGAGAATCGTCACACTCCCTGCTTTGTACTGGCTGGATGAGCATCCGGCGTCCTGCTATTCATTCTTATTTCTTTGTACCTTTGAAATTGCGGAGCTCTTCGGCTCTCTAAGACACATCGGTCTCTCCGGTTACCACGATGTTGAAAGGGTTCTGCAGGCAATTCGATAGCTCAGGTGCAACCCCAATGAGGTCACGCTAAACCATCTCGTTGAGAAGTTGAATTTCGTCCCCATTGGTTTTTCGAATTTCAGACCTTCGCCAGAGCTGAGGGTCACAGGGTCACTTTGGTGCCGTTCTATGTTCCAAGATATCAGTGCGTATCGTGCGAATTTTTCGCCGAAAGGGCTGCACTTGAGAAGAGCGCGCCATCTACAGGTCCGACACGGCGATCTTGACCTTAAGAAAGATAAGAAGGCCAGGGAGTTAGCGATTGCCGATAACCGCGTCGGCGAACTCGACCTTGAGTGGAATCCCGAGGTGCTTGCCACGCTCAACGTGGACCTAAAGCAGAAAGTATTACTTATCTCCGAACCGGACAACGAATCCGGCAGATATTCGGAGATTATTCTGATGGTTGTTGATACCGTTGGCAAAGTGCGTCAGATAATAGTCGGCCTGGAACGCTCGGAGCCACAAATAGCGGTTGAGTCCGAAATTCAGGCCGCCTCCCGCCAAGACTGCAACTGAGTTTGATGAGCCGGGGAAACCGCCCGCGCCTGGCGCGAAGCTGCCTCCTGCATGGACACCCCCGACAAGGACTTGCCCAAATGGTTGAAAGCGACCACGTGTGGCAAACGTGTATCGAGAGCCGATGGTGTAGGAAGTCAGGAGCAAACTTTGGCCTGACCCACCCACGTTGCTTGAATGTTGAACAGCAACTTCCCCGACGGCTGAAAATGTTTGAGTGAAACCATAGGAAGCCCAAACTGATCCGCCCTCCAAAGAGAAGCACCCACACCCTCCGGGTGGGACATTCGTATGAACGAAGTTGTAGTTCGCGCCAATTTCGAATGACCGGGGCTCTTGCGCCAGGACTCTGTTCGGGTTCGTGAACATTGTTCCGGCGACAAAAAAGAAAGCAGCGAGTCTTTGCGCAAACTTTGCTCGCAGAAGTGTTTTCATCTTTTTCATGGCAAGATCGCGTCCTCACTCGACGATCAAAGTAACGGTTGTGGATGGGTGGAGCGAGCCGTTCGTCCCTGTCACGGTGATGACGAAGGTTTGGGGCTGCGGGGGCTTGCCAGCGAATCCTCCGTTACACGCCATCAATCCAAGTGCCGCAGCGAGGGAGAAGAAAAAAACCGTTTGACGAGCGGGCAAAAATCGGCCGTCTTTGCTTTTGCCAGATATCAGACACAGACCGAATAGAACTAAGCAGCACGCGAGCGTAGTTCCTATCCTTGATTGGACGGATTGGACCGGTTGTCGTGTCATCTGAACCGTCATTTTCGTGGTTGTGCCGATGCTTCCGGGAATGACAGTCGGAGGTGAAAAAGAAGCAGTGGCACCGGGGGGAAGATCTGTGGCGGACATCGTCACCGCGTTGTTGAAAGGATTGCCGGTAGGCGCCACGCTGATAGGGATCGCAACCGACCCGCCTGGAGTCACGCTGAATGGCGTCTGCGGCGCAGACACGGTGTACACAGGGGGCGCATTACTCACAGTGAGAGCGAGAGGTGAAGAATTCGAGGCGGCAAATCCTACGTTGCCGGAATACACCGCAGTCAGCGAATGAGAACCGGCGGACAACGCGCTAGTGCTGAAGGTCGCGACGCCAAAGGAGCTCACATTTACCGTACCCAGCGGTGTGGTTCCGTCAAAAAAGTTGATTGTGCCTAGAGGTGAGCCCGCGGGCGTGGGCGAAACTGTGGCTGTAAGCATAACGGACTGCCCATCGACCGCGGGGTTGGGATTCGCTGACAACGTAGTAGAGGTGGAGCTCGGATTGGAGGCCGAGATGATTTCTGTTAGTGGGATGGACGTGGAGCTTGCGAAGGTGGCATTGCTCGAGTAGGTGGCAGACAGTGTGTGCGAACCGACAGAAAGCGCGGTCGTGCTGAATATAGCGACGCCAGACGCATTCACGTTTGCGCTGCCCAGTAAAGTTGTACCGTCAAAAAAATTGACCGCACCGAACGCCGCTCCAGTGGGAGAGGGAGAAACGGCGGCGGTCAGCAAGACAGCTTGTCCGACGAGAGCCGGGTTCGGAGTCGCAGACAGCACAGTTGTCGTCGAAATGGGCGAAACAGTTGCGGTGACCGGCGACGAAGTGGAAGTAGCGAATGTCGAATTGCCGGAATAGACGGCAGTGAGCGTGTGAGACCCAACCGGCAGATTGCTCGTTGTGAATGTAGCAACTCCCGATGCATTGACCGTTGCAGTTCCAAGTAAGGTCGAACCGTCAAAGAAGTTGACTGTCCCGGGTGCTGAGCCACTGGGCGCGGGGGAAATGGTGGCGGTCAGAAGGATGGGCTGTCCGGCAACTGCAGGGCTGGGACTTGCGGTTAGGGTCGTAGTTGTTGATGTAGGACTCGTAGCTGACACAACCTCGGTGACTTGATTCGAGGTTGATCCGCCAAAACCAGTATTACCCGAGTAGTTAGCAGTGATGGAATGCGAGCCAACCGTGAGACCGCTGTCAGTGAAGACTGCCGCGCCCGAAACATTCACATTGATAACACCCAGCTGTGTCGCACCGTCAAAAAACGTGACGGTGCCGAGCGGCGATCCAGTCGGAACAGGAGAAATTGTTGCCATAAACGAAACCGTCTGGCCACTCGAGACTGGATTCGGCAGCGCAGACAACGCTGTAGTTGTCAGCGTTGGGCTCGCAGGGGATATGACTTCTGTGACTGGCCCGGAGGTAGAAGTTGCAAAGCCTGTGTTTCCCGAGTAGACCGCAGTGATTACATGTGACCCGGCCGATAAGCCGCTAACGCTGAACGTCTCGACGCCGGAGGAAATTACGCTTGCGGTGCCGAGAAGAGTTGCGCCGTCAAAGAAACTAACTGTGCCCAGAGAATTCCCAGTCGGAGCAGGTGAAACCGTGGCTGTGAAAACGACGGATTGTCCGGCGGTGGCAGGGTTCGGGCTCGCGCCGAGAGTCGTGGTTGTCGATGCCGGACTGACGGCCGAAATCACTGCGGTCACGGGCGAAGAAGAGGAAGTCGCAAAAGCGGTGTTTCCAGAATAAACCGCGCTGACAGAGTGCGATCCGACGCTCAGGCTGCTGTCACTAAAAGTCGCGATCCCTGACGAATTAAAGTTCACAGTGCCGAGAAGCGTGGCGCCGTCAAAGAAGCTGACCGTGCCAAGCGGCGAGCCAGTCGGTGGGGGAGAGACTGTGGCCGTGAGAAGAACCGCTTGGCCGAAGGTCGCAGGATTAGGAGAAGCAGTCAGTATCGTTGTTGTGCTTGTCGCCCCGGCTCCGCTCAACGGAATCGGCGACGATTGACTGGCGGCAAATGCAGAATCGCCCGAATAGCTCGTTTCAACGAAGTGCGTGGCCGAACCAGTGAACGAGATGCCACTGAGCGACGCTGATTCGATGTGTTGGCTGAGCAAGACGCTTAGTGCCGCGCTGGGACCGATATTTGCCCAGACTATGTCGTTCAAGCCGTCGCCATTTGCATCGGCTACCGCTAAAGCCTTGGGTATCGTGCCGGGGCTCGCGTTGACAGGCAGGAGGAAAGTACCGTCACCTTTTCCAAGGAAGAAACTAACCGCGCCACTCACTGAATCTGACGTTGCTAGATCGGCATTGCCGTCGCCGTTGAAATCTCCGGCGACCACGAAGTTCGGGGACGCGCTCGTTGCTGTCGTGCTCTGATTCTGAAAAGTGCCGTCGCCGTTTCCGAGAAGAACTCCGATCGTTCCGTCACCTTGATTTGCGACTGCCACATCGATGTTGCCATCCCCATTGAAGTCTGCCGCGGTAATCGCGACTGGAGCGTTGCCAACCGAATAAGGGACTAGCGCTGCAAAGGTTCCATCACCATTGCCAATCAAGACGCTAACGTTGTTACCGCTGTGGTTGACCGTGATCAAGTCAAGGATGCCGTCGTTTTTCAAATCTGCGGCAACGAGCCCGATGGGAGCGGGCCCAGCAGCGTAAAACACCGGCGCTTGAAAAGTCCCATCCCCGTTGCCAAGCAAAATGCCAACGGAATTGTCCGGTTCATTCGCCACGGCGATGTCTGCGTTGCCGTCGCCGTTGAAATCTCCAACGACGAGAGCCGACGGCTGACTGCCGGTTTCATAAGCCACTTGCGTTTGAAAGGTTCCATCCCCGTTTCCGAGGAGAATGCTGACGGATCCTGGACCGCTGGCTGGAGAGTTGAGCACTGCCAGATCCAGCTTCCCATCGCCATTGAAATCGCCCACACCGACGGCCACGGTTGGCCCTACGGGATCAGGGTTAACGGTGGCTTCCGTCTGAAAACTGCCATCGCCGTTCCCGATAAAGATGCTGACCTTGTTCGTTGCCCCGGTCGCAACAGCTATATCGACCTTTCCATCGTTATTCAGGTCCGCAGCAACAACTCCGGCTGGCGCGCCTGTAATGGAACTGGGTCCAGGGACCGAGGTGCTCGCGAATGCAAGGGTCGCCGAATCAAGCGAAGGGCTGCCAAGCACGTTATTTCCGTTTGAGGTGTCCACGAACGATATCGTCCCAGTGGGCGCTGGCTTGCCAAAAGCCGCGACAGTCCCCGTCAACGAATAGCTTGCGGAAGTTCCTGTTGCGGAAATCGTTGTTGACGTGACATAGCCGCCGATTCCAGCTATCGTCAGCGCCTGAGGAGTTGAGGAACTGGCCAGCTCCGTCGGTGTCCCTCGGAAAAAAGCCACAAGGTTGTAAGAGCCGGCTCCCGGCGTCAGCTTTAAGGTCGCCGTGCCATCACTTTGCAATTGCGCGGTTCCCACCAGGGCAAGTCCGACGCATTGGGACGTAGTCGTATTGCAGAAATCGACAGCACCAGGAAAAACCGAAGAACTCCCCGCAGTGACTGTCGCCGTCAGCGTGACTTGTGTTCCGGCATTGATGGAGAGTGAAGGCAAAACCGACAGGGAAGTGGTGGTCGCCGTGGGTGTGGCCGCAATCACTGTTGTAACGTCGGACGAGGTATCGTTCGAGGTGTTGATTTCACCGCCGCCCGTCACACCTGCCGTATTCGTGATTAACGCTGCGGCGTTGGTTGCAACGTTAACGATAAGAACGACTGGGGTATAACTCGCTGAGGGGCCGAGAACATCACTCCGAGTGCAGGTTAGAGTGTTGAGTGTGCAGTTCCAGCCGCTGCCGCTCATCGCCGAGGCGGTCAGTCCCGAAGGCAAATTATCCGTTACGGTTACGGCGCTGGTAGTCAGTCCGGTTCCGGAATTGCTCACCACAATGGAATAGGCCGCGCCTACCTGCCCCTGCGAAAAGTTTCCGGAGTGCGTCTTGCTGATCGTCAAATCCGGTAGCTGCACGATGGTCGTGACGTTGGACGAAGTATCATTCGCGGTGTTCGCTTCGCCGCCGCCGCTAACACTGGCAGAGTTTGTGACGGATGAGGCTGCGTTGCCGGCCACGTCGGCGGTCAGCGTTATCGCCGGGAAGCTGGCCGACGCATTCAGCACATCGCTTCTGGTGCATGTCAATGTTCCGAGCGTGCAACTCCAGCCGCTTCCACTCAGTCCCGTCGCGGTCAGTCCGGTTGGGAGAGTATCAGTGACTGTGACTGTGCTTGTAGTTGGCCCGGTTCCCCCGTTGCTGACGAGGATCGAGTAAGTGGCGCCTCTCTGCCCCTGCCTGAAATTGCCGGTGTGAGTCTTGCTGATCGTCAAGTCGGGCAGTTGCGTAACCGTTGTTACATCGGAAGAGCTGTCATTGCCGGTGTTGGTTTCGCCACCTCCGCTGACCGTCGCTGTGTTTGTAATGGATGAGGCTGCGTTGCTCGCTACCGTAACAGTCAAAGTGATCGTTTGAAAGTTCGCCGACGAAATCAGTGCGTCGCTGCGAGTGCAGGTCAAGGTGCCCAGTGTGCAACTCCAGCCGGTTCCGCTTAGCGCGGCGGCCGTCAGACCTGTAGGGAGAGTATCCAATACCGTAACTGTCCCGGAGGTCGGCCCACTTCCTGCATTGCTAACGACGATCGAGTACGTCGCACCCGTTTGACCCTGCGTGAAATTGCCGTTGTGAGTTTTGCTGATCGTCAAATCCGGCAGCTGCACGATAGTCGTGACGTCGGACGATGTGTCATTAGCGGTGTTGGTTTCCCCACCGCCACTGACGGTCGCAGTGTTGGTGACGGACGAGGCTGCGTTGTTCGCTACCGTAGCAGCCAAAGTGATCGCTGGGTAGCTCGCCGACGAATTCAGCACGTCGCTGCGAGTGCAGGTCAAGGTGCCGAGTGTGCACGTCCATCCGGTACCGCTCAATCCTGTGGCCGTGAGTCCGACTGGAAGCGTATCGATCACCGTGACCGTGCCCAACGACGGTCCACTTCCGCCATTGCTCACCGTGATGGAATAAGTCGCGCCAACTTGCCCTTGCGTAAAATTCCCGCTGTGAGTCTTGCTGACGGTGAGATCAGGAGAGCCGACGCTCAGAGATGCCGTTGCCGGGGAATTATCGGAAGTGGAGAGGGTCGTGTCGATCTGAGTGCCATTGAGATGCGCGACTGCGGAATTCGTGTAAGAACCGGCTATGTTAGGGACCGTTGCCTGAAATGTCAGATCCACGCTGCCATTCGCCGGAATAGTAAATGTGCTGGTCCAAGCCAAAGTGCTGCCGGAAATCACAGGGTCAGAAAACGCGCTTCCGCCGAAGATTGAAGTCCCGGCAGCGTAGGTAACGTTGGCTGGAGAACTCGGAAGCGTGTCGACGAAATCGTCGAGTGTTGTGCTCGACGAGGAGGAATTTGTCACACGC
Source organism: Candidatus Dormiibacterota bacterium (assembly GCA_035603595.1). Classification (GTDB taxonomy): domain Bacteria; phylum Acidobacteriota; class Terriglobia; order Acidiferrales; family UBA7541; genus Palsa-295. The sequence continues at coordinate 16,407 of DATNKB010000553.1, forward strand.
AATGTGTACGTGGGTGTTCCACCGGTCGGCCACACGGCGGAATTCACCAGCTTGGAAAGCGTAAGCGAGTTGCTTGTAACGCCTATTGGCGAGAGCGAAGTAAAGGAGGAAGTGTTCGTGTGCTTAACTTGCGCGCCGCTGCTGATGAACGCAACCGGGCTTACAGGTGTAGAAGTCGTCGTCGAGCCCACCACCAAATAGGTAGCCACGAAGCTGTAGTTGGTCGTCGCCGTTGACGAGAAGGCCGATGTCGGTACAAGAAGTTGGTTCGCGAACGTACCGGTGTTCGCACCGCTGAACGTAACACTCGTGGCGACAAGACGAAAGCTAGTTGCCGGAAAGTCGATCGTGGTTTCTGGACTTGCGTAGAAGATCTTTGCTGCTCCAATTGTTCCCGTGGCTCCTGTCACTGTAACCGTGATAATGCTTCCCAGTGTCGGGCTGGTGGAGGAGATCACAACGGTGCTCACTGTATTGTTGCTGGAGCTAATCGTGTCCGCCACCGTGACGGAAAAAGACTGCGACTGAAGTTGATTTGTTGTGGGCGGTCCCGAATAGAGTCGAACCGTGAATCCTTGCGCAGCAGCTACGTTGCACTGACCTGCGCTGAACGAAGAACAATCCACCTGCAAATAGAAGAAGACTGGTTTCACCGCACCGGCAGTCATGGCGCCGAGATGCGCGATCCCATTTTCGTTCGGAGCGAGCGAAACGAAGCCACCGGTAAAACTCCCGATCGTCACCCAGGCATCAGCGATCACGGAGCCGGTATCGTTTGTGACGTTGAAGCTGACATAGTCTCCTTGAAGCTTTGGATTTACGTTGTTCGAACTATCCACGTACAGCACGCTGCCGGAAGTGGTGCCGATTGAGGCGAGGGTGTACGTGGGGGACAGAAGAAGAAAAGCCAATGCGAGAGCGCTCTTCGCGAAACCGAGTAGTTGTTCGCGTCTTGGGTTAGGAGCTTGCAGGCGGTTCAAATGAGTTCACCGCCGCCGTCTGCGGTGCTAGCAGTTCCTCTTATTGAGATTGCTTGAACAGAGGAATTGCTTGCGCTGGCAGGCGGATCACTGCGCGGAGTCCCGCAAAACAGAGCTCTGAAATGGTAGTTTCCTGGGCCTAGCGTTAGGGTCAGCGTTGCCGAACCATTCGGGTCGACTTGAGCGACCCCAACTATTGCCAAGCCGTCGCAGCGGGCTGTATCTGCATCACAAAACTTTACCTGCCCGCGCGAGATTAAAGATGAAGCGCTGCTAATTTTCGCGGTTAATTTGACTACGACTCCGGCCCGCACGACATCTTTGGTCGTTTGCAGCGAAAGGGTCGTGGTTGTGCGCCTAGCGATGACCTTCTGGCCGAAGCTCGCGCACGGACTAGCTAAGATTAAGAAGCCGAGTAGAACTGCTCTTGGGGTACCCATAGATCGATCCCTTAGAAGGAAGAAAGTTTCCCAAGTTCGCGGAGTGCTACGAGAGGGACTTCAGCGAATGACATCAAGATGCACATCGGTCGCCAAAGTCAGACCTTTAGGATTGGAAGTTAATTAGATTCGTTATGCGGGTTAGTACCAAGTTGGGAGTCGTGACGGCTTGCACAGGAGCCTGACGCGACAATTCGAAGCAGCGTGAGAATCTACCGTAGAGTTGATCGTCCGATGTGGGCGTTTGCTAAGTTGTTGAAAAGAGTGGCGCGCCCGGAGAGAGTCGAACTCCCGACCTTCTGGTTCGTAGCCAGACGCTCTATCCAGCTGAGCTACGGGCGCGCAGAAGTGCAAATGCGGTGAGGATAGATTACGACACGCCGCCGCGAAGTTCAACCAGACGAATGGAATTCGCGGCGCGAAAGAAAGCAAAGCCCAGCTAACTGTTGTCGCGCTACCTTAGTGAAAATCGTGCGATACGGTTTCGGCGCGCGTGATGGATAGCGGCCGAATGCGCGCGGCTTTCACGGAAATCACGTTGTCCTGATTCTGTAGCGGCCCTTCGATAAGCAAGAACTGCTGATGCACCACCACCACGTGATCCCGCTCGAAAAGTTTTGGCGTGATGATGGCGTTTGAAATCCCCGTCTCATCCTCGATGCTAAGAAACACGAATCCTTTCGCGGTCCCGGGGCGTTGCCGCGCGATCACCGAGCCCGCAATGCGCACCCAGGTACCATCGGGAATCGTTCCAAGCTCGTTTGCGGACCGTATCCCTTGCTTCTTTAATTCCGCACGATGGTATGCCATCGGATGCGGTCCCACCGTCATTCCCGTGCCGTGAAAATCCGCGACCAGCCTTTCTTCGGCCGTCATCGCCTGCAAAGGAGAGTCACAAGTGCGCGAAGAAGAAAGTCCTCCCGGCACATTAGTGTCGGCGCGAATGTGAAGTTCTCGCTCCTCATGTGAATCGCTTCGAGCGCCATCTGCCCCAGAATTTTTCTGCGCAGCATCCTCTAACGCAGCCCGCTCAAGCAAAGGTCCCGCAAGTCGCGAAGCCCGCTCGATCTGCCACAGCGCATCACGCCGGTGAATTCCGCGCCGCCGGCTAGCGTTTTCTACAGAAATAAAATTCAGCGCGCCAATCGACGCAAGCGTTGCCATTTCGCTCTTCTGCATCGCAGGCACGCGTAATTTCAAATCCTCGATCGAAGCAAACGACCGCATCGCGCGCTGCTCCAAAAGTGCCAGTGCGATCTCCTGTCGTAATCCTTTCAAATAACGCAGCCCGATCCTCATAACCAGCCGTTCGCCATCTTTTTCGAGCGTGCACAGCCAGTCCGAGCAAGTCACATCGATTGGCCGCACTTTCAATCCGTGCCGCTGCGCATCCTTCACCAATGTGGCGGCGTTATAAAATCCCATTGGCTGGTTGTTCAGCATCGCCGCCGTGAACGCTGCCAGGTAATGGCATTTCAAATACGCGCTGGCATACGCAAGCAGCGCAAAGCTGGCCGCGTGCGATTCGGGGAATCCATAGAGCGCGAACGATGTAATGGACTGAACGATTCTGTCCTGCGTGGCTCCAAGAATTCCATTCTGTTCCATGCCGCGGCGAAGTTTTACTTCCACCTCTTTCATCCGCTTTTCCGAACGCTTGAACCCAAACGCCCGCCGCAGTTCTTCCGCTTCGCCTCCGGTAAATCCAGCTGCAATCATGGCCATGCGCAGCAGCTGTTCCTGAAATAGCGGCACTCCCAATGTGCGCGAGAGCACCGGCTCGAGCGAGGGATGGACGCATTCAGCTGGCTCGCGCCCCTGTCGGCGCTTCAAATACGGATTCACCATCTGCCCCACGATCGGTCCCGGCCGAATGATCGCTACCTGCACCACAATGTCGTAAAAACAATTCGGCCTCAGCCGCGGCAAGCATGACATCTGCGCGCGACTCTCGATTTGAAACATGCCCACGGTATCGGCCTTGCACAGCGTCTCATAAACAGTTCGGTCATACGCCGGCAAACGCGCCAGGTCCACCTTCTCGCCATAATCCTCGCGAATAATTTTCAGCGAATCCTCGAGCACCGCCATCATACCCAGCCCTAGCAGATCGATTTTTACGATTCCCATGTCCGCGCAATCTTCTTTGTCCCATTGCACCACCACGCGCCCTGGCATCGTGGCCGGTTCGAGCGGCACCACGGAATCAAGCTGTCCCTGGCAAACCACCATTCCCCCTGAGTGCTGCCCTAGATGACGCGGCAAATCCTGCACCATTTGGCAAAGTTCAAAAAATTTGCGGATGCGCGGGTGTGTCGGATCGAGACCGGCGTCATGAAACTGCCGCTCGAGCGTATCGTTTGCGTCCTTGTATTCCCACGCGCCCACCAGG
>DATNKB010000554.1:0-30193 GCA_035603595.1 Candidatus Dormiibacterota bacterium
TTTATGAAGGCGATTGCACGCGGCCGTTTGTGCGACTTGCATGGCGAGTCCGGCGGCGTAGCGATTCAGAGTTGCTTGAAGAATCGGAGTCGAGGGTAGAAGTTCTCTCAGCGCGTTGACCCGCACCCTGAATGCGTCACCCTCAATTTGTACGATCTCTCGGAGCGGGCTTCTGCTCAAACCGAGAACCGCCGGCATTCCGGAAGCGCCTTCGTTGCCGAGGAGGCCCGCTTCCACGGTCCTTCCATCTTTCAACTCGACAACCAGCGAAATCAGACCAGCATTCGGAAAGTGGGCGAAGCGGACGGTTTGGTGAGGTTGGTGAAGGATGAAATGGTGAGGCAAATCTACGAATTGCAGACGTGAGCGAATCTTGCGGAATTCTTCGTCAGGTATGGCCAGCAATAGTTTGTTGCGTACAGGCTTTCCTGCAGGACTTGTTCTCTCACCGGGCTGTACGATTGCGAGTTTAGTTAGAGCCATTTTGCCTTCAGGGTTTTATACCGTATGCATGGTATTCACAAGCGTTTGTAGGGTAGACGACACTGGCGTTGTAGAGCGATGGCGACACGTATATTGATAGCCGACGATAATGAGGCGGTGAGAGGCCGCCTGGGCGAATTGCTCGCAACTCATGACGGATGGGAGGTGTGCGGTTCCGTCAGGAGTGGACGCGAGGCCGTCGAGAAAGCGGTGGAGCTGAGACCGAGCCTAATTATTCTCGATTTGGCCATGCCCGAGATGGATGGGCTAAGCGCGGCGAAGGAAATCGGGAAAAAACTACCGTCGGTTCCAATCGTGATATTCACGCTTCACAAATTTGCGACGATCGATCTCGAAGCCAAAAAGGCCGGAGTGCGTTACGTGGTGGCGAAGCCCGACACTGCAACGTTATTGAGCGTCGTTGATGAACTCGTGAAAAGCCAACCGGCGGAGTCAGTTCAGCCTGGCGCCGGACCTCCTTGCGCCTGTTTCAGGTCCGTTGGATGATCCAGCGAGCAGGATGGCGGCTCAGGCTCAGCCGAGCGAAGCACAGGGCGGCGCCAACGGAGATCTAGAAGGTTCGACCTCAACCGGAACCAATTAGAAGCCCCCTGAAAACTCTTCCGAAGCTCATCCAGATCCAATCAGCAAAGAAAGCATTTCTCAGCTAATAGAAACGATCTCGTGACTGCGTTCTTATGCTGATACTGCTGCGGGCGTTCGATGTTATTCTGACAAATTACACAGGAGGTTGAGCGCCGTTCTGGAAGTATGTCCGGCGGCACGTACTTTTAATTATGCAAACAGGAATCATTGGACTGCCACAGGTGGGGAAGACGAGTTTGTTTCGGATTTTGACGCGGGCGAAGGTGGATACGCGGAGCGCGCCCGCGCAGATGCATCTGGGGATTGCGCGAGTGCCGGATGCGCGAGTGGCGAAGCTGGGGGAGGCGTTCAAGCCGAAGAAAGTGACGTACGCGACGATCGAGTACGTGGACATCGGCGGCTTGCAGAAGGACCGGGAGAAAAATTCGGCCTCGCTGGTGCTGTTGCGTGAGGCGGATGCGCTGGCACACGTGGTGAGGCTGTTTGAGAATCCGGCTGTGCCGCATGAGGCTGGATCACTGGATGCGCTGCGTGATATCGAGAGCGTCGAGATCGAGCTCATGTTTTACGACCTAGAGCAGGCTACGAAGCGGATCGAGCGCGTTGAAAAGGATCTGAAGAAAAAGAAAGAGACGATTCTCGAGACTGAGCTGACGCTGCTGAACCGCTGCCGGCAGGCGCTCGAATCGGAGACGCCGTTGCGCGAGCTGGAATTCAAGCCTGAAGAAATCAAGATGCTTACCGGCTTCATGTTTCTCTCGCGCAAGCCGATGCTTTACGTTCTGAATCTGGGCGACGAAGAGGCGGCGGACATCGATCGCGTGGTGGAGAAATATCATCTCGAGAAGCTGGCGTCGAAGCCGCAGACGGCGGTGGTGCCGTTTTGCGGAAAAATCGAAGCGGAGCTTTCTGAACTTGATGACGCAGAAGTTGCCGAAATGATGAAGGCGTATGGCCTGGCTGAATCCGGCCGCGATCGGTTGATACAGGCGAGTTACCGGCTGCTGGGGCTGCTTTCATTTCTGACTTGCGGCGAGCCGGAAGTGCGCGCGTGGACGATCGAGCGCGGAATGACGGCACAGAAGGCGGCGGGCGCGATTCACAGCGATCTGGAGCGTGGGTTCATCAAGGCGGAAGTCGTCAATTGGGAGGATCTTTTGAAAGCTGGGAGCTTTGGCGCCGCGCGCGAAAAGGCTCAAGTGCGGCTCGAAGGCAAAGACTACATCGTGCAGGATGGCGACGTTATTTTGTTCCGGCATTCCGGGTGAGCTGATGCATTTCGCCGATGGCTCGCGAGTGCTGCTGGCGCTGCTGCTTGGATTGACGGCGGCGGGGGCGAACGTGATTGGCGGATCGCTGATCGCGCACCGGCAGTGGTCGCATAATTTTCTGAAGTATTTCATCGCGCTGGGCGCGGGATTCATGCTGGCGACGGCTCTGCTGGAGATGATTCCAGAGTCGCTGAAGTTTCGGGCGGAGTCGTCTTCTACTGGGGCGCTTGTCAACAATACCGACACGGTTTTCTTTTTCGTTCTTGCCGGGTATTTCCTGGTTCACTTTTTCGAGCATACGATTGCGCCGCATTTTCATTTTGGCGAGGAGACGCATCACGAAGAAATCTCGCATGCGCACGCGAGCTATGCGGCGCTGCTGGGGCTTGTGATACATACTTTCTTTGATGGTGTGGCTATTGCTTCGGGCCTTTTGGTCTCGGCGTGGCTGGGGAGTTTGATTTTCATTGCGATCTTTTTGCACAAGCTGCCGGAGGGATTTACGGTGGCGTCGTTGATGCTGGCTAGCGGACAGACGAAGCGGGTCGCGTTTATTTCTTCGGTGATTCTTGGTGGGGCGACGCTTGTGGGGATGGGTTTGATGTTTGCGCTGCGCGGGACTGTGGCATTCGCGCTGCCGTTTTCGGCTGGGGTGACGCTTTATGTGGCGGCGTCGGATTTAATCCCGGAAGTGAACCGGGAGCCGAAATTTGGGATGGCAGCGATGGTCTTTGCCGGCGTGGCGGTGATGCTGGGGCTAAAAGCGGTCTTTCATCTGTAGCAAATCAATTCTGAGACGCACTCGCGTTCCAAATTTTAGCTGTCTTTGCGGCCGCCCATTTGTCTTTTTTCTTTTCGAGCAGCACGACGTAACCGGTGCCGCAGAGCATCCCACATGAGTTTCCTACATAGACGAGCGCCTGACGGTGGGCGGCGTCAAATGCGATTGCTGAGACGATCGTAAAGCCGGCGGCGCTCGGATATTTTGCGGCAAAATCCTTCCACCCGCTAGCTTTCGAGAAGAATTCGTCACTTTCCGTTGGACTCATGAAAACCACGCCGGCGCTGAGGGGGGCATTTGTGGTGAGGTCGCAATTGAGCTTTGCTTTCGCGTCAAAGTCGTTTTTGGTCGCGGTAGAGGCTGCGTCGAGCAGCTCTTTTTTGTCGGGTGTTGAAGAGGCAGTGAAAGCAGCCATTCCTGGCGGGTAGGCGGATGAGGTTTGGGAAAGGAGTACGATTTGGCGTTTGTCGTCGCGGTCTTTGAGGATGACCTTGTTTAGGGCCATTGAATAAATGGCTCCATCGTCCGGCGAGCTAGCGCAGGTGGCAGCGGAAGCGGCTTGAGGAGGCTTGGACGGTTTCTGTGCGCCGTGCGCTCCGGGCAACGCGAGAATGGCGGCTATCAAGAAGACCCGCAGCATCATGGGTCCCATTCTAACCCTATCATGGGAAAGGTGTTATGCGTACCCGTGAGTTTCCTGCGGAGCCTCGGCCCGCGTCTGGCATCGGGTTGCCGGGTTGATACGTGCCGGGTTCGCATCAAAGTGGCCCTCCGCAACTTTATGGCTCTGTGTGTGTTAGATAAACTGTGGAGGCTATGGCCAGGACCGACGTCCAACTGATGATGGACGTGAAGGCGGGGGACACTGCGTCCTTCGAGCTTCTGTTGCAGAAGTATCGAACGCCACTGGTCAATTTCCTCTACAGAATGGTTCGGGATACGGCGACGGCAGAGGATCTGGCGCAGGAAGTTTTCCTGAGGATTTATCGCGCGCGCAAGGATTATTTCGCTGGCGCGAAGTTCACCACCTGGCTTTTCCGCATTGCCACGAACCTGGCGCTGAATTCGATTCGCGACAATCGCCACCAGCGGATGGAAGTTTCGATTGATGCTCCCGCCGATGAAGATGAGGCGCCGATTCAAGTGCCCACGCGAGAGATGCGCATCGACGAGCATATGATCGAAAGAGACCGCGCCGAATTCATCCGCCGAACGATCCAGGCGCTGCCGGAAAAGCAACGCGCGGCGGTGTTGCTGCATAAATATGAAGAGATGGATTACGGAGAGATTGCGAAAGTTCTGGAATGCTCGGAGAGCGCGTTGAAGTCGCTTTTGTTTCGCGCTTACGAGACCCTGCGAATCGAACTGGCCCCGCTGATGGCGCAGCAGCCGGTAGGGAATCGCGCAGGGGAAGGAAGGCTGTGATGAAGTGCGAGGATGTTTCAAAAGAGCTGATTGCGTATCTGGACCGCCGGGCGAATTCGGCTGAGCGGATGGAAGTGGAGGAGCACCTGGTGAGTTGCGCCGCGTGCCGGACGCGCGCCGAAGAGTTTCGCAAGGTGTGGAACGTGCTCGACGAGATGCCGGTCGAGGAGCCGTCGCTGGGATTCGATGCGCGGATCCGGCAGCGGATTGCTGATGAGCCGCGTCCGGGATGGTTCCGATGGTTTGTTCCGCAGCCGAGGTTGGCGCTTTCGATGGCGTTGCTGGTTGCCCTGTGCGTGTGGGTATCGCGGTTGCCGCGAGATTATCCGACCACGGCAACTATTCCGGCTCCGGTTACGGAGCAGCAGCAGTATCAGGTGATCGAGAATCTGGGAGTGCTCGAGAATTACGACGTGCTGTCGAAATTCGACGCGCTGTCGGAGTTGCCCGTGCCGGCTGCGCCGGATAAGTCGAAGGACGATTTGAAGCGGGATGATACTGGAGGGATGTAGGTGCGTCGTTTCGCGCTACTGATTGCGCTGGCTTGCTGCCTGGTAGGCATGGCGGCGCAGCCTGCCTCGGCGCAGCAAGGCCAGTGGGCTGCGGCGCGGCGGCAGAGGCGCGCGATGATGCGAGCGCGGAGGCAGGCGGCAGCGCGCGCATACGGTGCGCAGGCGCATCCGCCGGCTCAGCACGCAAATGGACAGGCAGGCGCAGCGGCGCATCCACCTGCGACCGCGGCGGGCGCGGCTGAGAATTCGCGTGGTGAAGGTGCCAGCGCGGCGGCGAATACGCAAGCTAACAGCGGCGCGAATGGTGGCGGAGGCAATGGGCGCGGCATGGCCGGGTTGCCGCCGAAATGGGTGGAGAATCTTCGCGACAAGCCGCCTGCGGAGCAGGAACGCTTCATGCAGAACAACGAGCGATTCCAGAATCTTCCGCCAGGGCGCCAGCAGCAGATTCGCCAGAACCTGCAGAAATGGAACAATCTGACGCCCGATCAGAAGAATGCCTTGCGGGAACGAGCGAACAGATGGCAGCAACTTTCGCCTGAAGATCGCGACAAGGTAAGAAACGAACTGCTGCCGAAATGGCAGGGAATGACGCCCGAGCGGCGCCAGGCAGTAAACGGGAAGCTGCATACGCTGCAGGGAATGAGCCCAGCGGACCGGGAGAAAGCGCTGAACGATCCGAAGTTTATGCAGGGACTGAATCCGGATGAACAATCCATGGTAAAGAGCCTAAGCACGTTGCGCAGTGCCCCTGCGGCACAGTAAATCGATCCGCGAAGAAATTTTTTTATTAACTCTTACAATACATTTTCGGATTTTCCCATCAATCGAACAACTAGGCGTGCGATGAGCGGACTTTTCTCACCACAAGTAATTGTGGTTTTGACCAAGCGCTCGCACTAGAAAACCCTGCGCCGCATTTCATTTTTTCCACAAAGAAAATTCATTTTCTCGAAGAATTTAACTTGACACGTGGAAGAACCTATCTACAATCGGGGCACAAAGTGGGAAGAAGTGGCGCAGAGTGGTAGAAGGTGTTAAGCAGTGGGCGCAGTCGGGTGATCCAGAAGTGGCGCAAAGCAGGGGTGGCAAGGCGAGTGATTCCGAGGGCGTACACGCCGGGCGACGAAGGTTTTCATGCTGCGGGGCAACTATTCGGCAACTGTGGACGAAAAGGGACGGGTGAAGATCCCCGCCGATTTTCTAGCCGAATTGCGCAAGTCGGGCAAGAAATTCTACGTCACGAGTTCAAGCGGCGAGTACGCGAGGGTCTATCCCATGAAGGCGTGGGAAGAGATCGAGAAGAAACTCGCGAAGCAATCCTCTTACAACCGGGCGAAGCAAAAGTTTTTAGCACGGGCCAATTACTACGGTCAGCTGGTCGAGGTGGATGGGCAGGGGCGCATTCTAATTCCACCGGTACTGAGGGAATCGGCGCAGATGAAGGGCGAGGTGGATATTCAAGGCCAGCTCACTTATCTGGAAGTGTGGAACCACGCGCGATTCCTCGAACAACTGAATCGTAATCCCATCACGGCGGAAGACGAAAAGGTACTGGAAGATCTGGGCATCTAGCTTTTGAACGTTCTGCATATACCGGTCCTGCTGAAGGAAGTTGTGGACTGGCTGCAGATTCGGCCCGAGGGCACGTATCTGGATGCCACCGTTGGCACAGGCGGGCATGCCATTGCGATCGCCGAGCGGCTGACGACGGGGCGTTTGGTGGGGATGGATCGCGATCCGCAGGCACTGGAAATTGCGCGGGAGCGATTGAAGGCGCACGAGCGGCGGGTGAGTCTGGTGCACGCAGAGTTTTCGAAGATCGGCGAAGTGGCGGCGAATTTGAACCTGCCTCCGTTCGACGGAGTGATTGCCGATCTGGGAATTTCGAGTTTGGAACTGGACAGCCCTGAGCGCGGATTTTCATTCCGCTGGGCGGCGCCGTTGAACATGCGCATGAATCCCGACGATGCGCTGACGGCAGACGAAATTGTGAATTACTGGCCGGAGAAAGAGCTGGCCGATCTCCTCTATCAGAAAGCGGAGGAGAGAGATTCACGAAGAATCGCCAGAGCAATCGTTCGAGCGCGGCCAATCCGCGACACCGAACATCTGGCAACGATTGTGGCAGGGGTTCGAAAAGCAAGGGGAAGGCAGAGACTGCAACCCGCGACAAAAACGTTTCTGGCGCTGCGGATAGCGGTGAATCGAGAGTCGGAGGAACTCGGGCAGTTTCTTTCGCGGACCCCTGCCACTTTGAATTCTGAAGGACGGTGGATCGTCCTCAGTTATCACTCACTCGAAGATCGTCTCGTCAAACACGCCTTTCAGGACCTGGCCCGCGAAGGCAGTTTTCAGGTGCTCACCAAAAAAGTGATTCAGCCTGGCGACGAAGAGATTCGAACGAATCCGCGGGCGCGCAGCGCAAAAATGCGCGTGGCGGAGAAATTGTCGCCGGCGGAGATTCTGACGGCTGGGAGCGGGTCATGACGCATTCTCATACAACGCAATACCACACAGTGAAGCGCATTGATAATTCGAGGCTGGCGCGGCCGACGCCCAAGGCGAGGCTGAATGATTGCTGGCGGACGGTGGCGATTGGCGCGGCGATGGCGGCGTGTTTGCTGAGCTACGCCTGGCAGCATTTCGAGTGCATTCAAATTCATTATCAGCTCGAGCAGCTGCAGACGGCGCGGTCGCAGGCGCTCGAGTTGAATCAGCAGTTGCATGTGGAAGATGCGACGCTGCGCGCGCCGGGGCGCATTGATAATTATGCGCGGCAACGTCTGGGTTTGACGGTGGCGGCGCCGGGACAGCAGAGCTCGGCGGATGCGAGCGATGCGGTGGTAGCGCAGGCGCGGGCTGGCGGGCAAGTTGTGCGGCCTTAGCGGACAAGCGACTCGCTGCTGAGATTCCATTTCGAGATTTGTGAGAGGCAACACCGACGGGTTCGCGCGGAACTTCGGTGACGCAACTGCGAAGGCCGCGGCAAAGCTTCAGACAGGGTAGAACGGATTCCATGGAGCAACGCAGGCCGCGTCTCCGCTGGTTAGTCGTTTGGGTTTTCGCAGTGGTTTGGATGGCGGTGGTTGTCGGGCGCCTCAGTTATCTTCAGTTGTTCTGCTACGGCGAGTACTTCACCAAGGCCCAGCACCAGCAGCAGCGAGTTTTCGAAATCAGCCCGAAGCGCGGCGTGATTTACGACCGCAAAGGCCGGGAGCTGGCGATCAGCCTGCCGATGGATTCCGTCTTTGGCGACCCGGCGGAAATCACCGATGCGGAAATGGTGGCGCGGCTGCTGGCTCCTGCGCTGGCCATGCCGGCCGACGACCTGGAAACAAAAATTCGCGAAGCGCACACGCCGGTGCGGCTGGCGAAGAAGCTCTCGCCTGAAACCGTGCAGCGAATTCAAGACATGAATCTGCGCGGCGTTTTCTTTCAGAAAGAAAACCGGCGGGTGTATCCGCAGCACGAGCTTGCCGCACACGTTCTGGGCTATGTGGACGTGGATGAGAAGGGCAACGGCGGCATCGAGTATTCGCTCGATAAGCAGATTCGCGGGCGCCCCGGAAAGATGATGGTGATGGCGGACGGACGGAGGCGCTGGTACGACCGGACGGAGTCCGCTGCCGATCCCGGCGCGAGCGTGGTGCTTACAATCGATCAAACAATTCAGTACATCGCCGAGAAGGAACTGGAACGTGCGATTCAGGAGACACACGCGAACAACGGCACGGTGGTGGTGCAGGACCCCAATACCGGCCAGCTCCTTGCTGTCGCGGTGCGGCCGACGTTCGATCCCAACAATCCGGGCAGCTTTGCGGACGAGGTGCGAATGGATCGCGCAGTATCTGCTGCTTACGAACCTGGTTCGACATTCAAAGTGGTAACGATGACGGGCGCGATTGAAAATGGAGCGGCGCGGCCATCGGACCTAGTGGATTGCCAGATGGGCTCGATACTCGTGGCGGGCCGGTTGATTCACGACTGGCATCCGTTTGGCGTGCTTAGCGTGCAGGAAGTTCTGGCGCATTCGAGCGACGTGGGTTCAATCAAGGTTGCGCTCAGGCTGGGCGCGCCAAAATTTTACGAGACGATGCGAGCGTTTGGCGTCGGCCAACTGACCGGAATCGAACTGCCGGGGGAAAATCGCGGGCTGCTGCGTCCGCTGGAAAATTGGACGGCGAGTTCGATCGGTTCGCTGGCGATTGGGCAGGAAGTGAGCGTCACGCCGGTGCAGATTGTGTCGGCGATTTCGGCGATTGCAAACGGCGGCACGTTGTACCGGTCGCGCATCGTAAAAGAGGTGCGGGGCGGAACGTCCGCATACACGCGGGCGGCTGTTGAGCCGGAGGAAGTGACCGACGCGAGAACTGCGGCGACTGTGCGCGAAATGATGGAGACGGTGATTCTGGAGGGCACCGGCAAACCGGCGCAGCTGGACGGTTATACCGCGGCGGGGAAGTCCGGCACGGCGCAAAAGATTGATCCGGCGACGGGGCGATATTCGCCGAACCAATACAATTCGTCGTTTGTGGGATTTGCGCCGGTGAACGAACCGGCGGTGACGATTCTTGTGGTGCTCGATTCACCGGTTGGTGCGCATCATGGCGGCGAGGTGGGCGGGCCCGTTTTCAAGCGCGTCGCCGAGCAGGTGCTTACGTATCTTGATGTGCCGCGCGATGTGCCTTCTACGTCGGACGTGCAGACCGCAAAGAACAGCGAGCAGGCGCGGCCGCAGCCGGTGGAGATTGGCGCTGAGGCGAGTGATCGCGATGATGACAACGGGGCGGGCAACGAGGCGGTCGCCGAGAAGGTCGAGAAAGTCGACAAGAGCGGTGTGACGAAGCCGGGTGCTCCGACGATCGCGTTTGGAAATCAGGAAGCGGTGGTGGTTCCGAACCTTGCGGGGCAGACGGTGCGAAGCGTGACGGAGGCGTGTTCGCGGATCGGGCTTGTCCCTGCGCTGATTGGCAGCGGAGTTGCGTTGGAACAGTCTGTAGAAGCGGGAACGCAGGTGGTGCGAGGCACACGGTTGACGGTGCGATTCGGCAAGGCAGGGCGGCTGGTGCCGGCATCGGTGAAGGGAGCGGGGAATTGAGTTTCGTTATGGAACGGGACCGACCCAAAGCGGGCAAAAACGGGAGCGCGAAGAACAGCGGGAGTGGGCCCACGGAAATGCAAATGGAGCTTGCAGAAATACTGGATGGGATTGCGTGTGTTCGCGTGAGCGGGCCGACCGATCCCTCTGTGCATTCAATTGCATACGACAGCCGCAAGGTCGAGGCGGGTGCGATGTTCTTCGCGCTGCCTGGTGAGAAAGTGGATGGTAACCAATTTGTGGGCGCTGCGATTGGGCGCGGCGCGAAGGTGATCGCAAGTTCAAGTGCGCGACCAGCAGACGTGAGCGTTGAGACTACTTGGATTGAAATTCCGGCGGGCAAGGAACGGCGAGCGCTCGCACAGGCGGCTGCGAATTTTTACGGGCATCCGGCGGACGCGCTGAAGCTGGTGGGAATCACCGGGACGAATGGAAAGACAACGACAGCGTTCCTGATGGATTCGATTGTGCAGGCCGCGGGGTTCACGAGCGGGCTTGTTGGCACCACTGGATACCGTACGCCGCAAGGGAGCCGGAAAGCGACGAACACAACACCGGAGTCGCTTGATTTGCAGCAGATGTTCGCGGAAGTGCGCGACGCCGGGGGTTCTCACGCGGTGCTGGAGGTAAGTTCGCATTCGCTGGCATTCGAGCGCGTGTGGGGTTGTCATTTTGCAGCGGCGATTTTTACGAATTTGACGCGCGACCATCTGAATTTTCACAATACGTTTGAGGACTATTTTGCGGCGAAGCGGCGCCTGTTCGAGGGCACCGGAGCCGGTGCTCCGGATGTTGCGGTGATCAATGCTGACGATTCGTACGCGACGCGCCTTGAAGGGCTAGCGAAACGAACACTCACATACGGGCTGAAGGGCGAGACTGACCTGACGACGAAGAAATTCGCGCTGAGTTTTAAGGGCCTGGAGTTTACCGCGCAGACGCCCTCCGGAAAGATCGAGGTGCGCTCGTCGCTTGTGGGGCGAATTAATGTCTACAACATCCTGGCGGCGATTGGCGCCGCGATCGCCCTCGAAATTCCGACTGCGAAAATCGAAGAGGGAATTGCGAGTCTGGCGCTGGTGCCGGGGCGGTTTCAGCAGATTGACGAAGGGCAGCCATTTTACGTGGTGGTGGATTACGCGCATGCGGACGATGCGATGCGCAATCTGATTACGACGGCGCGGGAATTGAATCCGTCGGGACGAATCATCACGCTTTTTGGCGCGGGAGGAGAGCGGGATCGTTCGACACGTCCGCTGATGGGCGAGGCGGCGGGGGCGTTGAGCGACCTGGTGATTCTGACGAGCGACAACCCGCGCACGGAAGATCCGTTGCGCATCATCAACGACGTGGTGGTGGGATTGCAGAAGGTAAACGGGAACTACCGGATCGAGCAGGATCGCGAGACGGCGCTGGGAATGGCCTTTGACGAAGCGCGTGCGGGAGACATCGTGCTGCTGGCGGGTAAAGGCCACGAGAACACGCAGATTTTGCGCGATCGCACGTTTGAGTTTGACGATCGCGAGAAGGCGCGCGAGATTTTGCGCAGCAAAGGCTTTTCGAAACAGACGGCGAAGAAGTAGAAGCAATTTCGTATCCTGAGAGCTTGCGCTTGAAATTGAAGCAGAGCCCGTTGGAGACCGAATGCGGTGGCGAGTGGCGGAAGTGGCTGAAGCGCTGGGTGTCCCGGTGCCCGCGGGTCTTGACCCCGTGGCCGGGGTGGCCGGCGTGTCGATTGATTCACGCACTGTTCGGTCCGGAGAACTGTTTATCGCCATACGCGGTCCGCGTCACGATGGACACGGTTTTGTTGCCGGGGCTTTGGCTGGTGGAGCGGCGGGCGGGGTGGTGGCGAGCGAACGCGCGTCAGAATACGCGACGGAAATTCGCAGAAAACTCTTTGTTGTCGACGACACGCTCGACGGACTGCACCGCCTGGCCGCGCGGGCTTGCAATCGGTGGCGGAAGGCGAAACCGGGACGAAAGATCGGGGGCGTGGCGGGGTCGATCGGCAAGACCACCACAAAAGAAATTCTGGCGGCGCTCGTGGGCGCGCGGTTCCGCGTTCTGAAGACGCAGGGAAATTTGAACAACGAATACGGGCTGCCGCTGACGCTGCTGGGGCTGAGCGATGAATACGATGCGGCGATTATCGAGATGGGGATGTCGCACCGAGGAGAGCTGGCGCGACTGGCGCAGATCGCATCGCCCGATGTGGGCGTGATTACACGGGTGGCGGTGGAGCATCTGGAATTTTTCGCTTCGATTGACGAGATTGCGCTGGCTGAGCGCGAGCTGATTGAAAATCTGGCATGGCCCGGCGCAACGGCCGTGCTGAACGCGGACGATGAGCGCGTGGCGCGATTTTCGGAAGTGGCCCGCGGACCGGTGGTTTGGTTCGGCGCTTCGCCGAGCGCGGAATTTCGCGCTGAGAACATCGAGGAGCGGGGCGTAGAAGGATCGGCGTTTGATTTCGTATCGCCGGCGGGACGAGCGCGGCTTGAATTGCCGTTAATAGGGCGGCACAACGTGATGAACGCGGTGGCGGCACTGGCGGCGGCGAGCGTTTGGGGAATTGGCGCAGAAGATGCGCGGCGCGTGTTTCCATTGCTTGTGCCGGCTGATAAGCGCGGCGAAGTGGTGCGATTCGAAGACGGATTTACGGTCATCAACGATTCTTACAATTCGAGTCCTACGGCGCTTGATGCGCTGGCTGAACTGCTGGCGGCGACGCCCGGTTATCGCCGTCGAATCCTGGCTGCGGGCGAGATGCTGGAGTTGGGTGCGTCCTCGCCGGAATTGCATCGCGACTGCGGAAGGCAGGCCGCAGCCCTGAAGGAGATTGATTGGATCTTTGGCGTGCAGGGAGATGCCGCGGAATTGGTGCGAGCAGCCATTGAAGCAGGGCATTCTAAAGAACGAGCGCGGTTTTTCGAAAATTCGGGTGAAGCGGCGAAGTTTGTCAGCGGTTTCATCGAGCGCGGCGATTTGCTTTTGTTGAAGGGCTCGCGCGGCGTGCGCATGGAGAAGATCCTCGAGGCGATCGAAGCGGGACATAAGCGCGGCGCTTCGAAATCGAACGGGGAGAGAGTGGAAGCGGGACAAAAGGTGAAGGGCTGAGATGCTCTACTACCTTTTCTTTTATGTGCTGCGGCCATATTTCAGCCCGCTGAACGTTTTTCGCTACATCACGGTTCGCACGGCGGTCGCGAGTCTTACGGCGCTTCTGATTTCGCTTCTGCTCGGGCCGTGGGTGATTGACCGGCTGCGCGATTTGCAGGTGAAACAGTTTATTCGTGAAGAGGGGCCACAAGCCCATCAGAAGAAGGCCGGCACGCCGACGATGGGAGGCGTGCTGATTGTTGCGGCGATCGTGATTCCCACGCTGCTGTGGGCTGATCTCCGGAATTTGTACGTTTTGCTTGCGGTCGGCGCGACCCTTTCGTTTGGAACGATTGGGTTCATCGACGATTACAACAAAGTGGTGAAGCGGCGGAATATGGGGTTGCGGCCGAGCGCGAAGTTTTTGTATCAGGTGCTGACGTGCGCGGGCGTCGGGGCGGTGCTCCTCACGTTGCAGGCGCACGGAGCGTATTCGACGCAATTGAGCGTGCCCTTCGACAAGCGGTTGCATCCTGATCTGGTGATCGACTCGCTGCTCACGCACCAGTACATCTGGCCGCTGGCTTTTGTGCCGTTCATTTTGTTTCTCGTGCTGGTGATTGTGGGCTGTTCGAATGCGGTGAATCTCACGGATGGGCTCGACGGTCTCGCGATCGGATGCGTCCTGGTTTCGTCCGCGGCGCTGACGGTGCTGACTTACATTTCGAGCCACGCGCGTTTTGCGGAGTATCTGGAAATTCAGAAGATTCCTGACGCGGGCGATCTGGTGATTTTTTGTGGGTCGGTGGTGGGCGCATCGCTCGGATTCCTCTGGTACAACGCGCATCCGGCCGAGATGTTTATGGGAGATGTGGGTTCGCTCGCGCTCGGCGGGGCGATTGGAACGGTGGCCGTCATCATCAAGCAGGAAATTCTGCTGCTGTCGATTGGTGGAGTTTTTGTTCTGGAAGCGCTTTCGGTGATCATTCAAGTGGGGTCATTCAAACTGACCGGGAAGCGCGTGTTCCGGATGGCTCCGCTGCATCATCATTTTGAATTGATCGGCTGGAGCGAATCGAAAATTATCGTACGGTTCTGGATTGCGGCGCTGGTTTTTGCGCTGTTTTCGCTGACGACTTTGAAATTGAGGTAGGCGACTGGTGAGACCGGGATTCGATCTCGACGGGAAACGCGTGCTGGTTGTGGGGCTTGCGCGGACAGGTGTGGCGGCGGCGCTTTTCTGCGCAGGATATGGCGCGATTGTGGCGGCAACGGATATCAAGCCCGAGGATGAGTTGCGCGAAGTGCCTGCAAAGCTTCGCGCGGCGGGTGTGACGCTGGCGCTTGGTCCAAACGCGGCGCCGGATCCTACCGGACTGGATCTGATTGTCGTCAGCCCGGGCGTGCCGTCAAAGATCGCGCTGCTTGAGACGGCGCGCTCGCAGGGAATTCCCGTTTGGAGCGAGATCGAGTTGGCGTGGCGGTTTCTGCGCGGGAAACTCATCGCAATCACAGGCTCGAACGGCAAGACAACTACGACGTCACTTGTCGCGCATATATTGAAGACCGCGAACATTCCCACACTTGTTGGGGGAAACATTGGGACGCCACTGCTGGCGCTGGTGGAATCGTCGATGGATTCTACGGTGACAGTTGCAGAGATCAGCAGCTTTCAGCTGGAAACGATTGAAGGGTTCCGTCCTGAAATTGGGGTGCTGTTGAATCTCACTCCCGATCATCTGGACCGGCACCAATCGTTCGAGCAATACGCGGCGGCGAAAATGCGGATGTTCGAAAACCAGCTCGAGCGCGACTTCGCGATTTTGAATGCAGACGATCCGGAGGTAACGAAGAGGATGCCGTCGCGTCCGCACATCTATTGGTTCAGTAGAAAGAAGAGAGTAGCGCAAGGCAGCTTTGTGATGGATGGTCAAATTGTTTTTCGCATTGAGGGTTCGGAGAATCCTCTTTTGAGGGTCGAGGAGATTCCGCTGAAAGGCGAGCACAACGTAGAGAATGTACTGGCAGCGTGTACCGCCGCGTCTCTAGCTGGAGCCGATGCGGCTTCCATAGCAAACGGCGTGAAGACATTTCAGGGAGTTGAACACCGGCTCGAATTTGTTGCCGAGGTGAATGGCGTAACTTTCTACAACGATTCGAAAGCGACGAATGTGGACGCCACGGTGAAAGCAATCGAGTCATTTCCTGGATCGTTGATCGTGATTCTTGGCGGCAAGGACAAAGGCACAGGTTATGCCGAGCTTCGCGAGCCACTCCGGCAACGCGCACGGCTGGTTTTACTGATTGGTGCGGCTACAGAGAAAATCGCCCCACAGCTCGAAGGCGCCGTTCCGATGGAGCATGCGGGCACGATTGGACGTGCCGTGGAGCTCGCAGCCGAACGCGCGAAGCCCGGAGATGTTGTGCTTCTCGCGCCGGCGTGCGCCAGTTTCGATCAGTTCGAAAATTACGAGCACCGCGGCCGTGTTTTCAAAGAGCTTGTGGCACAACTCAAACGCGAATCGGGCGGCGGCACAGTCCGGATGGCGGCTGCTGAAATCCCTCTCGAGAAAGGTGCCAACGATGCCTCGTAATTTGCAGCCTGACCGGCAACTGTTTGGCGTGACGCTGGCGCTGTGTTTTATCGGTGCAGTGATGGTGTTCAGTGCGTCAGCGGTGACGGCGGGCCAGCAGACAGGCAATGGCTACACGTTCCTGCTGCGGCAGGTCCTATGGATCGCCATCGGAATCGCGGGGATGTTCTGGGCAATGAATACGGACTATCGAAAGCTGCGCCAGCCGCGCGTGATTTTCACAGGGCTTTCGGTGACGCTGCTGCTTTTGATCGCCGTGTTTTTTCTCGACCGCTCGCATGCGACGCATCGCTGGATCCGGCTTGGCCCGGCGAGCTTTCAGCCGTCGGAGCTGGCCAAGCTGGTGGTGATTTTTTATCTGGCGTGGTTTCTCGAGATTCGCCGGAAGCCGCGGGGCTTTGGCATCAATGATCCATTGCGTTCGCTTCTGCCCGCGCTGGGAACCGTGCTGGTGATGGCGGCGCTGGTTCTCGCAGAGCCCGATATGGGTACGGCGTGCATGATCTTCATGATCGCGTTTGTGATGCTTTATGTTTCCGGGCTTTCGCTGCGCTACATCTTTGCCACCGGTCTGGCTGCGATCCCGGCGATTTATCTTTTGATCGTGCGGGTGCCCTATCGCTACGAACGCGCCAAGTCGTTCTTTTCGCCGGGCGCCGATCCGCAAGGGCATGGTTTTCAGCTGTTACAGTCGCTCATCGCGGTGGGCTCCGGCGGATTTTCGGGAGTAGGGCTCATGGAGAGCCGGCAGAAACTGTTTTTTCTTCCGGAGGCACACACCGACTTTATCTTCGCAATCATTTGTGAAGAGGTCGGGTACATCGGAGCGGTTATCGTGCTTTTGCTCTTCGCAATCTACGGCTGGAGGGGATTCGTGGCGGCGATGAAAGCGCCGGATGAATTTGGACGGCTTTTGGCGCTGGGCATCACGACGATGGTTGTTGGCCAAGCAATGGTGAATCTGAGCGTGGTGCTCGGGCTGATGCCGACGAAAGGAATTCCGCTGCCGTTTGTGAGCTACGGCGGATCGAGCCTGCTGGGCATGCTGCTGGCCACTGGAGTGCTGTTAAACATCAGCCAGCACGCGGACGAGGCGTGAGCGCTGCAGTAAAAGAGTTGCTGGTGGCGGGCGGCGGCACCGGGGGACACGTCTTTCCGGCCATGGCCATCGCGCGCGAGTGGCTGCGGCGCGGGCATTCGGAATCGGAAACAGATTCTCGAGGGGAACGGGGAGTGGTGATTGTGGGAACCGAACGCGGGCTTGAGTCAAAGCTGGTACCTCAGGCCGGGCTGCCGCTCGAAACCATTCGCGCGGCCGGACTCAAAGGCATGAGCGGCGCCAAATTGGTGCGCAACGCGGCGCTTTTGCCGCTGGGCATGTTGGATTCCGCCGCGATCTTGCGCCGGCACCGTTTTTCAGCCGCATTCGGAGTAGGAGGCTACGCGTCGGGCCCGATGATGCTGCTTGCGACCCTCAGCGCGATTCCCACCGTGGTGTTCGAGCCGAATGTCGAGCCGGGATTCACGAATCGAGTGCTCGCGAACATGGCCACGCGAGTGGCTGTCGCGCACCAAGAGACCGCCGAGAAACTAGGCCGCCGAGCGATTCTCACCGGCTGCCCGATACGCCCGGAATTCTTTTCCGTGCCGCGGAAGGACCATCAGGCTCCGTTTACGATCCTAGTCACAGGGGGAAGCCGCGGGGCGCTACCCATCAACCGCGCGGTGGTGGACTCGCTCGACCTCTTAGTACCACGAAAAAATCAGCTTTTCATCGTGCATCAGACGGGCGAAGCCGACTATAATGCCGTGCGCGTGGCGTATGCGAAACGCGAATTCAAGGCCGAGGTCCTACCCTTCATCGAAAATATGGCGGAGCGGTTTGCCCAGGCGGACTTAGTCGTCTGCCGTTCGGGTGCGATCACTGTCGCAGAAATATCTGCCGCAGGACGCGCCGCCATCTTTATCCCCTTCGGAGCCGCCACTGACGCGCATCAGATGCGCAATGCGGAGGCAATGCAGAACGCAGGGGCGGCCCGCCTGATCCCGCAGCCTGAATTGACGCCCGAGCGATTGACGGGCGAAATTTTCTCCCTCCTCGACCAGCCCCGGAGAATTTCGGAAATGGAAGACCGAGCGCGTGCGCTGGCGAAGCCGCGCGCCGTGGAAGATATTGTGGATCTGCTCGAAGAGGTGTCGCGGCCATGATGGTCACGTTCCGCAATTTTCAGCGCATCCATCTCGTCGGAATCGGCGGGAGTGGAATGAGCGGGATCGCGGAAGTGCTGCTCTCGAGCGGCTACGCGGTTTCGGGATCGGATTTGAAAGCGACGCCGGTGACTTCGCGGCTGGAGAAACTCGGCGCAAAAATTTACGAAGGGCATCAGGCCGCGAATGTGCATGGCGCGCACGTGGTGGTGATTTCTTCGGCCGTTCGGCCGGACAACGTGGAAGTGATCGAAGCGCACCGGCTGAAGATTCCGGTGATTCCGCGGGCTGAAATGCTGGCGGAACTGATGCGGCTGAAATACGGAATCGCCGTGGCTGGCGCGCACGGGAAGACGACGACGACCTCGATGGTCGCGTCTGTTCTTGCGGCGGCGGGGCTCGACCCGACGTTTGTCGTGGGCGGGCGCGTGAATCATGCGGGTTCGAACGCGCGCGTTGGGCAAGGCGATTACATGGTGGTGGAGGCGGACGAGAGCGACCGCTCGTTTCTGCTGCTGGCGCCTGTGGTCGCGGTGGTCACGACGATTGACCGCGAGCATCTCGATCAGTACCACTCGCTCGAGGAAATCCAGAGCGTATTTCTTGAATTCGTCAACCGGGTTCCTTTTTACGGCACGGCGATTCTCTGTCTCGATGAGCCGAACGTGCAGGCAATGCTTCCTTCCGTCAAGCGTCCGGTGATTACGTATGGGACCACGAGTCAGGCGGATCTGGTGATCAGCGACGTGAAACTCAAGGGGCTCGCGAGCGAATTCCGGCTTACGTATCGCAGCGAGGATCTGGGAATTTTTAATCTTCCGTCGCCGCCGGGAATTCACAATGTTCGCAATGCGGCTGCCGCGGCGGCTGTGGCGCTGTCGTTGAATGTGCCGGCGGATTTGATTCGAGCGGGGCTCGAGAAGTTCTCGGGTGTTGGACGCCGCTTCGAAGTGAAAGGCGTGTATGCCGGGGTCACGCTGATTGACGATTACGGCCATCACCCCGCCGAGATTCGTGCCACGCTCGAAGCGGCTCGCGGATGCGGATACAAGCGTCTGCTGGTTTTGTTTCAGCCGCACCGTTACACGCGGACGCAATTTCTCTGGGACGATTTTTGCCGCGGGTTCAATGACGCGGATGTTCTGGTGCTCACCGAGATCTATGCGGCAAGTGAGCATCCGATTGAGGGCATCACCGGCGAGCGGCTGGCTGAAGCAATCAGCGCGGCCGGGCATAAAAATGTGGTGTTTACGAGCACGATGCAGGCGGGCGTCGAGTTCATGCTGCGGGAAGCGCGGCCGGGCGACGCGATTTTGACGATTGGGGCGGGCAGCGTGGGCCGCGTTCTCGATCAGCTCGCGATGCTGCTGGGGACACAGGTTTCGAGTTCGCATGCGGATTAATGACAGCGCGATTGTCGAGCGGTTGAAGGAATTGGGAGTCGAGTTGCGTCCGGCCGTGTCGCTGAAAGAAAAAACGTCACTCACGATCGGCGGCGTCACGGACGAACTTCTGCTGCACCGCTACGACACGATTCCGCAGGTGATGCGCTTGCTGGCTGACGCGAAGATTCCGCATCATTTTCTTGGCGGCGGCACGAACGTGTTGATCGCGGATGGCGAATTGCCGTGGGTGGTGCTGCATCTTCCGGTGGCGCATCCGGGAATGCGCGTGGAAGGGAACTCCGCGTATGTGGATGCGTCCGCTGATCTGGGCGGCATGGTCACCTTTTGCGCGAAACACGATCTAGGCGGCATGGAAGGGCTGATCGGTGTGCCGGGAAGCGTGGGCGGAGCGCTGCGGATGAATGCGGGCGCGTATGGAACTCAAATCGGGCCGTTGGTGCGCGAAGTGGAACTGTATCGCGCCGCAAGCGGCGAGGTGGAGACTGTTCGCGGCAACGACATTCGCTTCGACTATCGCCACACGTCTTTTGCAGACGACGACGTGATGCTGCGAGTAAAGCTCGAACTGCCGTCGAAGCCGTACAAGGAAATTTTGGCGGGCATCAAGGTTTGCAATGAAAAGCGCCGCGCCAGCCAGCCGCTGAATCAGAAAAGCGCAGGCTGCATTTTCAAGAACCCTCCCGGCGGCTCAGCGGGCCGGATGATTGACGAGTTGAAATTGAAGGGTCATCGGGTGGGTGACGCGGCGGTGAGCGACCGCCACGCAAATTTTTTTGTGAACCTGGCGGACGCGACTTGTGACGACATGCGGCGCTTGATTGACGACGTGCGCGAGCGCGTTCGCGCCGCCTACGGAGTGGAGCTCGAGAACGAGGTGATTTTCTGGCGAAACTGAGGGCCATGGACGCGGACGTCTACCCGCAGGAAGTTCTGGCGGACGAAGAGCCGAAGTATCTTCGGCGGCAGAAGCCGCTCGAGATCAAGCGGCGGAAGTTCGGCCGGAAAGCCTGGATGACGTATCTGCGCGTGTCGCTGTGGATAGCAGCGGCTCTCGCGCTGGCGGGCATGGCGTACGTCGCCGAGAATTTCCTGCTTCACGCTCCCGCCATGACGCTGATCAAGCCCGACCAGATTCACATTGCCGGGAATCGTTACGTTCAAGCCGCGAGCGTGCTGGGAATTTTCGCCGCCGATCGCAATCACAGCGTGCTGCGCATTCCGCTGGACCAGCGCCGGAAGCAAATCGAATCGCTGCCGTGGGTGGAGCAGGCAGCGGTGCGGCGCGCGCTTCCCAATCGAATTGAAGTTGACATCACCGAGCGCACTCCGATCGCATTTTTGCGCGAGGGCAGCGAGACGAGCCTTGTCGATGCCTATGGAATGATTCTGGAGCGGCCGTTGAAAGGGGATTTTCATTTTCCGGTGGTGAGCGGCGTCAGCTCCGAAATGCCGATCGACGAGCGCGAAAAGCGTATGGGGCTCTTCGCCGGATTCATCCAGCAGATTCAGACCGCGCATCCGGGAGCGACGGAACAGGTGAGCGAAGTGGATCTCTCCGACGCTGAGGATTTGCGCGCGACTCTTACGGGGCTCCCTGGTGGAAGTTTGCCGGGCGGCGTGTCGAGCGGCGATTGGGGCCAGACGGAAACTCCGCTGCTGGTGCATTTCGGCGACAACGATTTCGAAGCCAAGTACCGCACGCTGCTCGACAATATCGGGCAGTGGCGCGCTACGGCGGGACGAGTGGAGTCCGTGGACCTGCGATTCAGCCGCGAGGCGGTTGTGAATCCTGAAAACGCGGGTGCTGGGCAGCAGGCTCCGGCGCATACACCCTCGCACGGTGCTATTACCGCGCCCTCGCGGAAGCCGGCGGCGAAATCGGCGAAGAAAATGGCGCAGCATCGGGACAAGAAACATCCAGTAAGGAAGTCGGTGTAAGCGCGCGGCTGTAAGCCGGGCGGGGAAGCAAGGAGCGGCGGAATTGGCGAAGAAAGACCGGTATGTGGTGGCGCTGGACGTGGGCAGCACTAAAACCTGTGCGTTGATCGGCGAGATGGAAGAGGAAGGCGGCGCGAAGTTTGCAGCGCTGGGCGCGGCGGAATCGAAGGGCTGGCGCAAAGGCCAGATCGTGAACCTGGAGCTGGCGGTCAGTTCGATCCGGCGCGCGATTGAAGAGGCCGAAGCGATTGTGAATGTTCCTGTCGAGTCGGCGCTGATCGGAGTTGCGGGAGTGCACGTGCGCGGACTCAATAGCCGCGGCGGAATTACGGTAGGCGCAAAGCCACGAGATATTCAGCGCGATGATGTGCGGCGTGCGATCGAAGCTGCGCGCGGTGTATCGCTGCCTGAAGATCGAGAAGTGCTGCATGTGCTGCCGCAGGAATTTTTCCTCGACCGGCAGGACAACATTCGCGATGCGATCGGCATGGTGGGTGTGCGCCTCGAAGCGAACGTGCACATCGTCACCGCCTCCGGTTCGGCGACGCAGAACATCGTTACAGCCGTGAATCGCGCCGGCGTGCGCGTGGACGATACTGTCCTCGAACCGCTAGCCTGCGCCGAGGCATGCCTTACGCAGGACGAGCGGGAGCTCGGCTGCTGCCTGCTTGATATCGGCGGCGGCACCACCGATATGGTTGTGTTTACAGGTGGAGTTGTTCGGCACACCACGTCAATTCCCGTCGGCGGCGACCATGTGACGAACGATCTGGCCGTTGGCCTTCGTACGCCTATGCCGGAAGCCGAGAGGCTCAAGCGCGAGCATGCCTGCGCGTTTCGCGACCTTGTGAAAGAAGATTTTCCGATTGAAATCGCGAGCGTGGGGGACCGGCCGCCGCGAACGATTTTCGCGCGCATGTTGACGGATATTGCCGAACCGCGCGTACAAGAATTTCTGATGCTCGTGCGCGATGAACTGCGCCGCGCCGGACTCGAATCGCAAATTCCCGCCGGAATCATTCTCACCGGCGGCGGCGCAAAACTCCGCGGCCTGGTGGAACTGGCCGAGCATGTGTTCAAGCTTCCGGTGCGCGTGGCCGCGCCGCGAGGGCTTGCGGAGATGAGCGAAGAGGTTTCCCAGCCTGAATACTCGACGGCGGTTGGACTTGTTCTCTACGGGGCGCGCACGCGGCGCCTTGCAGGAGCGCGTCCGAGCGGCTGGACGGGAAGATTGAAAGCACTTTTTGCGGGACAGTAAAAATTTCTAGCATTGGCGAATTTCTGGGGGAGGAAGCATGACGTCAAAAGATACGGGCATGAGAGTTTCGTTCACGGAAGAACCACAGAATGGGGCAAAGATAAAAGTAATCGGCGCGGGGGGCGGAGGTTCGAACGCCGTCAACCGCATGATTCGGGCGAAGGTGGAGGGCGTTGAATTCATTGCCGCGAATACCGATCTGCAGGCGCTGAAGCTTTCGCAGGCGCCAGTGAAATTGCAGCTCGGCGCGAAGCTGACCAAAGGGCTCGGCGCTGGGGCGAATCCTGAGGTCGGGCGGAAAGCTGCGCTCGAAGACACGGAAAAAATTCTGGAAGCGCTCGACGGGGCGGACATGGTGTTCGTCACCGCCGGGCTTGGCGGCGGCACCGGAAGCGGCGCTGCGCCTGTGGTGGCGAATCTGGCGAGCGAACTGGGTGCGCTCACGGTCGCGGTGGTGACGAAACCTTTTGCGTTTGAAGGCAAGCGCCGCATGCAGCAGGCGGAGCAAGCGCTGACGGAGCTGATCGGCTGCGTGGATACCGTAATCGTGATTCCCAACGAGCGGCTGATGGAGTGCGTGGAGCACGGGACGAGTTTCTTCGAAGCGTTCCGCATCGCTGACGATATTCTGCGCCAGGCCGTGCAGGGCATCAGCGACATCATCACGATTCCCGGAATTATCAACCGCGACTTCGCCGACGTGAAAACGATCATGTCCGGCCAGGGCTACGCTGTTATGGGCACAGCCGTAGCGACCGGGCCGAACCGTGCCATCGACGCGGCGAATCGCGCAATCAACAGCCCGCTTCTCGAAGACAACTGCATCAACGGCGCGCAGGGAATTCTGATCAACGTCACTGGCTCATCGACGCTCAGCTTGCAGGAAGTGCACGAAGCGTCGTCGATCATTCAGATGGCCGCGCACGAGAATGCCAACATCATTTTTGGCGCGGTGCAGGACGACGCGATGAAGGAATCCGTGAAGATCACGGTGATCGCCGCCGGCTTCCGCGAAGTGGCCGGAAAGAAGGCGGCGCAGAGGCCGTCCTATTTGCCAAAGACGTGGGCTGCGAAACGCGAACAGTCGCCCGCGCAGGTGGCGCCGCAGCAGACGAACGTGGTGCAGCAGGTGGCGCGGAACGTGCGGGAGGCGGCGCCAGAGATGCCGTCAGACGATCTCGATGTGCCAACGTTTTTGCGCAGGCAGGCGCAGAAGGCTTAGGCCGGCTGTCGCGGGCTAGGGGCGCTATTTTGAGTCTCGCGCTTCGTTACGACAAAGGTCGACGTCGCGCTCCGCCGGCAAGCCCGGGCACAACAGAGTGGCGGCACGCTCTTCGGTTTCGGCTCCGCACAGGACAAGCCGCAGTCCACGCGAAAGACACCAATCTGTCCACGGGCGACGGGTAAGGCACAGAAATTGAGAGGATTGAAATACCGCAGGAGACACTACGAGGCTACTGTAATCAATTGTATAACAGCCGCCTCGAAACTGCAAGCTGTGCGTTTAGTACGGAAAAGTCGTCCAAGGTAACAGCTGCTCGATGGACGAAATTCGGCTTGCGCGAAACGTTGCTGTCGAGATCCTGAATCACGCGCGAAGCAATCCGGGTAAGGAGTGCTGTGGGTTGCTCGCGGGGCGACACGGCTTGATCGCGCAAGCTTTCCCGGCGCGAAATGTGGCGGAGCGGCCGACTACCGCTTACGAAATTGCACCGAAAGAGCTGTTCCGCATCATGCACGAGATTCGCGCCGCCGCGCTTGAGTTACTAGGTATCTACCATTCTCATCCGAACGGTGACATTCGGCCTTCGCCGCGTGACGTCGAGCGAGCCTATTATCCCGACGCGGCCTATTTCATTCTTTCACCTCGCGCGGACGCGCCTGAACCCATTCGAGCATACTCGATTCGCGAGGGCCGCTGGATAGAACTCACAATTCAGATCGTCTGATCTCGTCACAGGCTAGAGAGAAATCGCGGCGCAAACCGGCAGCTCGGCGGACGATTCGAAGTTGTTCTCGATCGCTGCAACGCCCGATGGTCCGCTCTGCACGCTCTCGGCCTCCGTCGGCACTCTCAACGCGACAGCTGTGATGTCGTCATGAGGGCCTGAGCCATCGGAGAAGGATTTGGCGCCTTCAAAGAGGTGATCGAGGGATTCATCGGCAGTTTTTCGCGAGCACTCGCTCCATAGCTCGCCCAGGCGGTCCCAGCTGAAATCTTCGTCACGGTGATTGCGCAATTCGTGCAGTCCGTCGGTGGCGAAGAGCACGGAATCCCCCGGCGTGAGCCGCACCGTGTACTTGTCGTACGAGGCCCCCGGAAAAACCGCCGACGGAAGGCCTCCTTCGCCGAGGCGCGAATATTTTCCGTTGGAGACGAGAACCGGGTGCGGCAGGCCAGCATTCGAAAAGGTGAGCTGCCGCGTAATGGGATCGAAGAGAGCGTACAGCGTGGCGCAATAGCGGCCTGAGATCGGACGCACGAGCAGCCGCTTGTTGAGGAGGGTCAGCACAGCTGCGGTATCTTCACCTGTCTTGTTGATCCCGCGGAGCGTTCCCATCACAAGGGCAGCATACATAGCGGCCGCAAGTCCCTTTCCCACCACGTCACCCAGGTAGAGGCCCACAAGCCCATTGGGCAGTTGGAAAAAATCTGTGAAATCGCCGCCCACGTCGGCGAACGGGGAGAAGCGATAAGCCACTTCCACGCCCACGCCGATTAAATTCCCGGTCGGCACCAATGAGTATTGAATTTCGCGGGCAGCTTCCTTGTCGGCCTCGTACGAACTTACGTGTGGAACCGTTTCAAGTGCCGCTTGAGTGCCCATTCTCAGGAATTCCCCCTGTAGCTCGCTCCCGATGGTGCGAAGGAATACACGCAAACGGGATACCAAAGTAATCGGCTAACTCAGCGGGTGTCTGAACTGAAATGAGCACTTAGAGTGGTTGCAGGAAGCCGAGTCGGCGGGCCGGATAGAAAACTGTAGCGCAACGGCACAGGTGCACTTCCCTGAAACACTTTGCGACTTACAACGGACCTCTGAAACGCAAGCGGAGAGAGAAGAGCGGTGGCGCCTAGGGATTCGCTCGATGAACGTGTAATGCCGCTGCGGCTTCGGCGGCTTCGAGGCGGCGAGCGTAGAGAGGGAATCTCGCAGCAACAGCGGCAACCTCGCCACGGACACGCTGTTCGATGGCTGAATCGCCCAGGTGAGTGAGCACGTCCGCGATCCAGCCTGCAATCTGATTCATCTCCGGCTCGCGCATGCCGCGGGTGGTGACGGCGGGAGTGCCCACGCGAATCCCACCCGCCTTCATCGGAGGGAGAGGATCGAAGGGAATCGCATTTTTGTTTACGGTCATGCCCGCGCGCTCGAGCGCCAATTCCGCGTCGCGCCCTGTGATTCCGCGCGAATGCATGTCGACAAGAAATAGATGATTGTCGGTTCCACCCGTGACGATGCGGAATCCGTGCTTGGCGAGTGCCGAGGCCAGGGCGCTCGCGTTGACCACTACTTGCTTCTGGTATACGCGGAATTCGGGCTCTGCTGCTTCCTTCAGGCAAACGGCTTTCGCCGCGATGATGTGTTCGAGCGGACCGCCCTGAACGCCCGGAAACGTGATCCTGTCGAGATCTTTGGCGTATTTTTCGCGGCACAGAACCAGGCCGCCGCGAGGCCCGCGCAGTGTCTTGTGGGTGGTGGTGGAAACGAAATCCGCGTGAGGCACAGGGCTCGGATGAATCCCCGCCGCCACGAGGCCGGCGATATGCGCCATGTCGACGAAGAAAAGGGCGCCCGCATCCTGAGCGATTTTCGCGATGCGCGGGAAATCGATGATTCGGGCGTAGGCGCTTGCGCCGGCAACGATCATTTTCGGTTGATGTTCTCGCGCCAGACGTTCGATTTCGTCGTAGTCGATCGTCTCGGTATCTTTGGTCACACCGTAGGCGACGAATTTGTAGGTTTTGCCCGAAAAATTCAGGGGATGCCCGTGCGTCAGATGCCCGCCATGCGCAAGATTCATGCCCAGCACGGTTGCGCCCGGCTCAAGGGCAGTCATATAGACCGAAATATTCGCCTGCGTGCCTGAATGCGCCTGCACGTTGGCGTGTTCCGCTCCGAATAGTTGTTTGGCGCGATCAATCGCGATCCGCTCGACGCGATCCACGTTCTCGCAGCCGCCGTAATAGCGTTTGCCAGGATAACCTTCGGCGTATTTGTTGGTGAAGACGGAGCCCATAGCTTCGAGCACCGCTTCTGAAACGAAATTCTCGGACGCAATGAGTTCCAGCCCTGTCGCCTGCCGCCGCACTTCGTCGTTCAGCGCTTCGGCGACTTCAGGGTCAACCACTTCGAGCGGACGGCTCATTCGCTTCAATTCGGGGGTTTCGTTGGCCATAGGAGGATTCACAACGATTCTATCGGAATCCAGAGGCTTTGAAAACGGCTCCATACCGCTGGGCACAAATGAAAGCGGCGGCAAAAACATTCGCCGCCGCGGGTACGTCTGCCAGGGAATTCCGCTTCAGAAAAACGTTTAGTGCTGGTGATGCATGTGGCCCACCAGCGTATGCGGACCTCCGTAGATGAACTCCTTGGCAACGTTGATTCCGGCGTGGGTCGCCAGAGCATAGTTCCCCATCCGAAAGCCGTCCGACGGCTCATACCGGCCCGGATACCAGCCCAGGGCAGCCGTCATCGTGCCTGCGTAGGGCGCGGAAAGGTTCACTAACGAAAACCGGTAATGACCGTCCTCGCCATGGCGGGCTTCCACCGTCGTGATCAAGGCATGCCCCAGCCGATGCCCGAAACCAGTGCACTCGCACCGGTAGTAGCTCGTGTCTTCGTGAAGAAGCGCCCCCAAGCCGTATCGATATGTGTTGGCAGTGATGTTGATGCCATAATTGCTGGCGAACCGCTGGAAATACGCTCCTGCGCCTCCGCCCCATTCGGGCGGAGTACCCGACCCCTGGTGTTCACCGTAGTGGGCACCGGAAGCCTGATTGATGCCGGCAGCCGCGGCAGCACCGATAAGCGCGTACGGGCCAAACGCATCGAACAGGTATTTCCTGAACAGTTGGCTTCCTGTCGGCTTAACGTAGGTCTGTCCGGGCTGCGTGTGAGTCGCACTTTGGGACCCAGTTCCCGACGAGCCAACTCCCGAGGATGACTGCGCCTTCGCGACTGGTGGAAGAACCCCCAACATCGCCATCGCCAACAGGGTGGCTGCCACCCGCTGCATCTTCATCTTAATGTTCTCCTTAAGTGTCGTCGTTTATAGGCCGGTCCAGGTCGCGGCGCGGCGGATAGCCTACACTGAATTGGCCACTTACTCACAGCATTAATTTCGTACCTATGTCCAATTGCCAGTGTCAGTTGACTTCGCTCGGAGACTCTCCTAACCTTTCTGGTTTGCATCACACAAACGCCCGAGTCTGAAGTGTTCTAGATCGGCGCGGAAATGGGTGAACCAAGGAATGTCCGACCTCAAGCTCCCCACGCGAGCCGAAGATTTTTCAGAATGGTACAACCAGCTCGTTCTGCGGGCTGAGCTCGCAGACTACGCGCCCGTTCGCGGCTGCATGATTGTACGTCCCTATGGCTGGGCGCTGTGGGAGAACATCACGGCGGCGCTCGATAGCCGCTTCAAAGCTACGGGACACGTAAATGCAGCGTTTCCTTTACTGATTCCGCGCAGTTTCATCGACAAGGAAAAATCCCATGTAGCGGGGTTCTCACCCGAACTTGCGGTGGTAACGCATGGCGGTGGCGAAAAGCTCGACGAGCCCCTGGTGATCCGGCCTACGTCGGAAACGATCATTGGGCACGCCTACGCGAAGTGGATTCAGTCCTATCGCGATCTTCCGATCCTCATCAATCAGTGGAACAGCGTGGTTCGCTGGGAACTTCGCACCAAGCTTTTCCTGCGCACTCTCGAATTCTTCTGGCAGGAGGGCCACACGGCTCACGCAACGCTGGAAGAGGCTGAGTTTGAGACGCGTCAGATGCTCGACATTTACACCGATTTCGCGGTTCGCGAAGCCGCCGTGCCCGTGATTCCCGGACGCAAGTCAGATTCGGAACGATTCGCGGGCGCCGATCAGACGTTTTCGATCGAAGCCATGATGGGCGACGGCAAAGCGCTGCAAGCCGGCACCTCGCACAATCTCGGGCAAAATTTTGCGAAGGCTTTCGATATCCGCTATCTCGACAAGGGTGGCGTGCTGCAGCACTGCTGGACCACTTCGTGGGGCCTCTCAACCCGCTTCGTGGGTGCCATCATCATGGTTCACGGCGACGATCAGGGGCTGATCCTGCCTCCACGTCTTGCGCCGTTCCAACTCGTCATCGTTCCGATTTACAAAACCGACGAGGAAAAGTCGAGCGTGCTCGAGAATGCGCACAGGCTTCGAAAGGAACTAATCGACGCGGGAATACGCGTCAAGATGGACGAGCGCGACGGCATGAGTCCCGGTTTCAAGTTCAACGACTGGGAAATGCGCGGCGTGCCGCTGCGCCTGGAGCTTGGCCCCAAGGATGTGGCGAAGGGATCGGTTGTCTTGGCCCGGCGCGATCGTCCCGGCAAAGAAGGAAAGTCCTTCGTGCCGCAGCAGGGAATTGGGGCGGCAGTGTTGCAATCACTCGAGGAGATTCAGAAGTCGCTCCATGACCGCGCTCTCGAGTTTCGCAAGGCGCACACGATGGAGCCTGCCGACTATGGCGAATTCAAGAAAGCTGTCGAAACCGGCTTTGCATTCGCATGGTGGTGTGGCAGCGCGGACTGCGAAGCGAAGATTAAGGAAGAGACCAAGGCCACCATGCGCTGTATCCCTCTCGAACAGTCCGGCGGGTCTGGCCAGTGCGTTCTTTGTGGCAAGGCCTCTCGCGAGAAAGGCATTTTCGCGCGGGCCTACTAACAGAACCGCGCGGTCATCGGGAACTCCAAAAACCCCCGTTTACTCATCGAAAACACGCAGCTAGACGTCTTATTCTTCCGTGCGCGAGGCAGTGCTAGCATTTGATTGTCCTGTTTTCCTTGGGGTTTCTTAGAGGAAGGGCTACTTGAGTTACGTTACCTCTCAACGACTTGGCAATTCGCAACGCGGCGGCAGCGGCGTGAAATTGTTCTTTCTGCTCGTCTTGCTGGGTTCGATGATCTTCGCCGGCATTAAGATCCTGCCTATCTACGTAAACAACTACCAGATGCAGGACGCCATTGAGAGCGAGGCTCGCTTCGCTATCGGCAATCGCTTGGGTTCCAAGGATATTCGCGACAACGTCTGGAAGAAGGTTAATGAGATTGGTATTCCGGCAGATCAAGAGAGCCTGAAAGTTACAGCCAACCAGGGCGCCGTTCAAATATCTCTCGACTACTCGGTTCCGGTCGACTTGCTAGTCTATAAATTCACCCTCGATTTTCATGACCACGCGGACAACCGCTCGATTTAGAATAGGAATCCATACAGTAGGGGAGCAGGAAATGCTTTGGCGGCGGCGCGCTGGCCG
>DATNKB010000555.1:0-26520 GCA_035603595.1 Candidatus Dormiibacterota bacterium
GCGCAGTCCCCAAAAAATCAGCACGGCGCCAAGCGCGTACCACAGCGAAGGCCGCGAAGGCAGTCCAATTCGATTCGACGCGGCGAGCAGAATCAGCAGCGCGCCAAGAAGCAGCATGATGAATTCATTCAGAAGGCGGAAAAGACTCGCAGGTGTTTGCATCGAAATTCCTACTCGAGGCATTATCTCGCACGCGGCGGCCAGGCAGCAAATCTTATGCAGTCTTCTTCGAGTTCGAGCACCAATGTCGAAATGCAGCCGCGACAGCTCGGGCGCTGTACCCGGACGTGCAACGCATCTCGAGGAGACCAGCGTCTCGCTCCGTTGAATTGCGAGCCAGTATGCTGTATAAGTGGACCTTGCTGTCGTGTCTTGAAATGCGTTCCCGACTCACTTTCGCTGTGTTGCTCGGATTATTGTTCTGTAGCCTCGCTAGTCTCGAGGCCACCGAACTCATCAGACTTGCCGATGACACCTCCAACGACTTCTCGCTTTCACACTCCGAGCATGAAACATCTTCGGCGAGTGTCCGTGAGAGTCATTCGGTGCAGCCGAAAACTCTTCCAGCCACGGACGAGAGCGAGCCGCGGAAAGTTCGTCGCCTCTTCGAAGATTCTTCTTACGCTGCCAAGGATTCACTCCACTTCCTCTGCATCATGAGGACATAGAACCTTCGTTCCCTGAATTACTATCCCCAGCTTTTCTTTGTGACCAGACTCGCGGAAAACTTTTCCGTGGGACCCTGATCGACCAGCCCGCGGGATTTTGCTCAAGAGCATGACCCCAACTCGCGGGTTCCTCAATCGAGCCCGGTCTTCGCGACCGGCAGCTAGGGAGCTAAAAATGAATACTTCATGCAATAGAAATGATCCACTGGTTCTGCAGGCATTCCTTTATGACTTGATCTGTAAGGTGAAGTGGCCAGAGGAAGTCGAGCTGCTGGTTGAGGCTGTTTTGAACATCCAACAACCTCACAGTATGCCTCGATCAACCTTTTCTCCAGTTGGCCCAATTGACGGCCCTGCTGTCCCTAATCAGGGCCGCACGGGATAGCGCACACGGCGGCAGCCCCGGCGTTTCCCGGATGCCGGGGCCGCCGCCGCAATAGTTCTCGCTATGCTTCAACGAGGGAAACCGCGGTGCAGACTGCGAACACCCAAAAGCCCGACTGGCTCCTCGAGATGGAGACCATCCTGCAAATGCTGAGCGTTTGTAACGATTTCACCTCTGAAGTCACCATGGGATGGAGCAGCAGCTTTACGGTTGAGCGGCGGCAGGGCATGACGCACATGTCGCTTCCCATTAATTCCAGGCCGGTGTATAAATCCAACCCACAGGTCGCAAATGGCGCGTGCACGACTAAAAATCGTTGGGGTTCTGGTTCCAGCACTGCTCTTACTTCTCCTGTGTGGGATTGTGGCTGCGGAATTCCCTGAGCTTCTGTCGCTCACCGACAACACTGCAAACGATTTTACGATTTGTAAGGTAAAGACTTTGGGATCGCATGACTTTCCCGAGGCCAGCAGAGCTGCTCGAACGGTTGATATAGATTCCTCCCGGGCTGTGTCCGCCCTACTTTATTCGCGTCTGAGACCTTCAGAACGAGGATCGTTGCTAGCCTCAGAAGCTGTCATTCTTCACCCCGTCCTCCGTACGTAGCGCGAGCGCCTTTCGTCTGGGCGCAACTCCAAGAGTCACGCTTCCAAGAAAAAATCTGATTTCGTCATTTTTCGCTGGATTGCGCGCACGCGGGTCCGAGCCCAGGAGGCATAATGCCGTCTAGGAATTTTTGGATTGTTCTTCGTGAGCGCGCTCCTTGTGTGCGAATTGGATTATCGGCGAGCAACTACACAGCGATTGCGGATACGTGG
Organism: Candidatus Dormiibacterota bacterium; assembly: GCA_035603595.1. GTDB lineage: Bacteria > Acidobacteriota > Terriglobia > Acidiferrales > UBA7541 > Palsa-295. The sequence goes on from DATNKB010000555.1 coordinate 1,872, forward strand.
ATGTTCCCAGCGCTGCCAGCCAGGCGAATTTTATCTTCACAGTAGAGGAGGCTCGAACGTCTGACTGGCATTCGTGTGGGTAACGCTTGATATCGTAAAATCACGGCGCCGTGAGAATCGCTGTCGTTGACAGCTGTGATGTAAGAGAACCAAACAATCAGTGGCAAACCATCGAACTGAGCAGCGGCGTGCTTTGGCAAACATCGATTGCGCGGGTGGCGTAGCAGGTCTCGCAGAGCGGCTGGAGATTGCGCATACAAGAGAGCGAGGGCACGTGATGATGAACGATCATGCGATTGCGGCTTTTAGAGCCAGTTTGCGCGGGGAGTTGATCGAGCCCGGGGATGCGGGTTACGACGCGGCGCGCAAGGTGTACAACGCGATGATTGAGAGGCGGCCGCGGTTGATTGCGCGGTGCGTGGACGTGGCGGATGTGATGGCGGCGGTGAAATTTGGGCGGGAGCAGAAGCTGCTGGTGGCGATTCGCGGCGGGGGGCACAATGCGGGCGGCTTGGGCGTGTGCGACGACGGGCTGGTGATCGATCTTTCGCGAATGAATTATGTTCGGGTGGACCCGAAGAAGAAAACGGTGCAGGTGGGCGGGGGCGCCCTGTGGCGCGACGTGGATCATGCGACGCATGCGTTCGGGCTGGCGGTGCCGTCGGGAATTATTTCGACGACTGGCGTGGCTGGGCTGACGCTGGGCGGCGGGATGGGTTACTTGACGCGGCGGCACGGGTTGACGATCGACAATCTGCTGGCTGTGGAGATGGTGCTGGCCGATGGGCGATTTGTTACAGCGAGCGCGAAGGAAAATTCGGATTTGTTCTGGGCGGTGCGCGGCGGCGGAGGGAATTTCGGGGTGGTGACGTCGTTTTTGTTCAAGGGGCAACCGGTGCATACCGTGTACGGCGGGCCGATGTTCTGGCCGCTCGAAGACGCGGCGGAGATGATGCGGTGGTATCGCGACTTCATCGTGAAAGCGCCTGATGACGTCTACGGGTTTTTTGCTTTTCACACGATACCGCCGGCGGCGCCGTTCCCTGAGAATTTCCATCTCAAGAAAATGTGCGGGATCGTGTGGTGCTATACCGGGCCGATTAAGAAGGCGGAGAAAGTTTTCAAGGCGATACGGAAATTCAAGGCCCCAGCGATCGACCTGGCCGGACCGATTCCGCATCCGGCGTTGCAAAGTCTGTTCGATGGCCTATATCCGCCGGGGATGCAATGGTATTGGAAGGCGGATTTCGTGCGCACGCTTCCCGACGAGGCGATTGCGAAACATTTGAAGCACGCGGCGACGTTGCCAACGTTGCAATCGACCATGCATCTTTATCCGATCAATGGGGCGGCGGGGCGGGTGAAGCGAGGGGCGACAGCGTGGTGGCATCGCGATGCGAATTGGACCGAGGTGATCGTGGGCGTCGATCCGGATCCGGGGAAGAAGGAAGAGATATCGGCGTGGGCGAAGGAGTACTGGAGCGCGCTGCATCCGTATTCGGCGGGCGGCGCGTACATCAATTTCATGATGGATGAAGGCGAAGAGCGGATTCGAGCGACGTATGGGAAAAATTATAAGCGGCTGGCACAAATCAAGAAGCGGTATGATCCGGGGAATTTGTTTCGGGTGAATCAGAATATTCGGCCGAAGTGAAACACGCCCGGATTCGTCTCGTCAGGAGATAGTTGGCGATAATCCTTGTTCGCAACATCTATCCTACTTTCCGATTACGGCGGTAATCGGGACTTGGCCCTGTTATCAAGATCAGTACTCTTGTCCAATGTCATTACAACAATGGTACGCGCTGAAAGACGCCCCTACATTCGTCTTCTCAGTGCTAATCATGATTCTCTACGCGGTGGTGATCTCTCTCCCTGGTTTAGGCATTGCATACCTTGGTTGGAAGCTGTCCCGTCGATGGCAGTCCACAGCGGCTCAAACCCTTTTCAGGGCGGGGTTGATCGCAGTCGCGGTTACGCCATCGGCCTGGGGCCACGGCGGAATATTCCCCGCCATACTTTTGGCCATCGTATTGAGCGGCAGAGAGAAATTGGCGGGGGTTGTTCCTATTTTAGTTGTATGGGTCGTCGCCATTCCGGTCATCGGTATCCTCGCCAAGAGGCGGAGGCGATATGAAATAGGGTCAACGCCTGGTTAGTCGTGTTACCGGAAACTTGTGGACATCATGCAGACTCCAGAGCACCTACTCCAACTGGACAATAAGGGGCGTCACATGATTTACAAAATACTAGGTGGCGTCGTCCTAGCGCTGGTTGTGCTCGTTGTTGTCGGCCTGGAGGTCCGTACGACTGGTTCGTATGAACGCACGTTCGATGCTTCCCGCGACAAGGTATGGCGGGTGTGGAACGATGAGGATTCGATCAAACACTGGTGGGGGCCGAAGGGCTACACAGCCCCATTCATCAGAAATGACCTTCGAGTGGGCGGGACGTATCTGTGGGCAATGAAGTCATCAAAAGGAGAGATGTTCTGGAACACAGGCGTTTATAAGGAAGTGGTCCCAGACCAAAGGATCGTCTCTACCCTGTCGTTTGCCGATGAGACCGGTAAAGCCATTCCTGGCTCGAAGGCGCCGGTCCCGGGCCGTTGGCCGGATGCGGTCACGGTCATTGTGGAATTCAGTGAGTCGAACGGAAAGACGAAGGTCACTGTTACGGAGGTAGGGCTTCCCCTGATGGTAAAGATCTTGTCCAGGGTTGCCTGGCAACAACAGTTCGACAAGATTGAGGGTCTACTTTGAGGGTAAGACGCGCTCTCTTCAATTGTCCTCGGTCGAAATAGACTTTGCGTTACTCGCCTACGCACCGATTCGCAATGGAATCGCGGCCTCCCAATATAGAATGGCATACACAAAGTTGGACTGAACGGAATTATTAACTCCGCTACAGCATTTAGCGGACGGAGAGCCTCGTTGCACAAATGGCAAGGTTCGCTAAAGGGAGTTCTATTTGGAGCGCTGACTGGCATCGCGTTGGGCTTGGGCGGTTTCATATTGGCGGAAATTCCCAAGACTCATGCGATGGGCGGTGTGGTGTTTCTGCTCGTTCCATTTGCTGCGGGAGTGGCGATCACTCTGGTGTCGCGCAGTTTGGAGAGAATATCCGCAGCGGTGCTTTTGGCTACGGTCGGATCACTCGCTATTTTGATCGCTATGAAAATGGAAACTCCGGTCTGCGCGCTGATGGCGTTTCCCTTGCTTTTCGTGGGTCTTTTGGGCGGCGTTGGAATCGGATACGGGCTCGGGTATTTGATCAGTAAGCTGAAGGCAAGGTTTGGAGGCGGAGAGGCTACATTTACTTCGATCGTCCTGCTGGCGATGCCCCTAGTGATTTTTGCAGGTCACCGCATGGAGCTAACGAACCCGATTCAGGCACGGCGACAAGTGGTCACCTCCACGATTCGAATTTCCGCGGAACCAGGGCAGGTTTGGGCTGACCTCCAGTCGTTCGACAGCCTCGCAGGCGAGAAACCTCTCTTGATGTACATCGGACTTCCGATCCCAACGCGGTGCGTGATGGAAGGAAGCGGCCGGGGAGCCAAGAGAACGTGTTACTTCGACCACGGGTATATTCAGGAGACGGTGATCGAATGGTTGCCGCCGAATATGATGCGCCTTTCGATTGACCGAACGAACATGCCGGGGCGCCACTGGCTCGGGTTCGAAGATGCCGAGTACGATTTGCGGAGGGAAGGCAGTGAGACGGTTCTGAATCGAAGCACCACGATTGTTTCGTATTTGTACCCGGCTTGGTATTGGGGACCATTAGAGCGCTGGGGCGTTCAAAGTGAACACGGCTATGTATTCAGCGACCTCGCGAGGCGTGCGCTACATCCGTAATCTGCGGGCGACGTCTAGGAAGAATCATAAGCAGCGCGAATATCAAGAAGCGGTATGACCCGGGGAATTTGTTTCGGGTGAATCAGAATATCAGGGCGAGGTAGTTCGGATTTCACGCACGTAGCAGGGGTAGCCGCTTTGCGCTTCAGCGACCCGTGTGATGTCAACGTCGATACTGACTAAAGGCGTGGAAGGCGACGTCTCGGCGAGCAATTCTCCGGTGGGCGAATAAACAAAACCGCGTCCGCCAAAGTTCGAATTCGGATCGTTCACAGGGGAAGCGCGATTGGAGCTGAGGACGTAGCAGCCGGACACAATGGCTGCCATGGCCGCGGCGGTGTCCCATTTGCGCGATGCGCCGCTGGCACGCGGCACTGCAATCACGTGAGCACCTTGACGACGATAGTGCCTCGCCCACTCGTTAAACATCAACTCGGTGCAAAGCAGCACGCCAATTCTCAAGCCACGGTGCTCCAGCACATCGAAGCCGGGGCGTTGCGGAGCGAACCAGGAGTCCTCGAAAAAGCCCGGCTCCTGAGGGAAAAAGTGCTTGTGGTGAATGGCTTTGTAGTCGTCATCAGCAATCAGGAATGCCTCGTTGGAGAGCTTGTGGGTTCCGGGGACAGGCCGGGAGCTGAGCATGGCTGTGGAGATTTCGTGCAAATTCGCGATTGCACGTTCGTGGTCACGCACGCTGGCCGTCGCCAAGCCGGGATCAAAGGTGTCGCGGCTCGCGAGCCATGAGCCAAAAGGCATTTCGTTCAACACCGCAATGTCGGGCCGATCGTTCTCGATCCCCCGAAGGAGGTCAGCCCATGCCGGGTGGTCAATCGAGAGGCCGTCGGGGAGTTGGCAAACTGAGAGTTTCAAGAAGAGCTCCGCAAATTTGGGTGCTTAACGCCGGCTGCTGCGTGGCACTTTTACCATTGGAAATGAGCGACTGTCTGGTATTCGTGCCGACTGTTCATTCGGTGTCATAGATAGAAAAGCAGACAGCAAGTTCCAGAACCAAGTCTGCCTCCTTCCCGCTGTCAATCATACTGAGATAGGCAAAAGGATGGCGGGAAATTTGGAAGTGTGGCTCGTATTTGAAGCGTGCGATTTCAGGACTGCAGTTTATTCAGGAAGTTGAAGTATCGGGCTCGGTCTTCTTGGGTCATCGCGACGATGCCGACGCCCATTCCTTCGCCGGGTGCGACGTCACGAACAATCGCGCGGGCGCGAACACCATTTCCTGGAATGTCGATCAAGAACTGGATCATTGTGCCGGTCTGGGGAGGTTTCTTCGTACGAATAAACAGGCCACCCAAGCTCAACGTCTGCACACGCGAGACGAATCTTAGAGTCCCACTCAGCCACGCCACGTTTAGTCCCTCTGGTGATTTCATCCGAGGGTAGCGCCGAGTGGAATTAGGAAGCATGGTGAAACTCTAGCGAAGATTATTCTCGTCGACCACGCTTCGGAACGCATCGGTGCTTTAAAGAACAACAGAAAAACAAGATTCGAAACCGCCGGCTGGATGCCAGCGTTACGGAAGATTAGCTTGATTCGTACGCAGAGGGTGTAGAATCGCGGCAATTTCCACCAGAAACTCAACTCAGGAGAGAATACATGGCACGAAGACAATTTCTAACGCAGTTGATTGGATTACCTTTTCTCGCGTCGGGCAGGGCCTCGTCACAAGAGGCGAAAAAACCCCTCAAGATCATGATGAAGAGCGCGTGGGGACCTGATGATCCGACACGGGCGGCGTTTCCTTTCGCGCATGGGCTCGTGCTAGCAGAAGCCGGCCATGAAGTGCAGATTTTTCTCCTGGCGGAGGCAACCTCGCTGCTGCGTAAGTCGATGGTGAACGCGATCCTGCCGGTTGGCTGGCCACCTTTGAGCGAGACGCTGGCGAAGGTGGTGGCCAAACAGATTCCGATTTTTTCTTGAGGAGCCTGTTCCCGGGCCCGTGGGGTCACGGAAGCAGACTTGAATCAGTGGGGAGCAAAATTCGGGAATCCGACAATTTTTGTGTCACTCGTGGAGTGGGCGGATCGGATTATTGTGGAGTGAATGGCGGGCCGGTCTGTGACGCGCCGCTCCCTCGAAAACTAGCAACGCACTCGCGAGTGCACCGGATCAGTGCGATTTTGTGTTTTCCGCTTGGGCGACGCGGGCTTTCACGAGCTTTTTGATTAGTGCTGTTGGTAGCGGCTTGTCGATGGGGAAGTGGATGGTGCCCTTGGATTTGGAGAAGGGCTTCAGGTGGTTTTTGAATTTTTCGATGATTGCGGCGGTGGGGAACAGGCTGCAGTGGTTTGAAAACACGGCGTACCAGACGAGGACGCGTTTCTGTTTGAAGGCGGGGATGCCGTAGCTGATGATTTCGACGGAGTCTTTCGGGACGGCGGAGCGGATGGCTGCGCGCATTTTGTTTAGGTGAGCGCGGGCCGGTTGCGGGACGCGGGCGAGGTATTGGTTAACGGTTTTTATAGCCGGGCGGGTTTTCTTTGTGGGTTTGCGGGTGATGGATTTTTGTTTTGTCATTTTTGGAACTCCTGCGAGCAGGATTATATGACGAATTATTGTTGAGGTGCGGGGTTGCGTTTATGCGCGGGGCGTTCGATTCGCAGATGGTGATTGCGCGTTTTACAGGTAAAGGCCCACGACGAGAAGGGCGTCGTCGTGGCTACCACGGGGAGTGAAGAACGCTCGCGCGGAGTAGACAAGCAATTGTGATTGTGCTGCGTTTTGTCTTGGGGCACAGGCAGGATTGCCTGTGCTACTGAAAGGCTAGGCGTAGAGGAATGGGCGGGATTTGTGGCTGGTCCAGAAGTAGGCGAGGATGATGATGCTGGCGACTGCGGCGTAGGCGCACCAGAGGGACGTGAAGGCGTAGCGCTTGAAGATCATGACGGCGAGGAGAATGATGAGATTTGCAGCGCCGAAGATGACCATCATTCTGATTTTTGAGAAGAAGAGGGACCCGCAGGTGGCGATCACGTAGAGAATGGCGACGATGGTGTTGTTGGTGGCTGGGTTGATGTAGACGATGCTGTTTCCCTTCACGTAGACCTCGAGCTGGAAGGCTGTGAGCGCCCACAAAATATAAAGCGTTGTGCCGCCGCCGATGATGAGGAACGGGAGCATGAGTTTGCGGGCTTTGGCCGTGGGTTCGAAGAGGTGGATGCTGAGCGGGAGCAGGAAGGGGAGCAGGCCTTGGGCGTAGAGCATGAAGGCGGCGCCCATGTCGTGGGCGACTTTGGGGGAGAGGATGCCGTCGAGTCCGAGCCAGACGAAGCCTTCGATGAATTGGTGGATGGCGAAAAGTGTGGGGAGGGTGGCGAACAGGAGTTCGCGGCGGTGCTTCACGCGGGAGAGCGTGGCGATGCCGATTCCGGCGAGGACTGTGCTGCCGGCGAAGTTTGCTGCGGCTGAGAAGCACATTGGGCGGCGTTTTCTCCGGTGCGGAAAGTACATGAAATTTTGGGGAAGACGAAATGTTTTTTTGGGGTGGGTGCGATGTCGGGTTGAGTGCTTGTTATGACGCGGCGCAGTGAAGAAAGGCGCACAGGCCCTTCGGTTCTCAGGATAAACAAGAGTGCCTGTGCCACTGAAAGACGAAGAACGCTCGCTCGCGAGAGGCAAGAATTGGTGGTTGTGCTGAGATGTTTTGCGGGCGCAGGCTGAAGCCTACGCTACTGAGAAACGAAGAACGCTCGCGCGCGGGAGGCGAGAATTGGCGATTGTGCTGGGGTGTTGCGTTGGCACAGGCATGAATGCCTGTGCTACTGAAACCCGTGGCTACTATTCTGTTCCGCGGGCTGATATTCTTTCGCGTCGCTGACCACTTGTTGCTGAAAGGAGTTCTGTGATGCGTTTCTTGTGCGCGCTTGTTGTGGCTGTGTCCGCGATCGGCTTTTCAGTGCTGCCGCAGGAGCAGAAGACGAAGGTGCCTGAGGATTATCTGTTTGCGTGGGCCGGCGACGAGGCGCACAAGGGGAATGATTTTCTCGCGGTGATTGATGCGGACCCTGCGTCGGCGTCGTATGGACATTTGGTGACGACTCTTGCGACGGACCAGCGGACCATGCAGGTGCATCACACCGAATATGCGATGCCTTCGAGTGGCATGCTTTTTGCGAATGATCACGGGGCTGGGCGGACTTTCATTTTCGACGTGCGCGATGCGTTGCATCCCAAGATGGTGACGTCGTTCACCGATATAGGCGGCTACATGCATCCGCATTCATACTTGCGGCTGCCTGACGGGAATGTGCTGGCGACGTTTCAGCACGCGCATCATGGAGGGAGCGAGGGGCAGACGGGCGTGACGGGCGGGCTGGTGGAAATTAATGACGAGGGCAAGTTGGTGCGGAGTGCGAGCAATGCTGATCCGGCGTTTGCTGACGCTTTGTTGATGCCGTACAGCCTGGTGGTGCTTCCTGAGGTTGATCGCATGGTTTCCACAAATTCTTCGATGCACCTCGACGATATTCTTAGCGGCGTGACGTATCAGGTGTGGCGGCTTTCCGATTTGAAGCTGCTGAAGACGGCATATTTGGATGTCGGAGAGAATCGCTACGCGCAGATTAGCCCTGAGGAGCCGCGTCGCGGTCCGGACGGATCAGTTTTTATTCAGACGCTGGGGTGCGGAATCGAGCGCATCACGGGAGTGGACAAAGACGAGCCCAAATCGCAGCTAGTGTACACGTTCCCGGGCAATTGGTGCGGCGTTCCGACGATCGTGGGGCACTATCTGGTGCAGAGCGTGCCGGCCGTGCACAGTTTGATCGTGATCGATATTGCGAACGCCACTAAACCTGTGGAAGTTTCGCGGATCAAATTGACGGATACATATAGTCCGCACTGGACGGCCTGGGGCGAGAAGACGCAGAGGCTGGTGGTGACTTCGAGCGGGTCGCCTGAGGATCATCGGATGTATTTGTTGAAGTTGGATCAGGGGACTGGGGCTATCACGATGGATGATGCTTTTCGCGATGTGGACGGGAAGGTGGGATTTAATTTTGGTGACCGGGAGTGGCCTCAGGGGTGGAAGGGGAGCGGGGCGCCGCATGGGGTGGTGTTTTCGAAGTGAGGGGGACAGCGTACTGATGCGGTTGGCTTGAGCGAGGTCGTGGCTTCGGCCGGTTTTTGGTTGTGCCGCGAGGAAAGCGCACAGGCAGGAGTGCCTGTGCCACTGAAAGGCAAGCGGGTCAGGAATGATTGAGCCAGGTGGTTTGCAGTTTGGGTGGGTGTTGGAGGGTTTGCATAACGACGCAGAATTGTTCGGTTTTTTCTTGTAGGGCGCGGAGCTGGTCTGGAGTTGCGTTGGGGGCGGAGATGTTGAAATTCAGGCTGATGTTTTCGAAACCTACCGGGACGTCCTTAGAAATGCCTAGTGTGCCGCGTAGATCCAAGTCGCCTTGTACTGTGACTTCGATGTGTTCGGCTGCGATGTCCATGGACGCGGCTACCATTTGACACGTGATTTGCGCGCACGCGGCTAGAGCGCCTAGCAGGAGATCGCCTGAACAAGCGCCGGCTCCTGCGCCTCCGACGCCCTTGTGGGCTTCGGCTTGATAGATGGCGCGGCCGATGTCGACAGAGCATGAGACGGGAGCGCCGGTCTGAGTGCCTTTCGCGCGCAGAGTGATTCGCGATGCGGAGGGGTCGGCGCGGTATTGGTCTTTCAGAGGTTTTTGAAGCGATCGAAGATCCATTTGGCCCTCATTGATTTATTCTCAGCGAATATTTTACAGCGATTCTAAAGGCTGAAAAGACTGCGAGCGCGCTGTCTTGTGAGCCTTTGGTCGGCATGCTAGCATCGAATTTGATCAGGAGAGCAGCCGTGCCCAAATATGTTATCGAACGCGACGTGCCGGGAGCAGGAAATTTAACCGACGCGCAGCTGCGTGAACTTTCGCAGAAGTCGGTTAGCGTGCTTAAGGGAATGGGTCCTGAAATTCAGTGGTTGCACAGCTATGTGACCGGCGACAAAGTGTACTGCGTTTACCTGGCTCCGGATGAAGCTACTATCAAGGAACATGCGAAACGAGTTGGTCTGCCAGCAAACCGCGTGTCGGCGGTCAGGCGATTGCTTGACGCGTCGAGCGCGGAATAAGTTCGCATAATTCGTAAGTCAGCCCCCACAATCAATTTGATTCGAAGCTAAAATTTGCCGCGCGCCGGAGTGTGCGAACCCGACGAAGGTTCTGAATCGGACCTGAGAGCTTCCTCGATTGCTTTCTCTATCGCTTTCTCGAGGGGCATGCCCCAGCCTTCGAGCCACGCTGTGGCGCCTGAGGTGTTGGCCAGGGCGTAGCGAGCCGGATCGAGGTGAGCGTCGAGCTTGGCTTGTTCTGCCGGGGGGAGCGGGGCGCCGATATTTTGACGAAGGGCGGCGGCTGCGCCAGCCAGGCGAAGGGAACGTTCAGCCTGGAATTGAATGGAAGCGGAGCAGGCGAAGCATTCGAGGACCCGGGCGATTCCGCGTTTGTGTTCGAGTTCCTGGAAGACTTTCAGACTTTCGCGATAGAGGGCGTGGGCCGTGGCGCTATCGCGCTGTTCTCTCGCGAGGTTTCCGAGATCGGCGAGGGTGCCGGCGACACCCCAGCGATCGCCTATCTCGCGAAACATCGACAAGGCTTGTTCGTAAAGAGTGCGCGCGGAAGCGGAGTCGCCTTCATCGCGGGCGACGTCACCTTTGTAATTGATCGACCAGGCTACTCCCGTGCGATCGCCCAGTTGGCGGAAGAGCGACTGGCATTCGTCGTAGAGATCGCGGGCTCCCGCGAAGTCTCCCTGCAGTTTTACGACGCTTGCGAGATTGCTCAAAGCGCGGGCGATGGCTTGTTGATCACCCGTCTCTCGCCACAGTTCGACATTTTCTTCGGCCAGCGCGTGCGCCTTCGGGAGATCACCACGATCGCGTGCCGACACGGCTATCGCGTTCAACGAAACGGCGACGCCCTGCTTGTCACCTAGTTCACGAGAGACATCAAGACTTTCACCGATCAGGACTTCGGCCTGAACGTAATCCCCCTGCTCCACGGTGAGTATGCCTGCGGCAAAAAGAGCACGAGCCCGCGCTCGCGAAGGAGCGGCCGCGGCTGGGAGTTTGAGGAGTTTGCCCAGCCAGTCTCTGCCTTCGGAGAGATACTCGAGCCGCTCCCAGAAACGAAACAGCGCGGCGCCGAGGCGCAATCCCCAATCTGCATCGCCGGTTTCGGTGAGCCAATCGAGCGCGGCGCGAAAATTATCGTGCTCACGCACGAAGTTTTCGAGCCATTCTGCTCCTACCGTTTCGCCCTGTTCGACAGCGGCTTCTTCAGCGAGAACGAGACAATAGGCGGCGTGTGCGCGTTTCGTTGGAGCTTCTTCGTTGCTCGCTGCGAGTTTTTCGCGCGCGTATTCGCGAATCGTTTCCAGCATCGTGAACCGCGATTCGCCGTTGGGCTGCGCGACTTGCCGGACCAGGCTTTTATCCACCATCGAAGCCATGCCGTCGAGCAGATCCAAGTCGAGATCGGCTTTGGCATCGCAGACGGCTTCGACGCTTTCGAGGGTGCATCCACCGGCGAAGACGGAGAGGCGCCGGAAGAGCTTCTGCTCGGCGGGTCCGAGCAGGTCGTAGCTCCAGTCGATCGCAGCGCGCAAAGTTTGTTGCCGCTGCGGGAGGTCGCGGGCGCCGCCTGTGAGCAATTGCAGCCGGCTGGCGAGGCGAGTGCGCATGGCAGAGAGAGAGAGAACCTTCACGCGCGCGGCTGCTAGTTCGATTGCGAGCGGCAGACCATCTAACCTGCTGCAGATTTCGATGATCGCGGAGGAGTTTTCGTGGTTCAGCTCGAAATCAGGTTTGGCTGCGCCGGCACGCTGCAGAAAGAGCGCGACCGCGGGATATTTGGAGAGGTCCTCAATAGAGGGCTTGGAGCGCGAATCCGGCACGGCCAGCGGCGGTACGGGAAATTCGTGTTCACCGTAAATGTGGAGAGCGGCGCGGCTCGTAACCAGGATTTTGAGACTTGGACCCATTGCCAGCAGATCAGCGATCGCGGGCGCGGCTTGCAGAAGATGCTCGAAGTTATCGAAGAGGAAGAGCACCGGAGGACGCGACGGGTCCTGGAGATGCTTTTTCAGCAATTCGAGCGGTGACTGACCTCCGGCTTCGCGAAGGCCGAGAGTCTGAACGATCACGGAAAGAAGAAGGCCCGGATCGTTGACGGCGGAGAGGGCGACAAAGTGAGCTCCTCCGGGGAAACGATCGGCCACGGCGGAGGCGATTTCGATTCCAAGCCGGGTCTTGCCGATTCCGCCCGGGCCGGTAATCGTGACCAGGCGAACGTCGGAGCGCAGGAGGAGTCCTTTCGCGGCCTCAATTTCTTTTTCGCGGCCCACGAATCCGGTGCGTTGCACGGGAATATTGGATTGGCGGGATTCCGGGTGCCGAAGAACTTTTTCAGCGAAGCGGTCGCGGATGGCGGCCAGTTCATGGGCGAGATCGCGCGTTGACGCGTAGCGTTTCTCAGGTTCCTTCGCCAGGCAGCGCTCGATTGCCCAGGCGAGGGGCGCAGGCGCGTCGGGAGCGAGCGTGGCGACTGGGTCGGGCTGATCGCGCAACACGGCGACGAGGGTTTCAGCGGCGGTGCTGCGGCGGAACGCGCGCTTTCCCGTCACCATCTCGTAGAGCACGAGGCCAAGCGAAAATTGATCGGAGCGGAAATCGAGGGGCAAGCCGCTGGCCTGTTCGGGCGACATGTATTCCGGCGTACCCAAAATTACTCCCGAGCGCGTGTCCGAACTGGCGCGCGTATGCAATTGCGACAACTCTTCGCCAGCAGGAACGAGCTTCGCCAGACCGAAGTCGAGGATCTTCACGAATCCGTCGGCGGTTACCATCAGGTTTCCCGGCTTGATATCGCGATGCGCGATGCCGGACTCGTGCGCTTTGGCGAGCCCTTCGGCGATTTGTGCGCCGATGTCAATGGCCTGCCGAATTGGCACAGGGCCTGCTTTCAGCAAATCGCGCACCGTTGCACCCTCGACCAACTCCATCGCGATGTAGTGAACGGAACCGTCGCGTCCAAGCTCATGGATGGTGACGATGTTAGGGTGATTCAGCGCTGATGCTGAGCGAGCTTCGCGTTCGAAGCGGTGCAAATGTTCGTCCGCGGTGGCCAATGCGGCGGGGAGAATCTTGATGGCGACGATGCGATCGAGGCGCGCGTCGCGGGCACGGTACACCTCACCCATTCCGCCGGCGCCTAACGCGCCGACGATTTCGTACGGTCCGAGTTTGGTCCCTGGGGCGAGCATCCCGGTGGGTGAGGCCATATCTGCAAAGCGGAACTATCGCACGAACAGCCCTTGTAGGAGCATATAACAAACTTAGAGCTGAAGTTACAACGCGGATTCGATGCTTTCGCGACGAGGCGAGACATTCCATCGATTGGCGCTTAATCGTATCGCCGAGATCAGGTAATCGGAATACGCTTGACGCTGGCAAATACCTTGTCGATGGGGTTCGCGTGTCCGGTCTCGTCGAGGAACAGAACCAATTTCAGATTCTCGATATAGACCCCTTCGAGTGTGTGCGTGCCCGGTCCTGGCCCATGGCGTAGCATCATGGCGCTGGGACCGTGGTCGGAAACCGAAGTGGGAGGAACGGGACGGGAATGCAGCACGACGTCGCTTCCTTCCCGCTGAAGCGTCACCATCTTGTCCTCGCCCACCGTTTTCACCAAGAGCTTGTAGTCACCGGCCGCCAATTTATGGCCGTGACACTGCACTTCATAGGGCAGTGAGACATGCCCCTCGAATTCTGTCTTAGCCGGGTTATGTGCGATGGCGGCCGTATTATTACTTTCGTGGTCCTGAGCACCGAGTTCCGCCTGGGCATGAGCAACGGCTGGGAAAGAGACTGCCAGCATGAGTGCAGCGATCGTCCACGTAATTTTCGTCATCCGATTTGCGATTGTATTTTTCATCGGCAACTCCGTTTGCTTTTGCAGCCGTAAGGATCGAATTCCGCACATTGCGTTCCGAATCTTTACCTCTGTGCTGAGCGCGAATGTTACTCCGGCCTGAGAGAATCATCAATGCATGAAATGTCGTTTAGCAAGCGCCATTAGCGAAAACCGCTTCGCGTAGCCGACGTTCTAGCTGTTGCGGCGCTAAATGCTACAATAGTCAGCTCTTCAGATTGCATCGCTTGAGTTGATTCAGCATCGAATCGTCAGGGAGAATTCAGTGCGCAAGGTGATCATCATAGGAAGCGGGTGTGCAGGACTGACGGCTGCGATTTACGCGGCGCGTGCGGAGTTGCAACCGCTGGTGCTGGACGGCTACGAGCCGGGCGGTCAGCTTGGGCTGACGACGCTGGTGGAGAATTTCCCCGGATTCCCAGACGGCATTTTAGGTCCGGCCTTGATCGAGAATGCGCGAAAGCAGGCGCAGCGGTTTGGGGCGGAGTTTGCGGCGGGGGCGGTGAGTTCGGTGGATTTGAGCAAGCGGCCGTTTAAGGTTGTGGCCGGCAAGGAAACGTATGAATGCGAGGCGCTGATTATCGCATCGGGCGCATCCGCGCGGATGCTGGGGATTGAGTCTGAAAAGCACCTGCTGGGCTACGGTGTTTCGACGTGCGCCACGTGCGACGGCTATTTTTTCAGGGAGCGTGACATTATCGTGGTCGGGGGCGGCGACACGGCGATGGAAGAGGCGACCTTCCTGACGAAATTTGCGAAGAGAGTGACGCTGGTGCACCGGCGGAATGAATTTCGCGCGACGAAGATCATGCTTGATCGCGCGCGTGCGAACCCGAAAATCGAATTCCTCACGCCATATGTGATCGAGCATGTGGACGATGTGGACAAAAAGTCGGTGGAGATGGTGAAGCTCCGGAACGTCGATACGGGCGAGCTGAAGACTGTGGCGGTGGAAGGCGTTTTTGTAGCTATTGGGCACGATCCGAACACCAAAGTTTTCAAGGGTCAGCTGGAAATGGACTCGGACGGCTACTTGATCACGCACGGCGGGCCGAAGACGAACGTCGAAGGAGTTTTCGCGGCGGGCGATGTGCAGGACCATCATTACCGCCAAGCAATTACGGCCGCGGGGTCAGGTTGCATGGCGGCGATGGATGCGGAGAAGTTTCTAGGCAAGAATAAATTGTAACGAGAGCTAGTCGAATCGAGCAGTTCGCGGCATAATTCCCAGCGCATGCGAATCGCATTATTCTTTTCCCGAAAAGCGCGCGTTTTTTGCTGATGCGTGCACTCCTGCTAAAACTTTCCGAAAGCAAGCGGCTCGCGCCGTTAATTATGAGCAATGGTGTGAGCCGGCGCGTAGCTCGTCGGTTCGTGGCCGGGGAGACGCTTGATGATGCGATTGAAGCTGCGCGAGTGCTCAACGCAGCGGGCCGCTCGGCGAGTCTCGATTTGCTCGGAGAAAACGTCTCCGATGAGGCCGGGGCGCGTGATGCTGCGGATGGATATGTTGCGATGTTCAATCGAATTGCACGCGAGAATCTGAACGCAAATGTGTCGCTGAAGCTGACGCAGCTGGGATTGGATCTGAGCGAATCGCTTTGCCAGGAACTGGTGGAACGAATCGTGGCGCATGCGACAGATTTGGGAAATTTTGTGCGTATCGATATGGAAGGCTCTGCGTACACGCAGCGCACCGTGGAATTGACGAAGCGGGTGCGGGCAAAATATACGGGCGTCGGCACGGTGATGCAGGCATATCTCTACCGCGCCGAGAAGGACGTGCAGGATCTATTGAGCGTGGGCTGCCGGATGCGGCTTTGCAAGGGCGCGTATAAGGAACCGCCAGAAATTGCATTCCCTGAGAAATCTGATGTGGATGCGAATTACGTGAAGCTGATGAAGCTGCTGCTGCCCAGCGGAATTTATCACGGAATTGCAACGCACGATCCCGCCATGATTCAGGCAACGAAAGATTTCGTGCGCGAGAAAAATATCGGGCGCGACCAGTTTGAGTTCCAGATGCTGTATGGAATTCGCACCGACTTGCAGCAGCAATTGGTGCGCGAGGGTTATCGGTTGCGAATTTATATTCCATTTGGGACGGACTGGTTTCCTTACTTTATGCGGCGGCTCGCGGAGCGACCTGCAAACCTGGCGTTCTTTTTGCGCAATTTGTTGCCGAATTCCTCCGGCAGCGGGGCTTGAAGTGATGCCGAGAAAGCCCAATATGAGCGGATTAATAGTAGGGGCGGGTCTAAGACCCGCCCGCGCCGCCCGCACCTCCGCCATCGTGGATACCTGAGCGCTAGAAGTGACGAGAGGGCCAGCCTCAGCAAATCGTTGTGATAATTTTTCGCCGGAATTAGAATAGGCAAGCGTGGCAGTCCAAACTCCCCGCAGTTCATTTCGCTCGGCAAACTGAGGTGCAAAATGAGAACTGGCACAGCTGTCCGATGGCTCGTAATTGGCGTCCTACTCGCAGTTGGCGGATGCAATAAATCAAATCCAAATTCCAATTCCGGCAATACAGGCGGCGCTCCCGCAGCGAACGCCCCAGCCGGCAATTCATCCGCCGCCAACTCGACCGGTGCAGGCGCGCCAGCTTCGAACAACGCCCAGAGCCAACCGGCCCCGCCACCTGCTCCTCCGCCCGTAGTGATTCCGGCGGGAACTCTCCTCACCGTGACGATCGACCAGACTGTCAGCTCAAAGACAAACAACAACGGCGACCCGTTTGCCGCATCACTTGCCGCTCCGATCAGCGTCGACGGCGTGACCGTGTTGCCCACAGGAACTCGAGCGAAGGGAACTGTGGTGCAAGCTGACTCGGCTGGACGCGTGAAAGGCGGAGCCGTGCTGGCACTGACTCTCGATTCGATCACCGTGAATGGACAGCCGTACTCGATTCAAACGTCCGAGTTCGAAGAAACCATCAAGGGCCGCGGCAAGCGCACTGCAATTGGTGCGGGCGGCGGCGCGGCGTTTGGCGCAATCGTCGGAGGATTGGCAGGCGGAGGAAAAGGCGCTGCGATTGGCGCGCTCGCAGGTGGAGGCGCAGGAACCGCAGGGACTGCGTTCACCGGAAAGCGCGACATTACGATTCCGGCCGAGACGCGGCTGCACTTCAAATTGACGACGCCGCTGACAGTTCAACCGCCAACTCAATAGATAAACGATCGCTGAGTGCCTGTGCTAATTCAGGATTTGCGGCAGACAGCTACGCCATCACGTAGCGGAACGATCACGGGAAAAAGTTCGTCCGACGAGTAGACCAGGCGATTGAATTGCTGAATCGAGCTCGTTCGGACGTCTTTCGTTTTCGCCGTTACGCGGCCGGACCAAAGAACGTTGTCAGTGATGAGAAGTCCGCCGCTCTTCAATCGCGGAACTGCTTTTTGCATCGCTTTAGGATATTGATGCTTGTCGACGTCGATGAAAATGAGATCGAACAGGCCGCCGATTTCATCGAGAAGAAGCAGCGCATCGCCCACGAGAATTTGAACGCGGTCGCTCACACCGGCGCGATTTAGATTCTGCCCCGCGAGCTTCGCATTCTCCGCGCTGCCATCTGTGTAGTAAATCTCTGCGCCCGGTCCTGCCGCTCGCGCAAGCCAGATTGTGGAATAGCCGATGGCGGAGCCCATTTCGAAAATTCGTTTCGCGCCGGAGGTCTGCGCGAGAAGGTAGAGCAACCGCCCGCAGGCCGGCCCGATAATGGGGACGTCGTGTTTCTTTGCGTAACGCTCCATCTCGGTAAGGATCGGGTCGCGCTTAGGCAGCAGGGTTTCGAGATATTTCTCGACGTTCGAATTCAGGATTTTTCCGGCCATTTGTTTCCTCCGGTGCGTGTCGCACGAACCGTACCCCTTTGTCGGCGGGGTGCACGAATCAGCGAAAAGACCTCACCTCTAAAGAGGTGGGCTACATTGAGCCAACTGCGAGTCAACTACCTAGAATCTATCTTGCGCTTGCGGATTTCTCTTCGCCCAGAGTTTCGCCCGGCTTCATCACGTGATATTCGAGGCTGGGAACGTCGCGCGTGAGTTCGCGCAAAGCATCGGGCGTGCCCGTGAGTGCAGGGAACGTGCCAAAGTGCATGGGAATTACATGGCGCACATTGAGCAGCCGGACGGCGAGCGCCGCTTCGCGCGGGCCCATCGTGTAGTGATCGCCGATCGGAAGCATCGCGACGTCCGGCGAGTAAAGCTCGCCGATAATCTTCATGTCGCCAAAAACGGCGGTGTCGCCGGCGTGATAAACGGTGAGCCCACCGGGTAGGCGAATAATGTAGCCGCAGGCTTCGCCTCCATACACGATCTTGTCGCCGTCCTGAATGCCGCAGGAATGAATTGCGTGCACCATGGTGACTTCAATTTCGCCCACTTTTTGCGTCCCGCCCTTATTCATGCCGGAAATATTTGAGACCCCCTTGGACTCGAGCCAGCCGCCAGTCTCGTGAATGGCTACCACGCGCGGTTTGAATTTCTTGCCAAGTTCGACGGCGTCTGCGATGTGATCGAAATGGCCGTGCGTGATCAGCATTGTATCGACGCGGTCGATTTTCTTGAGCGCCTCCGGCGTCATCGGATTCGATTGAATCCACGGATCTACCAAGATCACGTTGCCGGTGGGAGTAGTGATGCGAAACGCAGCATGGCCGAGCCAGGTGAGTTTATTCCCGCGAGTTTGAAGCATTGGACACCTCCGAGAGAGATGAATTAGTATGGCTGGACGAATTCCGAGCCGAACGCGCCGCTGATCGGTTAGTGGCCGCTTGCCTGCGCGCCCGGACTTGCCAGGACTTGCCGTATTCCTTCTTCGAACAAAGCGCGAGATTGCCCGCCGACGAAATGGCCGATGATGTGTCCATCGCGCCCATAGAAAATCGTTTCGGGCATCGTGCCGGTCCACGCCGGATTCACGCCGCGATAGAAAGCATCTACATCGATTCCAGGCTTCTGGCGATAATTGGAAAAGCCGGGCTGATTGCGCGCGAGGAAGCGGCGAACGAGGTTCATGTCAGCGTCGTCGTCGAGACTCACGCCGAAAATCGCGAGGCCTTGCGGCGCGTACTGCTTTTGCAGCTCGACGAGCAACGGAAATTCCTCGCGACAAGGCTCGCACCAGGTAGCCCAGAACGTGACGACGAGCGGCTTGCCGCGATATTTCGCCAGTACCTGGTTGTAGCCGGCGACGTCAATCAGTGGCAAGTCGGCTGCCGCGGGTTTGCCGGATTTAGGCGCGGGTTTGGCGGAGGCCGACTGCCCCGGAGCAGAATGCGAGATGCCTGCCGTTATAAGTGCGAGCACGAGTACCGTAAGCAGCACGAACGATGGCGACCATTTGAATTGCTTTGTCTTCACGTCAAACATTCTAGCGGGTTAGACGCCGAGACAGCAACTTCGGTAGTGGATTGCGGGACCAGATCGCCGCAAATTGAAGGCTCTTCGCAGGAACTCGGAACCGGATTTCTGGCGCAAAAACGGTAGCTGCGAGGCGTACTTGTGCCCCTGTTGGAATGATGATATAAAAATTGTTTAAAGTGTGGTGGGCAGAATGGCAGTGATTCTGTGAGGAAGACAGCCCTTATCCAGGAGAAAACGAAATGGCTTATGTAATCGCAGAGCCTTGCATCGGAACAAAGGACACGGCGTGCGTCGACGTTTGTCCGGTGGATTGCATTCACCCGCGCAAGGACGAGCCGGATTTCGAGGCGGAAACGCAGCTCTACATCAGCCCGGTGGAGTGTATTGACTGCGGCGCGTGCGTCCCGGTTTGCCCGGTGACCGCCATTTTCGCGCTGGAAGATTTGCCGGAGAAGTGGGCGAACTTTACCCCGATCAACGCGGACTGGTACACGAATAAGCAGGCGTAACGAAAAGCGGCGGCCGTTGGTCCTGCGGCGAGGGAATTACAACCTATTGAGCGCGGTGAATCGAGAGATTTGCCGCGCTTTTATTTTTGGGGCGCGTGCTTACGCTTCCGGTTCGATGCCGAGAGCCTTTCGGCCGGCTTCGCTGATCATCGCGGGATTCCACGCCGGTTCCCAGACGATCTCCACATTCACATCCCGAACTTCTTCAATCGCGGCGATGCGCTGCCGCACCTGCTCGGGAATGGCCTGCGCGGAAGGGCAGCCTTGCGATGTGAGCGTCATCTTCACTTTGACGTTTCCTTCGGGGTCGTTTTGCACATCGTAAATCAGGCCGAGATCTACAATGTTGACGGGAATTTCCGGATCGAAGCATTGGCGCAGGGCGTCCGTGATTTGTTCGCGCTCGAGAGGCATGATGGTCTCCTTGAGCAGCGTTCCACAGCTGGCTGGTGTGTGTCAACCAAACTGGAGCGAGAACTCTTGGAGCCGAGGGTTCCATTTTTGATTTGAAGCACGTAAGCTCGCCCATGGAGGCATATTTTGAAAATAAAAATTGGCCGCTGGATACTCGCGCTGCTTACTGCTCTCGTTGCGTGGTCATCGTTCGCGCAGGCACAAGAGAAACCTCCCGAGAAACCGCCGCGAATGATTCAAGTGGCGGCGAAGAATTTTGAATTTGAGCCATCTGTAATCCGAGTGAAAGCAGGTGAAAAGATTCAGCTGAAATTGACGTCTGTGGACCGCACACACGGAATCCATATCAGTCCCTTCCCGGCAGGCGGCCAGCCGAATACTCCTCCAGGATTGTCGTTCACGTATGGCGATGATTGCTTGAAGCTCAAAAAGGATTTGACCAACACATTGGAATTTACGGCAGAGGCGCCGGGTACCTACGCGTTTTCCTGCTGTAAGAAGTGCGGAACCGGTCATGCCAGGATGAAAGGCCAGATTATCGTCGAGCCTTAGTTCGCGGCGTTGAGCGGCCTTTGCTTGCGGCGGCGCGATGTGGCGCGGATCGTCTCGCCAGCCCGAGTTTTGGCAGCTCTTTTTCGCCGAGATCGCTCCCCATCCCGATCGCTCGGGCCCATCGCTTGGCATTTTCTCGCAACTCACCAATCGCAAGCCCGTGATGATCTTCGGGAAATCGCAATAATTTCACAATCCCTGAGGCGAGCAGTAACTCGACGCCCTCCGGGTTTCCACGCTGACGGTGATGAAACGCCGCAGTGACCTGAATCAAGCCCTGCAGGAAGGTCTTCTCAGGCTCGGGTTCCACGAGCCATATCTCTTCCCAGAATTCGTGAGCTTCGAAGAATTTCTTCGCATTGAAATGCGCAAGCCCCTCTTCGAATTTCTTTTTTCGCTCGGCGGATTTCATCGTGAGATCGCTCAAATCTCGATAGAATCTTCGCTGTTTTGATGTGATAACAATATCAGCGCGGAGACGCGGACGAGAATGGAAATTCGGATTGAATTGCCGGGTGTGAAGCTGGGCGTTGTCGAAGCCGACGGTCTGCATGTCGTCCCTGTTGACTTGGGACTCGCGAAATTGATGGACGAAGTTTCGGAACGCAAACGCAGTGAATTTACGGTCGAGAGCCTCGCGGAGGCTCCTGCGATTCGAGCGGTGCGGGCGATGTTTCGCGAGTGGGATATGGACCCGTCGAAATATCGGCCGTCGTCGGAAGCGCTGCTGAGACGTGTGGTACAGGGCAAGGGGCTGTACCGAGTCTCGAACGCCGTGGATATTTGTAATTTGGGCTCGATTGAAACCGGCTGGTCGTACGGCTGCTACGACCGAGCGCGCATTCGCGCGCCTATCGTTTTGCGCCACGGTGCGTCCGGCGAGACGTATGAGGGTATAGGGAAGAAGATGTGGCATCTCGAGGGCCGGCCAGTCCTGGCCGATCCTGATGGGCCGTTTGGAAGTCCGATCAGCGATTCCACTCGCAGCATGATTACGGAATCGGCCCGCGAGATTCTCGCGGTGATTTATGCGCCCGAAGGCGCGCCGGATTCCGGAATTGAAGCCGCAATGGCGCGGATGGGTGAGCGCTTCGCGCAGTTTGCAGAAGCTGTGGGCCCGGCGCGGGCACTAATAAGCCGACTTTAATCTCGACCGTAACGTGTCAGTGACAGGCATTTTAGTGTGGCCGCTGTATGGAACTTCGCTCGAATCAGGTTATTCTGGTGTTGCTGCGGCGAGGATTCATTGGTGGCGAAATTTCAACTCACTCTCCTGATTCATGCTCATCAGCCGGTCGGGAATTTTGAAGACGTTTTCGAACGCGCATACGCGCAATGCTATTTGCCCTTCGTCGAAGTATTGTCGCGACACCCCGCCATTCGCCTCGGATTGCACTATACCGGCTCGCTGCTCGAATGGATGGAGCGCGCGCACCCGGAATATTTCGAGCGATTGCGCGGTCTCGTGGAACGCGGGCAAGTCGAAATCGTAGGCGGCGGATATTACGAGCCGATTCTCATTGCGATTCCGCCCGCCGATCGGCAAAAGCAGATCACGCGGTTGGCCGATTATGTGGAGAAGCGTTTTGGCGCGCGGCCGAAAGGGGCGTGGCTTGCGGAGCGTGTTTGGGAGCCGCAGCTTCCATCTTCGCTCGCCCCTGCGGGCGTGAAATACACGCTTGTGGACGACAACCACTTTCTCGGCGCGGGTTTCGAGCTGAGCCAATTGTTTGGCCATTATTGTGCGGAAGACCAATGTTGCACCGTCAATGTTCTTCCCGGCCTCAAGACGCTGCGTTACCTGCTCCCATTTCGTCCGGTGGGAGAAACTGTGGACTTTTTACGCCGCGCCGCGAGTGAGCATCCGAGCGGGTTTGCGACGATGGGCGATGACCTGGAAAAGTTCGGCGTGTGGCCGGGCACCAACAAGCTTTGTTATACGGACGGCTGGCTTGAGAATTTATTTTGCGAGTTTGAGAACAACGCGGACTGGCTGGAGACATCCACTCCAGGCGATGCAGTCGCTTCTCATCCCTCATTCGGCCGCGCGGACCTGCCGACGGCGTCGTACACCGAAATGATGGAATGGGCGCTGCCGACCCTGGCGCGCATGCGTTTTCACGCGCTCACGGAGGAGTTGGCGTCGCGGCCGGAATCGCTTCCGTTCGTGCGTGGCGGAATCTGGCGCAATTTCTTCACGAAGTATTGCGAATCGAATCTGCTGCAGAAAAAAGTGGTGCACGTTTCGGGCAAAGTGCAAAAGCTCGCCGAGAAGCACTCGCGCGATAAGGCATTTGTGCGAGCGACTGAGGACGCCACGTCGCTCTTATTGCGCAGCCAGTGCAATGATGCGTACTGGCACGGCGTCTTTGGCGGCCTCTATGCGCCGCATCTGCGCACCGCGCTATGGAATTCGGTGATTCAGGCGGAGTCAATTGCGGATCGTCTGTCGCACCGCGCGAAACAATACGCGGACGTGGCACAATTCGATTTTGATGCGGATGGGAACGAGGAGATTTATTTCACGTCCGATCGCTATGCTGCGCTTCTGAGACCTGATGACGGCGCGACGATTTGCGCGATCGATTGCCGCGATACGAATGTCGCGCTCATCAATTCTCTCGAACGCCGCGTGGAGGCGTACCACGCGAAACTGAAAAATCTGGGCTCCAAAAACTTTGAAGGCGCGAAGTCGATTCATGATCAGATGCGAGTGAAAGAAGAAGGCTTGGAGCGATGGCTGCATTACGACCGCTGGCCGCGCCATGCGTTCCGGTTGCTGCTTTTCAGTCCCACCAAAACCTATCAGGATTGCGCGACGGTGAGTTTGGAAGAAAACGCGGCGCTTGCCGGTGGAAGATTTCGAGTGGTAGACGTCTCCAAGAATGGCGCGACGCTGGCATCCGAGGAGAGCGTCGATTGGCCGGCCGAAAAGACGTTTACTTTCGCGCGTACGCCGAATGGTTTCGAGATCGGCTGTGACGTCTCAGTTCGTCGAACTGCTCCTGGCAGCGCGTCGGTTGTAATCGGAATCGAGGCGGTGGTGAATTTCCTGGCGCCTTCGTCTCCGGATCGCTACTTCGAATCGTCCGGACAGCGGTATCCTTTGCGATGGGCTTCGGCTGTGCCGGCCAGTTCACTGCGCGTAGTGGATGAATGGCAGAAAACCGAAGTGGAATTCAAGGCGCCGGCGGCGCGCGATTTTTGGATTTCGCCAATCGAAACTGTGTCGGAATCAGAAGATGGATTCGAGCGCATTTATCAGGGTTCGCAGATCATCGCGATTTGGCCCGTGGAACTGCAAACCGGCGCGGAGTGGAAGGGGAATCTTACGCTGGCAGTCTCAAGTGTTGACTGACAACGCGGACCGGAATGAAGATTGAATTGAAATCGGCCATTTGCGAACGTAGGAGCAATTCAGGAGGTGGGGATGGCAGTGTCGCAGGAATTGCTCGATATTCTGGTATGCCCGCTAGATAAGACTCCCGTGAAATTGACGAACGATAAGAAGGGATTAAAGTGTTCGCAATGCCGCCGGGTATATCCGATCCGAGACGACATCCCCGTGATGCTGGTGGACGAGGCCAAGATCGAAGCGCAATGATTTTGTGGGCGTCCCGCTGCGGTTGATGCCGTTCAAATTTATGGCGGATAGCCGAGCGACTGATCCTTGAATTGCACCCATAGCCGAACTTCTTTGATTTTGTTTTCCTTTGCAGCATCGCCTCGAGAAGGAAAAGTTTCGAAGGGGCTGACCTCAACCGTGACGATCACTCCCGATGGCGAATCCGATCCGTGCTTCATTTCTTCGGCGTTTACAATATGAAAGCTTTTCACCGGGCCGTAGTAGCTGTTCGGCCCCCAATCCTCCATAAAATCCTTGAATGAAAAACTCGGCGCCGGCTTCCACATCTGATAGGCCAGGTCAAAATTGCCCGAGGCGACCGTATTCAGAAAATTCTTAACGCTGGTCGTC
>DATNKB010000556.1:0-11061 GCA_035603595.1 Candidatus Dormiibacterota bacterium
AACCGAACTTCAATATCGCGTCGCTGTACTCCATAGCCAAGCGGGGCCCCACCTGTGAAGACGCGGGGAAAAGCAGGAACAGAGAATCGTTTTTCTTCGAAAGTGGTATCGAGAGTTCCATAGAAAGTGGGTATACACAAATACCACGAGCCCTGACAATTTAAGAGGCTGGCATTCGTTCAGTCTGATTCCGGAGGGAACGATGAACGCGTACCCGCGAATCGAATTCCAAGCATTGTTGAGAATTGTTTACCGCCGCAATTCAAAGGGGGCATTGTGAGTATTCATCGCCATTCAGTCATGATCGCGCTCATAAGTCTGTGTCTGGCAGCGCCTGGGCAGTTGGCCGTACAATCGCGCCAGGATTCGAGTCCCGGGATGAATCAGACAGAGAGCGCAGTCCCCGGTCTTCACGACTTCGACTTCCTCGTTGGTCAATGGCAGTGCCATCATCGAAAGCTGAAGAAGCGACTCGCCAATAATCACGAGTGGATTGAATTCGAAGGCACGTTGTTTAATCAACCGCTTATGGGGAGTTACAGCAATGAGGACGATACTGTGCTCAGCGTTCCCGGTACTCCTTATCGCGGTGTCGCCCTGCGGTCCTTCGACCAGAAGACCCAGCAGTGGTCAATCTGGTGGCTCGACAGCAGGACACCATCCGATCCATTGGATCCGCCCATGGTTGGAGGCTTCCACAATGGCGTCGGCACTTTCTATGGGGAGGATATGGTCAAGGGAAAGCGAGTTCGGGCGCGCTTCCTCTGGTCCAACATCACTCCGACATCGGGCCACTGGGAGCAAGCAGACTCGCCAGACGAGGGCAAGACCTGGGAGACGAACTGGGTGCAGGACATCACGCGAGTTCGCTGATCGAGGGGATCGACAAATAGGAAAAATGGCATCGTGGACTCGAGGCAAAATTAAAACATTCGAAAATGGATGAGATCGGACTCAAGTTCCACCCGGATGTTGGCCAGTTCTTAGCCCACCCACCTGCACGTAAGTAAACTGTGAACATAAATGTCACAGCTGAAGCCGTGACCCACAAACCCAGGGCGGGATGCCGAGTTTTTCCGAGGAGAATTTCAAATTTGAAGTTGGAAATTTCAGATTGCGCCTACGCGACTAAGTGTTAACGGATTTCACGGCCTCCTTGACCCATTTCTCCAGAATGATCTGCTGACCAGGGGATGTATTGAAGAAACTTAGACCCGCTCCGAGCGGCGCCCGAACGTGCGCTACGCGCGCCCAAGTGTTAAACGATTCCCCGGGAAGTTCGAGTTTAATCTGCACGATGGTTTTTGTAGGAAACTGGTCAACCGATTCGATAAAACAACCCTTCAGGCTTATATCGGACGTTCTGCCAGCAAACTCACGACGCGACAGTGGTTCCAGGATTACAGCCCTCGCAGCAAATGGATAGCGCGGCACTGAGCGCTTTTGGGCGAAGCGTGCACCAGCGTCAATGTCCCCAGGCTGAAGAGGGCGCGATCTGATCATCGGCTTCACGTAAGCCTTTTTCATTTGACCCTATGGGTGGTGAGACCCGACTCCAATTCGTTTCAAGTTTCTTTTAGTGAGATTCCAGGGAGGACACGGCGGTTTCAATTTACTTTGAAGATGTTACCTCTGGCGGTAACTACTTTGGATTAGGAAGCGCGGGCCTGCACGCTCCCGGAGGGGACCCTCAGTAAAGCAAGAGTCGTTTGGATGGAGCCCTTCCAACCAGCGCGCATATTCCGCCGCTTGAAAGGAGCTCCATCCTTTTCGACTTGACCTACTTAGTTTTGAAAACTACTAGTCTTCATTCTGGCCGTCAGCCTGCGGGAGGCACGGATTGCGCCGCGGGCCGCTGGTATTCTGGCCGAAGAACCAATACAAGTTCGACGTACCATATTGTGCATCGCCGCCAAAGTTGTTGATGCCGGGGCCACTGAAATTGCCGAAGACCAGCGTGCAGGTGTCCCCGTCATTGCCGTTGTTGCCGTTGTTGCCGTTGTTGCTGTTATTGCCGTCGTTGCCGCCGTGTCCATTGCCGCCACCACTCTGTGCCACTGCGTAGAACGGATAGAACTGCGCACCCGCCGGTGGGACGACGCACCCGACCCCGTTCGGCTGGCAAGGTTGTTCCGAGGCTGAGACCTCGGTCTCGATCTGAACGATTGGAAATGGCTGGTCGTAGCGGCGAGTAGAGTCAGACAGACTCAAGGGACCGATGCCGTTTCCTGCAACAGAACTGATTGCAACCGAGGTAGCGTGATTGCGCGTACCATCTGGCCAGTCGGTCAAGTACGAAGTCCCGTCAAAATCAAGATCCTCTCCGATGCAGCCAGCGACTGTGGGACCAGGAAAGCATGGCGGGTCGTCGGAGTCGCCATCGGCGGGTTCGAAGTGCCCGATTTCCATCGAGAAGTTGACATTGGCTTGCAGAGCTGCCCAAGAAACGAAGTTGCCAAACTTCGCAGTGTCGAACTCGGGATGGAAGCTAAAGTTGGTTCCCGCGCAGGTGTTCGGATCGGTAGTTTGATAGCCATTGTGCGCGCTGGCGATCATGAACCCGGATTGTCCCGTGGTTAGATCCTCGATGAGGGTCATTACTCCTCCGAAGACGTCCCCCGGCGCGTCCTTCACCGTCACTCGCAGCACGTCACCTTGATTCATCAGCAAGGTTTGGGCGTTCGGGGTGAAGCTCGCAACGGTCAGGTTGTTGGGACCAGGAGGCCCGGTGGGAATCCCATTGCGCTGAATGAAGGCAAAGTTGGTCGTCTCTGTGCAATTCGGATTGAGCATTCCGTTGTCCATGTTTTCGAGACTGTTGATATGCAGAGACGCACACCAGTGAGTGAGATCGCAACTGATTTGGGTGATGAAAGGAGGATTTCCGGGAGGATAGAACTGCATCTCGAGAAACGCGGAGCCTGTATTGTTGGGATTGTTCTCGTCGCTATCCGGAATACACGGACCGCGCACGAAACCCGAATTGGGATCGCAGAGCGCCATCGAGAGCCAGAAGGTGATGAAGTTTTCGAAAGACTGTGTCGCGGGCAGCGGCCGCTCTCGCGGCAACGTGAATTTCCACTGGACGTTGTTACCAGAATGAGGAACTGTCGAGATGAAGCCGATACTCGGCTCGTCATGTCCTACATAATGACCGTTATCATAGCCCCGCTTGCCGTCTTGGCTGTGAAAGTCAGTGCAAACATCCTGTGGTCTGAGCGGTTTTTGAATTTGGCTGTAACCATTACAATCCAAACCCCCGACCGGCTTAAGCGACTGAGCCGGTGAAGATGGCGACAACATCAACAAGCCCAGCGCTGCACCAACGAGAAACACCCCTCGAATTAGTGACATAGCACACACCTCCCTCTCTGAATTTAACAACGTGATATTTGAAGAGCTTTTCTTGCTGACGCCTGCGTCCCCAATCTTCCGAGGACGCACGGTCAGACTTAGGTTTGGTTGGACGTGACTGTATAAGTATTGCTTGGCGCTGGCATGCGAATACACCTAAGAACAATTCTAGTCAATCCGTAATTCCGGGTATTCCGTCGATCCGGTGTTTTCTTACTGCGCGTCGCAGAGACTTTATGGCGCAGTCACAAGCGGCAAAGCGTCAACAACCGCGCTCGAAGGCTCGACGGAAGCGGCGCAGTTCCATGCGGCCGTTCCAAAGTCGAGCGAGAAGCTCAGCGCGCGGGTGGCAGCCGACTAAGACTGCATCATCGCAAGGTTTGGAGAGCAGACAGGCGGGGCTGAGATTCAGCTCCGCCTTTTTTTGGGTTGTGATGGCGACTCGAGAAAACGAAGAACCCAAAACACACCCTTCGCCAGCACCGCGAAGGATGGGGCACCCGAAAAGTCTAGGGCAGTCCTGAATTCAACGGCTGGACCACCCAGAGAGCCGGGGTTCAGTTCTGCTAGAATCGCGGCTTAGAGGAAACCAGAATGCGGCGACTCTATCTGGGAATTATCTGTGGGTTGGTTTTTGGCGGTGTTGATACCGCGATGATGATTCCCATGAGCTTCCCCGACAAGCGAGCCGCGATGCTAGGCGCATTCATCGCTCGCTTCGCGCTCGGATTCGTTATCTGCAACATCAAACTCCCGTGGGCGGGCTGGTTTGCCGGATTACTCCTTGGCATCCTGTTGAGTCTGCCCGACGCAATGATCACCAAAGCCACGATTCCAATTATCGCGTCTGGCGCAGTGGGCGGCACGATCATCGGATGGATCGCCTCGAAGTACGGTCGCTAAAAAAAGTAAAGCTTGCCTCCACCCGCATCGCCAACCGACACAAAGTTTTCTACATCCGTCTCAAGAAACCAAAATATCATTACGCGTTTTGATATTTAAACTCATTTGTTATCCCACCCTAGAGGAGGAGATCCGATTGACACCCTGAGAACGCGGAGCGTATGGTCGATTTGAAGGGCTTTAAAGGGGAGATTATCGGCTTAAGAGGAGTATTCATGACGCCTCCAGCGCCTTTGCAGAAAATCATGCTGATCGTCCTTTCCTTGGCCTTGATCGTCGCAGGAACCCCCGCACCCCTCGCCGCTCAAACGCCGCAATCGTATACATCACAAGAGCTCGACAAACTGGTGTCCCGAATAGCGCTTTATCCCGATCCTCTGCTTGCCCAAGTTCTTGCCGCGGCTACCTTCCCGGACCAGATTCCCGACGCGGCAAAATGGGCGGATGAACATCACTACCTCAGGGGCGACGATCTGGCGAGAGCCATTGCTGCGGACCACCTGCCCTGGGATCCCAGCGTACAAGCGTTGCTCCCATTTCCTTCCGTCTTGCAAATGATGGCGTCCGATATGAACTGGACAACCGAGTTAGGCAACGCCTTTCTCGCTCAGCAGCAGGACGTGATGGATGCGGTTCAAAGAATGCGGAAAAAAGCCAGGGACTACGGCTACCTGCGAAGCAATGCGCAGGTGGTGGTTTCAGGCGATCCGTATGTCACTATCGTGCCGGTGAATCCAGACTTCATCGTCGTTCCTGTTTATGATCCTGTTGTCGTATTCGCCCCGCCTCCACCTGGATTCTTTGTTGGCGGCGCGATCGTGTTCGGGTTTGGCGTCACGCTAGGCTTTGCATTTCGCCCCTGGGGCTGGGGAACCACTCGCTTCGTGTGGGATCGGCACGAAGTGTTCATCGCCAATGCGCGTTGGGAGCGGAATTGGGTCAATCGCGCGAGTTACGTTCATCATTACGATGCCGCGTTTCATCGTTGGACCGGGGCTCGCGGTGTGGAGCAACACGAACTGATACGGCGTGACGACGCTGAACGCAACGCAGCTCGTTTGGGTCATGCACGCCCACCCGAGATACACCACGCAGCGCCGGGCCATCACCACTAGTTTTAGGCGCGCTCTGCCCCAGCTTTTCCGAGCGTCAGCCTATGGCTTGCTCGATGCTAGCGGAGAAGTTTGCCTTAGGCCTCGTTGAAAACAGCTCTTCACAGCAAACTGGAGCGGCTCTATGAACGGCCTTCTAAAGCAGGCGATGTCGCTTTCACTCGTCGAGAAGTCCGTCGCTGCGGTTGTCGGCATTTTGCTTATTCACGCCACTTTTCGTGTCCTCGAACAAACGCTGCCACGCCGGTTCGGCCGGGCCAATTCTCGCTATCGGGTCCGCAAATTTATCGTTTTCTCTGGTTACATCACGATTCTGCTTTTTCTCGCACTGCTCTTTGAAGATCACTTAGGGCGCCTCAGCTTCGCCATTGGGATAATCGGGGCGGGCGTCGCTGTCGCTTTGCAAGACGTGCTGGCTAGCATCGCCGGCGCCTTCACCATCGGTTTCTCAAAGCTGTACATGGCGGGCGACAGGATTCAGATCGGCGATACAAGAGGCGACGTGATCGATATCGGTCTCCTGCGAACCACTATGATGGAAACAGGGAACTGGGTCAGCAAGGATAAGTACAACGGTCGAATCGTTCGCGTTCCTAACAGCGCCGTCTTAAAAGGGCCCATTTTCAACTACTCGCAAGGGTTCCAATTTGTCTGGGACGAAATTAAGGTGGTTCTCACAACCGGCAGCGATTGTGAGCTTGCGACAAACATGCTTACACGAGTAGCCACGGAAGTGATCGGGGATTATCTGGCCGAAGCGCAGATTTCGTGGAAAGCCGTGAGCGACTATTATGAAACCGTAAATCCTTCGTTAGAGCCTGCGATCACACTCGTAGTGAACGGTGGAAAGCTGGAATTCGGCGTCAGTTACATCGTCGACTACACCAAACGCAGCGCCGTGGAAGATCAGCTATTCAGGAAAATTGTACAGGAAGTCGGGAATAGCAACGGCAAGCTCGTATGGGCTGCCACTCTGGCTGTCGCGATTCCCGCGGCGACGCTGAGCGCGACCGCACCGCAACCGTCGTCCGCCACCGAGGGGGCGGCAAAGGCGGCGACCTCCAATTAAACGGAATCACTGGGCAGGAGGTACTTCACAGACGGGTGACCCACTCTTCGCGGTCTTTGCGAAGGGTGGGATGGGGTTTGACTTACTGTCGGTATCGAAAATCTCAAACGCAGTTATCGATCATTATGCGAGGAGCAGCCCGCACGTCCCCAATGAGATTTGTTTTGAGGAATCGATGGGTATAGGCTGTGTGGATGCGTTTGTCGTTTCACGGTTTCAGGACAGCGATGGCCGCCGGACTTTCTCTTTGGCTGGCCGCCCTGGCGTGTCTGGTAGGCTGCACGATTCCGATCCTCGCGAATGCGGGGTCGATCCAAGCGACGACAATCCACAACACGAGATCGCTCCACGAGACGACATCGATCCGCGAGAATTCAGCCGGGCAAGACCAGCCGGGCCAGCCGGATCTGATGGCGGGCATGGCAAATTGCCCTCACCATTCCGGTGGAAACGCTCCGGCGAGACCGGGTCCCGCGAAATCAGCGCCGACCAAATCAAATACCCCGAAGCGCGTTCCGGGCGGCGGGATGTCGTGCTGTCCGGTGGAAGTAACTGTCGCTTCGAAACCGGACACAGTAAGGCTCGAAATTGCTCCGGCGGGCAATTTCGTTCTGGCGCCCGACCTTCGTTTGACGACAATTCGGTTTTTTCATTCGCTGGAATTTGTTCCGCCGGCCTGGCACAGCGGCAGAGACACACTCCTCGAAACACATCTGCTTCGCATTTAGAAGTCACTCCCTGAAGTTTGCCCCGGTGGACCGCCGATGGCATTGCCAACGGCCGACAAAAACCGCATTTGATTTTTCCAAGGAGAACATCCATGAAGAAGATCAGGGCAGTGGTGTTGATGGCAGTGATCGCGCTCGGCTTTGCAGGAGCGGTGAAGGCGGCGAACGCAGCATGTTGCGATTCCGCCGACTGTTGTGCCTCCTGCGACGGGTGCTAGAAGCAGGTAGTTGAATGAGGGAAGGCGCGGGCCGTTTGGTTCGCGCCTTCTCTATGTGCCCAAAAAACCACACTTCCCCACTATTCATGGTCCGGTTCCGTCGGAGCGCGACCTTCTGATCCAAAACCGCAGACCCAGACAACCTCTCCCCCTCCGGCAGCGTCCACCCTTGTAGGTAGCATTGAAAGGGCCGCGCAGAAACGGCCCAAGGAGGCATTGGCAAAAATCCGCTGGCGCTGGCCAGCTGACGAAAATCGAGGATCTCCCGCCTCGAAAACCAAGCGCTCGCGTCCTGCGGAACGCAAACAAACAAAAGGACAACCCAGACATGACTGCCAGAACCGCCACGCGAATCAGCCAGCCAGATTCACGCTGCGTTCCCAACAGGAACGCCGTGCTCAACAAGAAAAACGTCGTTGCCCTGCCGCGACTACCGCTTGCGCAGCTTCACCCGCGCAAGCACTGCCGCGGGACTTCCGCGGCCAGAATCCGAAAGGCCGGTCGAATCCTGACCGCACCGCTGCCGCAGCTTCAGCCGTGGCTGTTCTCAACAAAAAACGGGGTCGACGCGCCACCACCACTTGCGCAGCTTCATCCGCGCAAGGCACTGCCGCGAGTCTCCCTCGCGGCCAGAATCCGAAAGGCCGGTCGGTGCTTGACCGCACCGCTTGCGCGGCGTCATTCCGAGCGGTCCTCAGCGTGTCGGCGTCCGCGTCCCGCAGAGCGCAAGCGCACGCTCAGAAGTTAATCGACGGTACCGCGATTAAAAGTCGCGCCAACCGCCGCCGTTTCAGCAATTTGCAAATTTCTAATCGGCGGTAAAAGGGGCCTAAGGAGATGCAACAAGTCGACAGATTCGGAGCCACAAATATGCACTTCGCGCCCAACGCGCGAAGCAACTCCCGCCCTCGCTCGCTGCCGCAGTTTCTAATCGCGAATCCGCGATTAGAATTCAGCTCAAACAACAGAAAGCAAGCCCACCTGAGAATTTCTAATCGAGAACCGATGGCAGTTTCTGCCCTCAACGGGAAGCGCAGTGCGGGAGCGATCGCCGTGTCAGCATCTTCGCAAATGGCGGAATGTTGGCACCCAATCGCAATGGCGATGAGATTCTTTCGCAGCAAAGTGCTTCTTTCCATGCAGATTGATGGGCTGGCAGCTCGGACCCCGAAATGCTGATAAGGAACTTGGAAAACCGGAAGCCGCCGCGCAAATCGGGGCCAGAATTGCAAAAAAGGAGAAATACAATGGACGATATCAACGACCCCACTAACGAGACGCCGTACGGACAGACCGAGGGCGGAGCTGCAACTGCAGCGCGCAGAAAGCTTTCAGAAACAGCTGCCGAAGTTAAAGAGAAAGTTGCCGACTTCGGCCGCAAGACACTCGACAACATCGACGAATCCCGGAAAAGCACCGCGGGCGCCTTGCACCAGACAGCAGCGAAACTGCATTCAGGTGGAGACCAACTCTCCAGCGCAGCGCATACGGCCGCTGACCAAATCTCAGGCGTGGCGCACGATACTGCGGACAAGCTTCGAACCGCCGCAGACTATATCCGCGAGACCGACTTGAAGGCTATGGGAGAGGACCTAAAGGACATCGTAAAGCGCTATCCGGGACCGGCGTTGGCCGCCGCGGCTCTGCTGGGCTTCATTGTGGCGCGTGGCTTTCGTCGCGACTAACGAAATCGGAATCGGAAAAGAGGCTGCTCATGACCGCGCCACAAATGCAGCGATCCCTGCCGGAAATATTGGAGGACATCGCCTCGAATCTGACGCAGATCGTCCGAGCTGAGTTTCGGCTGGCCAAGACTGAACTGAAAGAAGGGGCGGAAAAAGTGGCAGGGCCAGGCGCCGCGCTGGGTGCAGGTGTGGCCTTGGCGTTTTACGGATTGGGGTTTTTGTTTCTTGCCGCTGTGTACGCGCTGTCGTTGGTGATGGCAGGTTGGCTCGCCGCGTTGATCGTGGGCGGTGTGTTAGCAGTCGCGGCAGGAATTTTGATTGGCGCCGGTGGAATGAAATTGAGGCGGGTAAATTTAGCACCCGACAAAACGATTCGAACGTTGGAGGAGGACGTGCAATGGGCGAGACAACAAATCAAATAGAGTGGGAAATCGCGCAGAAGCGAAGTGAGCTGAGCGATAATTTGATCGAGTTGAAGAAAAGGGCGAAAGCAGCAGTCGCTTGGCGCTCGCAGGTTGAAGAACGCCCAGGAACGATGCTCGCTGTTGCATTCGGCGGCGGCATCTTGCTTTCAGCACTGTTCAGCGCGCTGCGAGGACCAGCGAAGGTTTATCCGGAGCGACCGTCGGGCAATGGCGTCGAATTCGATAGGTCGGCCTTCAGGGCTTCGTCCCAATCGCCGAGCAAGCTGACCAGTGCGGCGCGAAAGAATCTAGATGCCCTCGGCGGAGCGCTGCTCGGCATCGCGGCAACACGCACGTCAGGTATCCTGGAGGGAATTCTCCCCGGATTCCAAAGTGAATTTGAACGAGCGAAGAACTCGCAGAGCCAAATCTAAAAGCCGCATAAAGTAGACAGCCCAGAGTCGGGCTGCTGCACACACACTGACGCGGGTCGACCCCCATCTGGAAACAGAGACGAAGATCACGGCGATCATCTTTGACATGGACGGAGTCCTCATCGACTCTGAGCCCGCACATAAGCTCGCTAAGGAGCGGGCCTTTGCCAAGTTCGGAATCGTCCTGCCCGAAGCGGTTTACGAACGGTACAAAGGGAGACCTGACGAGACGATGATGAATGAGGTCGGGCGTTCCATTCCCGGCAGAAAACTCGACGTTGACGAATTGCTCCGCATCAAGCATTCAGAATTCGAGGCAATCGAACAAATGGCGGCGCCCATCGAAGGCGCTAAAGCGCTCGTGAATTGGGCTAAGAGCAGGTTTCAAGTTGCACTCGCAACCTCAGCGACCCCAAGAAATAGGCAGGTTGCTCTTTCCGTGCTCGGTCTGGCAGATACGTTTGATTTCGTGGTGGACGCATCGGGATTTTCTCGCCCCAAGCCAGACCCGGAAATTTTTCTCACCGTGATATCCGGGCTGAAGGCTGTTGCAGCCCAGTGCCTGGTCGTCGAGGACTCTCTGAATGGAGTGATCGCTGGCAAAGCCGCTGGCTGTTGCGTCGCGGCTATCACCACGTCGTTTCCGGAGGATCTCCTTTTGAAAAATGGCGCGGACCACGTGGTCGTGCGCTTAAAGGAGCTCCGTGCATTGCTGGAAACTCAAACTCTGGGTTGAGTGACGGGCCGCGCGAATCCCTGACAAGCGGGCGGGTGGCTCCCCCTTCTTTGCACGCTCGGTATCACAAAGTAGTCTTAACCCACCACCATTTCCTTCCGGTAGCGCGGCGAATCGGGACTTGAACTCACTTCGCCTCGATCGAATTTCTATTGAGACCCACCATGCTTTACAATTTTGCTGTTAGAACAAGCCGTGCGGAGAATCGGCATGAACAATCTCGACCACTTGTTACAGCGCAATAAAGAATTTGCTGCTCAGCAGTCCGCTGCTGGCGCGCTAATGCCCTCACTTCCGCGGGCACTGCCCAAGGTAAAGGCGATCATCATCGGTTGTGCGGATATGCGTGTGGATCCGGCTCATGTCCTTGGAACTCAACCGGGCGAGGCTGTCGTGCTGCGCAACATCGGCGGCCGAA
>DATNKB010000557.1:0-15602 GCA_035603595.1 Candidatus Dormiibacterota bacterium
TAAGTCCTTCGCGACGATTATCATAGCGGGAGCTTAGCGATTGACGACTGCTACCGCTTCCACTTCGATCAGCCACTCCGGACGAACCAGCCTGCGAACAACTACGAATGTGCTTGTGGGTGGATTTTGAGTGTTGACGTATTTGTCGCGGATTTCCCGGACTAGCGGGATTTGCGAGGGGTCGACGCTATCGACGCAGTAAAAATTGAGTTTGATGATGTCGTGAAAATTTCCCCCGGCAGCTTCGACGGCAGCTTTTAGATTTTTGAACACTTGCTCGACCTGGGCTCGGAAGTCGTCTTTACCCACAAAATTGCCTGACGGATCGAGCGCGACCTGGCCGGCGACGTAAACCGGATTCCCACCGGTGACTACAGCCACCTGGGAATAGCCAGCGGTCGGTTTGGCCATCGTGTCGGGATTGAATATTCGAAAATTTGTAGCCTGCGGCATTGAATACTCCCTTGCTGTTGTACGCTCTGAGTAAATTGGGGCTTCGTTACAGTAGATGAGTGGGCGGGTGTGCCGATTCAAAATGCGACTGCGACGAAATGGATCGGGCTAGTTGGTAGCGAGTTGTTTCTGGAGTTCGAGGCGACGCGTGAGAAGGCCGCGCAGTTCATCGGTGCTGGGCTTGGCTTCGATCTTCTTTTGAAGCGCGGCGAGTTCTTCTTCCACGCGGCGATTGCGGAGAACGTTCAGGCAATTCTCGGCGTCATCCCAGGTGGGTTCGGGGACGGGCTCAAAGAGGACTTCGAAGAGCAGGCGGCGCTCTCTTTCTTCGAGAGCAGCGGCCAGCATGGCGGGATCGGGGTGTTCGCCGACCTTTGAAATGAGGAGGTCGAGCAGGCGCTCGCACTCGAGGCCGCGGTGGAGCGCGTCATGCGCCAATTCGTGGGCGAGTTTTTCGCGGAAGCCGTCGGATTCGACGAGCATTCGAATGATTTGGCGTTCGGCGGGCTTCACGGCAGGGCCGAGCAGGCTCGCGTTTGGTTTCACTTCGCTGCGGCGCTCGGCGGCGGCGCGTCGCAAGGCTTCGCGAAGGACGGGCTCGTCGACGCGCAATTCGGAAGCGATGCGGGTGGCCCATTCCGAGCGCAGGAGGCGATTCGGGAGGCGCTGCACGTAGGGCATCAGGAAATTCAGCGCGGCGACTTTTCCGGCGGCGGTGGTGCGATCCATTTGGCGCGCGCGGGAGATCAGGTAATCGAGATAGGGCGGGGATTGCGCGAGAAGATTGCGGTAGGCGTCGACACCTTGTTCTTTCAGGAATTTGTCGGGATCGGCTTTTCCGGGCAGGGCGAGGACGCGGACGTCGAATTCGCTCTCGAGAAGGAGCGCGATGGAGCGTTCGGTGGCGGCCTGGCCGGCGGTGTCGGGGTCGTAATTGACGATGACGCGGCGAGTGAAGCGGCCGAGCAATTTGATCTGAGGCTCGGCGAGGCTGGTACCGCAGCTCGCGACGACATTGGCGATTCCGGCGCGGGCGACGGCGATGGCGTCCATGTAACCTTCGACGAGGACCGCGAAATCGCTTTGGCGCAGGGATTCTTTCGCGCGATCGAGATGATAGAGGACGGTGCTCTTTGTGTAGATCGGCGTTTCGGGTGAATTCATGTACTTCGGCGTGTCGTCACCCATAGCACGGCCGCCGAAAGCGATCACTTTGCCGGCTTCATTGGCAATGGGAAACATGATGCGGCGGCGAAAACGATCGTAGGCGCGGCCACTTTGATCGCGGGAGATCAGACCGGAGACGTCGAGAAGTTTGTCGGGATATTTTTGTTTCAGGAAGCGCAGGAGGGCGTCGCCGGAGGACGGCGCGAAACCAAGGCCGAAACGTTTCATTGCTTCGCGATCGAGGCCACGATCTTCGAGATACGCTGCGGCTACTTTGCCTTCGGAGCTATCGTGTAGTGCACGGGCGAAGAAGGCGGCGGTTTCGCGATGCATTTCGACGAGCGCTGAGCGCTGT
This sequence comes from Candidatus Dormiibacterota bacterium, assembly GCA_035603595.1. Taxonomy (GTDB): domain Bacteria; phylum Acidobacteriota; class Terriglobia; order Acidiferrales; family UBA7541; genus Palsa-295. Next base: position 1,976 of record DATNKB010000557.1, read on the forward strand.
TGATTTTCGCGGCGTTCTTCTGGCGAGCGTTCGCGCGGCTTGGGAATGGCAATGCCGCACTTTTCTGCGACGGTGCGAATCGCTTCGGGGAATGTGGACTTCTCCATTTCCATCACGAATTTGAAGACGTCGCCGCCGACGCCACAGCCGAAGCAGTGATAGATCTGTTTCACGGGATGAACATTGAAGGACGGGGTTTTCTCCTGGTGGAAGGGACAGAGACCAGCAAAATTTGCGCCGCTTTTTTTTAGGCGGACGTATTCGCCGATCACGCGGACAATGTCCGCCTGCTGTTTTACACGCTCCGCGAATGACCCAGCTTCCGCCATGGTGATGAGTTAAGACTTAGCACTCCGTTGCTAGCTTTTCAACTCCGCGATTGTGATTGCTTCGCCGCCGCGATCGGGCTTCTCGTGTTCGATCTTTTCGACGAGCGGATGTGAAGTGAGAAATTCGGCCAAGCCCCGGCGCAGAGCGCCGGTACCGTGACCGTGGATGATGCGGACAGCGGGCTTGCCGGCCAGGGCGGCTTGGTCGATGAATTTGTCGACGCGGCGCGTGGCCTCTTCGACCGTGGTGCCGATTACGTTGATTTCTTCGGCGGCGGGTTCGTCGCTTGGCTGAGCGTGGACGGTGATGCCACGAGGACGCGTGGCATCGGCCGTAATGCTTTTCGCAGATTGCGGGCTGCTCTCAATTCCGACGACGTCGGCCAACGGAACTTTCATGCGCATGGGGCCGGCTTCGACTTCGGCGGAGCGGCCGTCGTGACGGCGGAAAAGGAGCGGCTGCTTGAATCCCTTTACGAGGATGCGCTGGCCTGCGGAAAGAAGGCTGGGTTCGACCGGCTGCGCGGCGCGTTGCGCTTGAACTCCGAGGTCTGATTGGGAGGCGGCGAGCGCGTCAACGACGGCGGCGTCCGCTTCCGCGCGGGCTTCGCCGGCAATCTTGACTACGCGGCGGCCGGATTGCTTTTCGATTTGAGCGCGCAGAGTGCGGTCCTTTATATCGGCTGCGAGCTGGGCGATTTCACCTTCGAGGCGCTTCTGAGTGGCGTCGAAATTCTTTTCAAGTTCCGCGATGCGCTTTTTCTGGCGCTCGACCCATTCGGTCTGGAGCGAGCGGCGCTCTGCCTCCAATTGCGTGAGCTCTTCGCGAGCCTGGCGCTTGATTTCGTCCATCTCATCGCGGCTGAGATGAAGATAGGCGATCAAATCGCGCGCCTCGCGCGATTCAGGAGAGAGGCTGGCGCGCGCATGGTCCACAACGCGAGGCGGCAGACCCAACCGGCGGGCGATTTCGAGGCCGCTCGAAGTGCCCGGCACACCTACGAGGAGGCGATACGTGGGCCGCAGATTCTCTTCGTCGAATTCCATCGCGGCGTTAACGATTCCTGGCGTCGTGGAAGCGTAGGCCTTCAGGCGATCGTGGTGCGTCGTGGCGATTGTCAATGCGCGCAGGGCGCGAAATTCTTCGAGCAGTGCGACAGCGAGAGCCGCACCTTCTTCAGGCGCCGTGCCCGTACCCATTTCGTCGACGAGAATCAGCGAGCGATCAGTCGCGATCTCGAGCATTGATTTAAGATTCAGCATGTGCGCGGAAAACGTGGAGAGATCGGCGGCAATGGACTGCTCGTCGCCGATATCGGCCAGAACGTGATCGAAGAGCGGCAATTCGGCGCGTTCAGCGGCGACGGGCATCGCTGATTGCGCAGCGAGAGCGGCGAGGCCGACGTTTTTAAGGGCGACTGTCTTCCCGCCCGTGTTGGGTCCGCTGATGACCATCACTGTTTCCGAGCCGCCAAGCGCGAGGGTCAAGGGGACGGCTTTGCGGCCCTGCGGGCGCAGCGTGTGTTCGAGAACCGGATTACGCGCGGCTTCGAGGCGGAGCGAATTACCGATGGAGAATTCCGGCATCGTGCAATCGAACTCACGCGCAAATCGCGCACGGGCAAAAACAGAATCGAGATGAGCGATTCCCGCGGCGGCGGATTCAAGCGGCCCGCGATCGGAGCGGACTTGTTCGGTGAGCTCGGCGAGAATGCGTCCAATCTCAGCGATTTCTTCTTCGGAAAGTTGGACGAGGCGATTGTTGAGATCGATGGCTTCGAGCGGCTCGACGAATACCGTTTGGCCCGTGGCGCTGGCAGCGTGCACGACGCCCGGAACGGCGCGGCGATCGCCGGCGCGAACCGGAATGACGAAGCGATCGTTGCGGAGCGTGATGTAGTCCTCGCCAGTAGGCTCACCACGTGCCCGAAGAATACTTTCGAGCGACTTCTGGATTTTGTCGCGCGCTTGCCCGATGCCCGTGCGAATGCGGCGCAATTGTGGAGAAGCATCGTCGCTGATTTCACCATTGGGAAGAATCGCGCGGCGGATGGCGGTGAGGAGGTGACGAAAATCTGCAAAGGCCGCCGCTTTTTCCGCCAGACCCGGATATTTCGCGGTTTCTCCCTTGAATGTTTGCCGGACGCCGTTGGCCGTGTCCATCAAGGAAGCGACATCCAGCAGATCGGCGCTCGAAAGCACCGATGCCGGCATGGCAAGCTGCACGAGCCAAGGCTCGGGATCTGCAAGCGAGCCGAAACCCATTTCCGCGCCGGGGTGTAGATAGGCGACTGCCTCACGGGTCAGAGTGAATTCAGAATTCAGGGCGGAGACGTCCAGTTGGGGGCTGAGCGAGAGAATTGCACGGCGTCCTGGCGCGCAGGTGGTGAAACCGCTGACGATTTCTTTTAGCTTGTCGAATTCGAGGAGCTTTTCTGCGTGACGGGACACGGATGCCTCAAAAATGGAATTGTAGCTTGGTTGGGTGTGGAAAAGAGAATCGAGCCGCGAATCGAGAGGCTGCTACTTATGATTGTCCGGAAAGTCTACCGTCTCGACCATCGCCTGTGCGATCGCATCGATCGCGGCGATTGCATCGCGTCCCTTTTGGGGGTCGTTGTTTACGAAGATCGAAAAGACGAGATATTCGCCCCCTAGTGTCGTCGCGTAACCGGAAAGAGCGTGGACGTGCTCGAGGCCTCCTGTTTTCGCTTGTATCAGACCGGAGGCAGGAGTGCCTTTCAAGCGGTCTTCGAGAGTGCCGTCCACTCCGGCAATCGGCAGCGTGGCCATAAAGTCCGGGCCCCAGGGCTGATGAATTGCATATTGCAGTAAGGCGACTACGGCGCGCGGCGTTACGAGATTGTTCGTCGAGAGGCCGGAGCCGTCGGTAAGGACATCGTCACCGTCTGTGACGCCCAGGGATTTCAAGAAATCCTGCTCAAGTCTCAATCCAATTTCCGAGGAGCCGATTCCCGTTTTTTCGCGTGCTATCGTGCGCAGAAGCAGCTCGGCGTGGAGATTCTGGCTCACTTTATTTAGCACGCGCACGCTTTCCAGAAGCGGAGGGGAGACGTGTTCGGCTAATACTTGCGCGCTTGGTGCTGCATTTTCTTCCGCGCTCTTCAATTCAGGTGAAAGCAGCGCCGGGGTTTCTCCGGATTTCAAAGCTTGCGGCGCTGGCGCTTCTTCGACGCGAACCTCGCCTTTGATATGCACGCCACGAGCTTCGAGCAGATGCCGCAGCGTGCGCGCGGCTGTCTCCGCTGGATTCGTGATTGCGAGATCGAGCTTGACGGGGGCGTGGGCGAGCGGCAACGACCCGCGAAGGAGCAGGAAATTCGGTCCGGGCTGGCGAACAACGGCAAGTTGAGGTTCTGTTCCAATCGCGCTTGTCGTGATTTCCCGAGTGAATCCTGATGCTGCTTCCGCAGGATCGACGACTATCAGCGCAGGATCCCCCGCATGGATACCCGGCGACATCGTGATCGTGACGGAGTTGTCGTTGAAGGTGATCGCGGTGACGGGAGCGCCAAACGTAAAAAACAAATCTCCGATGCTCCAACCTGCGGGATACGGATCGAAAGGAATGAATCGATCGTCGGCAACGATGTCCCCGTCCACTTCGTTCAAACCGCGGGCGACTGCGGCATCGGCCAGTTCGGCGAGAATTTTTTCGGTTGGACCATCGTGTTCAACTTTTCCGTGGAAGGGGAATTTGCGGTTTGAAAGATCGGGATCGCCGCGTCCAACGAGGAGCAAATCTCCGGGGAGTTTCCCATCACTGCCGAGGGCGGCCGTTGCTTCGAGGGTAGTGTGAAAACGATAGCCTGTGCCGAGAGTGGCTAGCGCGAAGACCGAGGTGAAAAGTTTGGCGTTCGATGCGGGCGTGAAGTAGCGGTCGGCGTTCAACTCGAACAGCGTTTCGCCAGTGTCGCGGTTGGCGATGAGGACGCCCCAATCCGCTTTCCGGGCGTGAGCCTCGTTCAGGACTGCGTCCAGGCGCGTCCGAAAGCGCTCGACATCCGGCCGTACATTAGCCGTTGTACGCGCTTTAGATTGCTGATCTGGCTTCGAACTGCAACATGCCGTTTGTGCACACAAGGGCCGAACAATTCCAAAGAAACTCCCGATCACAAGGACGGCTGAGCGAGTAAGGAAGCTTTTTCGAGTTGCAAGCGGCGAGATGGCAGACGTCCTTTAGTCCAAGTGGTCGACCCGACTGTTCGAAAGCGGCCAATTATATTCCAATCTTCGCGGTTCCCTTCTCGTTTGATATAGTCTTCCTGTAAACAGCGGCTCGGATTCAATTAAGCCCACCCATCCTGAGGAGGAAGTTAGATGAGAAAAGCGTGGCACCTTGGTATTGTGGCATCGCTCGTTGGCCTGCTTTCCTTCGTCAATCCAGCGCCGCTTCGCGCTGCTGACGACGACACAAAAGAAACTGACCGCGTCCGGAACGCCGGCAAAGTTGCGAAAGAGATTATGGATATCCCGGACGACATTCCGCAGGATTTGATCGACAAAGCGGATTGCGTGATCGTCCTGCCGTCGGTTCTGAAGGCAGCCTTTATAGTGGGCGCCAGTTACGGCCGGGGCGTGATGACGTGCCGCGGCGGCGAGAACTTCCGCGGTTCCTGGAGCGCGCCGTCGATGATGGCGCTCGAAGGCGGCAGTTTCGGGTTTCAGATCGGCGGGCAGGCTACTGACTTCGTGCTGCTGATCATGAACGAGCGCGGCGCGGGCGCGATCTTGAGCAGCAAAGTGAAGTTGGGCGCCGACGCCTCTGCAGCGGCGGGGCCCGTTGGACGAACAGCGGCGGCCGCGACGGACGTAACGTTGCGAGCGGAAGTGCTGACGTATTCGCGTTCTCGCGGTTTGTTCGCCGGGGTGTCGCTGGAGGGTTCCACGCTGCGCCCGGACAACGACGCGAACGAACGTCTTTACGGCAAGAAGGTGGAAGCGAAAGCAATCGTGTTCCGCAAGGCCGTGCCAATTCCGCCTTCTGCGAAGCTATTGATTGCGACTCTTACAAAACACTCACCGCATCACGCGAAGTAGCGTTTCGCTAGACACACCCGCGCCGCAGCCTGAGAGCTTCGGCGCGGGGTCCTTTTCATCCAGCCCGTATGTTCCCCAGTCGACAATGGCACAGCCCGTCTCAATTGACTTTTACTCATTACTGACTTAAAGTCAGATATAGTCGTCGGTCACGATGAAACCCCGCACGCAATCCGCTATCCGGCATCGACGCAACATGCCTGCAGCCAATTCGCGCTCGGGTCGCCGCGAACGCCGCCGTCTGGAAACTCGGGAAAGGCTCTATCGTGCCGCTTTAGAACTTTTCGGCGAGCGCGGGTTCCTGGAAACAACGGTGGAGGACATTACCGAAGCGGCCGACGTGGGAAAGGGAACGTTCTTCAATTACTTTCCGACGAAGGAGCACGTGCTTGCGGCGTATGGTGGCGAACGTATTGCCGCCGTCGAGCGCGCACTCGAAAAGGCTTGCGCGACGAGCGGCTCCGTTCTCGAAGTGCTCGGGGAGCTTGCCACGGACTCGGCTGGGCAATCTCATGAAAATCCAGCGGTGCTGCGTGCAATCTATGCGGCGCATGCGTCGTGCGCGCCGGTTCGCGCGGAGCTGCAGAAACGGATGCGCATCAGTCGCAAAATTCTCGCTGAGATTATTTCTCTGGCGCAGAAGCGGGGAGAGATACGGTCCGATGCTGCACCGATTGAGCTAGCGCGCCTGATCCAGACCGTGGTGATGGGTTTTACGATGGCCTGGGCATTGAATCCAGAAACGAACTTTCAAGCGACCGCGAGAAACACTTGGGACCTCATCTATCCCAGTTTGCTGGCCGACACGATTCGCATTGGAACAAAGCGCAAGCGAAGTTGAGTTTTACGGGGACTGGGGCGCCATTTTCGGCGCGTCGCTGAGTCTTTCGAAGTCTCCATTTCATCCATTAAGTAAGGAATTAGGAGGAGGCCACCACGTGAACAGCCGTTTTCTCAAGTCGTTCCTCGCCCTGGCCTTTTTATTCTTTGGCAGTACAAGCATCGCATTCGCGCAGTTAGCTCAGCCTGGATTGGCAAGCCCCCAGGCTGGGCCGTCACAATCGGGTTCGTCAAGCGGCACATCAAGCGGAAGCCAGACACAATCTCCTGTCGCACCGCAAGTGCAGAGCAATTTTTCCGGCAGCGTACCGGGAAAATTCGTGCCGGGCGTTGTGCCAATCACGCTCCAGGATGCGATTGAGCGAGGGTTGAAGCAGAACCTCGGCGCGCTGCTTTCGAATCAGGATGTGCTGGCGGCGCACGGCACGCGATGGCAACAATTGAGCGCGCTGCTGCCACACGTGACCGCGACTCCGCTGGTAAATGTGTCGCAGGTGAACTTGAAAGAGTTCGGTTTGAGTTTTAACGTTCCGGGCGCAAACATCCCGAGCATCGTGGGGCCGTTTTCATATTTCGACGCGCGTGCCTACTTGAGCCAACAACTCTTTGATTGGAAGGCGATCAATAAAACGCGGTCAGCCAACGAAAACCTGAAGTCTGCCGAGTACAGCTACAAGGATGCTCGGGATCTCGTGGTGCTTGCAGTGGGCTACAACTATCTCCAGGCAATCGCGGACGAAGCGCGTATCGAGACGGCTGCGGCGCAAGTGAAAACGGCGCAGGCGCTCTACGACCAGGCAAACGATCGCTTCACCGCCGGGACATCACCTGCGATCGACGCGTTGCGCGCGAAAGTGGAATTGCAGACCCGCGAGCAACAGTTGATTCAAGCGCGAAATGACCTCGCGATCCAGAAACTGACGGTGGCGAGGGTAATTGGACTTGCGCCAGGGCAGCAATTCAATTTGACGGATAAATCACCGTATGCACCGCTCGAAGGAATAACGGTGGATGAGGCGCTGGCACGGGCGTACGCGAATCGTTCCGATTATCAGGCTGCCCTTGCGGACATCAAGGCCATGGAATTTTCGCGCAAAGCGGCGGTGGCCGGTTACTACCCGTCGTTATCATTCGACGCCGATTACGGCATCGCGGGGCAGCATCTTTCATCGAACCATGGGGTGTTCGACGCCCGCGGTACGCTAACTATTCCTATCTTCCAGGGTGGGAGCGTTCACGGAGACGTGCTGCAGGCAGACGCGCAGCTCCAGCAGAGCCGCGATCGAGCAGAAAATCTGCGAGGTCAGATCGATGCGGACATACGCACGGCCATTTTTAATTTGCAGTCTTCGGCCGAGCTGGTGTCGGTGGCGCGAAGCAATATTGACCTGGCCGCCGAGACGCTGACGCAGTCGATCGATCGTTTCGCGGCCGGCGTTACGGACACCGTGGAAGTGGTGCAGTCGCAGGAAGCAGTGGCCAGCGCGAACGAACAGTACATCTCGAGTCTCTACAACTATAACTACGCCAAGATTTCTCTGGCCCGAGCCGTCGGACAGGCGGAGTTGGGCGTGAAAGAGTACTTCAAAGGAAAATAACCATGGCACAGCGCACGGACGTGGAAGTCTCGCTGAATCCTCCGGTCACGCAAGAGCCGAATACCCAGACTGCGCCGCCACAGTCCGAAACGCACTCGGCCGCGCCTCCACCGTCTGGATCCGCGCGGAATCGCTTTCGCAGAAATCCGGCGACGCGATGGCTGATTATCGGCGCCGTGCTCGTGCTGTTGATTGGCGGCTTCTTCGCATGGCGCTATTTCGCGAGCTACGAGAGCACCGACGACGCGCAAGTGGATGGTCACCTGATGCCGCTGAGCACGCGAATTTCCGGCTACATCCAAAAGGTAAATGTGGACGACAACCAGTTCGTGAAGGCCGGGACGGTGCTGGCGGAAATCGATCCGCGGGACTATCAAGTGGCAGCGGACCAGGCGCGCGCGAATTTAGCGGATGCCGAAGCGCAAGCCGCCTCTCTGGGCATCAACGTCCCAATTACATCGATCAGTACCACCAGCCAAACTTCTGCGAGTGAAGCGGACGTTGAAAATGCCCAAGCGGGCATCGCAGGTGCGCAGCAACAGTTTGACGCGGCAAAGGCGCAGCTCGCGCAGGCTGAGGCAAACGACGTAAAAGCTCAGGACGATCTCGTTCGATACAAACAGCTTGTCGATAAGCAGGAAGTCTCGCAGCAACAGTACGACCAAGCATTGGCTGCCGCACGGGCGAGCACCGCAACGGTAGCGTCCGCGTCAGCGTCCGCGGCCGCCGCAGAACAACAAATTCATCAGGCCCGTGCGCGGCTATTGCAGGCAGAAGCGAATTGGCGGTCCTCGCAGACCGGTCCGCAGCAGGTGGCTGTGTCGCAAGCGCGGGCGCGCTCAGCGATTGCCACTGTCGCGCAAAAGCAAGCAGCGCTCGAGCAGGCGGAACTGAATCTGCAGTACACAAAGCTGATGGCCCCAGTGGATGGTGTCGTGATGAAGAACGCCGAGGTCGGCATGAACGTCCAGCCAGGACAGCAGCTGTTCACCATCGTGCCGCTCAATGAAGTCTGGTTCACTGCGAATTTCAAAGAGACACAGTTGAAGTATATGAAGCCAGGGCAGGCGGCGAAAATTCAAGTGGATGCCAATGGCCGCGAATATAAAGGGCATGTGGACAGCATCGCCGGCTCAAGCGGCGCGCGCACCAGCTTGCTTCCGCCGGAAAACGCTACGGGCAACTACGTGAAAGTGGTGCAACGATTGCCGGTAAAAATCGTGCTCGATCCGGGCGAAAACAGCGACCACTACTTGCGACTGGGCATGTCCGTTGAACCGAAGGTCTACGTGAAATGAGCATCAGCGCGGCCATTTCGGCACCGCGCGAATTCGAGCGGCCCGCAGTAAACCCCTGGATTATCGCGCTCACCGTCACGCTGGCGACGTTCATGGAAGTGCTGGACACGAGCGTCGCAAACGTTGCGTTGCCGCATATTGCCGGGAGCCTTTCTGCCGGACAGGACGAAGCCACCTGGGTTCTCACTTCCTACCTCGTTTCGAACGCAATCGTGCTGCCGATGAGCGGCTGGTTTTCCGCGCTGATCGGCCGCAAGCGGTTTTACATGTCGTGCGTGGCACTGTTCACGATTAGCTCGTGTCTCTGTGGCCTCGCTCCTTCGTTGGGGTCGCTAATTTTCTTCCGCGTGCTGCAAGGCGTGGGGGGCGGCGGACTGCAGCCGAGCGAGCAGGCCATTCTGGCCGACACGTTTCCGCCTAAACAGCGCGGCATGGCGTTCGCCGTTTACGGAATGGCGGTGGTGTTCGCTCCGGCTATCGGGCCCACGCTTGGCGGATGGATCACCGACAATTTCTCGTGGCGCTGGATTTTCTTCATCAATATTCCGGTCGGACTCATTTCGCTATTCCTCACGAATCGTTTGATTTCTGATCCGCCCTACATGAAACGCGAGAAAAAATCCGGGTTCCGGATTGACTACATCGGCTTGGGCCTTCTCGCGCTCGGGCTCGGCACGTTGCAAGTTGTGTTGGACAAGGGCCAGCGCGACGATTGGTTCGGCTCGCATTTCATCATCGCGATGACCACGATCTCTGTCATTGCGCTGATTTCCGTGATCATCTGGGAGTGGCGCCACAAAGATCCGATTATCGATCTTCACCTTTTCCGTGACCGCTCGTTCGCCATTGGAAATATGCTGATGTTCATGGTTGGCTTTGGATTGCTATCGAGCACGGTGCTGATTCCGCTGTTCCTTCAAACGATCATGGGCTATACGGCTCAACAAGCGGGCCTTGCGCTCATGCCCGGCGGATTTGCGATCATTCTGGCGATGCCGCTTGTGGGATATCTGCTTGGCCACTATGACGCGCGGATCATGCTGCTGTTTGGCCTCACTGTCGTCGGCTTGTCCCTTTTTCACATGACGAGCTTCGACGTGTCGATCGATTTTAGGACAGTTGCAATCGCCCGCGGCTTTCAGGCGCTTGGCCTGGCGTTCCTGTTCGTTCCGATTAACACTGTCGCTTACGCCTTTCTGCCGAAAGACAAGAACAATGCGGCCTCGGGCCTGATCAATCTTTCGCGAAACATAGGAGGAAGCGTGGGAATCTCCCTCGTCACCACGATGCTCGAGCGGCGCGCTCAATTCCACCAGAACCAGTTGGTGGATCACGTGAATTCCGGAAGCGGCCGGCTGCACACGATGATTAACGCGATGACGCACCTATTTGTTTCGCGCGGGTCGAGCAGCTATGAAGCCACGCATCAGGCGTACGGGATGGTGTCGAATCTTGTGAATCAACAGGCAACCATGCTCGCTTACATCGACAACTTCAAGCTACTCGGCGTTGCTGTTCTCGCGATGATTCCATTTGTCTTCCTGATGAAAAAAGTGAAGCCCGGCGGGCCGATGGCGGTACACTAATCTGCAGCGCAGGTCAGGATGCAGATCCGAATCGTCACCCTCGAACGGGAATACGGCAGCGGCGGAGCGAATATCGCGAAGTGCCTCGCGGCGCGGCTTGGCTGGAAAGTGTGGGACGAGGAGCTGACCGCGGAAATTGCGCGCGTCGCCAAGGTAGACCATCGAGCGGCTCTTCGTTGCGATGAACGCTGCGATTCGCTGCTTCACCGCCTCTTCAAAGTGTACGCGCGCGGAAGCTACGAGCGCACCTTACCGCTCGAAGGCGAATCGCAGATGTTTGACGCCGACCGGATGGTCGCCGTGTTGCATAAAGTAGTTGAAGACGTAGCTTCGCGCGGAAAATCCGTGATCGTGGGCCGTGGCGCGCCGTATATCCTGCGCAATCGGCCCGATGTCTTCCATGTTTTTATCTACGCGCCGGTCGACGAAAAGATTCGCCGCATCATGAGCCTCGGGAAATCCGAAAAAGAAGCGGCGCAACTCGTCGAAGAAGTGGATTCTGAGCGAGCCGCGTTCATTCGCCATTACTTCGGCAAGGACTGGCCTCTGCGTTCGCTCTACAACTTGATGGTCAATTCGAAATTCGGCGACGAGCACACCGTGGAAACAATTGCACAGGAAATTGCGCTGCTCGATGCGCGTGCCGTGCCGCAAGCCGCCGGCAGGTAAGCCAGTCTTGATCCATAGAACTTTTTTACTTATGAATCGCAGGTTCTGGATCGCGATTCCTTTCGTGGCAGCCAGTGCGTATGCACTCCTCCGATGGTTTTCTCTCGGCGTCGCCGTAAGCGGGTGGATCGGCCTGCCGCAATTTGCTCCCGCAATGCGAAAACTCAATACCGAATCGGGCCGTTGGGGGCTCGCGGCTCTGGCACTGCAGTGCGTTGCCATCCTGATGATTCTTCCGCGGAAACCGAAGAAATCCGCATTTGTTTTCTCGACTGGGCGTGCGCCGAGTGAGCCCGTCGACGCCCATGCGTGGATTGAGCATCTCGGACACTGTGTCCTTCGAACCGCGCTGTGTTGTTTCATCACCATTCTTCTCGTAGTCGTTTACGTGTTCTTATCCTTGGCAATCCACCGGCCTGTAGCTTGAGGGTGATTAGGAGTCAGGAGTGACCTGCGCGATTTGTGAAAGGCGGCCGGCAAAGCGGTTCTGCCCCGCAAAGGGCGAAAAGATCTGCGCGATCTGCTGCGGCGAAGGGCGCGAAGTGACGATTGATTGCCCGATCGACTGCTCGTACTTGATCGCCGCTCACCGCTACGAAGCCGAGCATCGCAAGCCGGCTCCGCGAGAGGAATTTCCTTATCCGGACGTTCAATTTCCGGTGGATTTCGTATACGAAAAGTGGCCCGTTGTTGCAGGCCTCGGCGGCACCATTCATCGTTTTCAGATCGAGAACAAGGAATTAAATGATGCGGCAATCCTTGCGGCCCTCGAGGCGCTAGCGGAAACGCATCGCACGCTCGGCACTGGAATTTATTATGAGCGGCCGCCCGATGCCCCGGTCGCGCGGGCGCTGTATGGACAGCTCGCGGCATTCCTGCAGGAGTTTGAGAAAGAAGAAACGGCGCGTGCCGGCCTTTCAACGCTAAAGGATTCGGAGATCTTTCAGTTGCTCGTATTTCTGCTACGTGTGGGAAAGCAGGAAACTAATGGGCGTCCGCTCTCGCGGGCGTTTCTAAGCTTTCTTCGCGCGCGCTTTCCTCTGCCTGACGAGACGAAAACTGCTCAAGAAGCTTCGCGCATTATCATTCCGTAGAGTTTAGCCTTGCCGCGAAATTATACCGATAACTCCAGTGCTAGCTGCGGTGAACGCCATTGTTTGCTCGCGCTGTAGCGCTCCGGACGTGAGTTGAGACCGTATTTTCGGCGCAACTGTTCGAAGCGTGCGGAGATTTCCTTGCGATATTCCTCTGGGGCGTAGCCTTTGTGTTGGTACCATTCGCGATAGCGCTTGGCTAGCTTCGGGAATTTCGCGTCGATGAACGGCAAGAATTGCTTTAGCGATGACGGCATCAGGAACAGCACGCTGGCCGCAATCCACTGCGCACCCGCGTCGCGGGCGGCGCGCGCCAATGCATCGAGATCCTCTTCGCGGTCCGTCAACCCTGGCAACACAGGCATCGCGTTTACGCCCGCATTGATTCCAGCTTCCCGCAATTGCCTCAGCGCGGCGAGCCGCAAGTCAGGGCGTGGCGCGCGCGGTTCTAGCATTCGCGCGAGGCGCGTGCGCAGCGTCGTTACCGTCATATGAATCGTGATGGATGATTGCTCGGAAATCCGCTTGATCACGTCTATATCGCGAACCACCTGATTTGATTTCGTGGTGATGGAAAGGCTCAGCCCCTCGCGCTCAGCCATTTTTTCGAGAATCGCTCGCGTAGCGCCGAATTCCTTTTCGGCGGGCTGATAGGGATCCGTGGCGGTACCAATCGCGATGTGCTCGCCCCAGATTTTCTCGTTAGCTAGGTCGCGCTCGGCGAGCGGACCGGCATTCTGCTTCACATAAATCTTCGACTCGAAATCTCCGCCGTCCAGCTCCATATACTCGTGCGTATAGCGCGCATAGCAGTACTTGCAGCCGAACTCGCAGCCTCGATAGGGATTCACCGTCCAGGCGAACGGGACCCGCTCAGAATCGCAGTGATTCAGGATCGAGCGAACGGGCAGCAGGAAATATTCCGTCCCGCGCTTGGTATCGGCGCAGGGGGAGGAAGCAGCGAGGCGTGCGATGCCGACCAGTTCCGTAGCAGGCTTCGTTCTCCGGTCGGGGACCGGAGTGGGCGCGGAAGCACTACCAGGTGACTCACTATCGCCGTGGCGAGCGGCTGTGGGGAAAAGGGTGAGACTGGTCTGATTCGGCCGGGACCGGCGACGCGGGAGCATCGGAGGTTCGACTCGAAGTATGGGA
>DATNKB010000558.1:0-2789 GCA_035603595.1 Candidatus Dormiibacterota bacterium
TTCGACAGCCAAAACCGCATAGCGGGTAAATCTTCGAGCGGGATTTTGCCGCGACCTGTAATTTCCATCCAGCCCACTTTCTGGCCATAGGCAATTTCAGAAGCAGACTTGTCGAAGGTGAAGGTGACCGTGCGCGTGGCGTTCTTGCTGACGGGAGTGATCACAGTAGGTCCGCTGTAGGCAATGTTCCAGTCCGAGGGCGCTTCACGCTCGACGTAGCTAATGGTGACATCCCCGGTCACCTGGAGTTCGCCGCTTGGGTCGCGGACGGCGGACTTCGATTGGAAGCTCATCACGGTATAGCGCGAGAGTGCAGCGTAAGCACCGGCACGGAGCGTGCCGTGAGGTTCAAGAAGCGCATCGTCCTCGTCAGCCGGAACTATATTTAGCTGGAGCGAGAGCTTGGACGGGTCGGCGGACTCGAGGTCCATGGTGCCGGCGGCGCTGGCAACAGCTATGTTGATGCCAGGATCGGTATCACCGGACTGCGCGAGGAAGATGCTGGCGGTAGAGTGACCCACGTCGATGTTCCATTTGGCATTCTGCGCAGGGACGCTCGCGACGGCGAACACCGCGAGACCCAACAGGAGCAGCAACTGCGCGGCGGATTTCATAGGGACTTCCGATTCGCGTTTCTGGATCTGATCGTACGCCTGTGGCCTTGCTCGACACAACGAAGTTGGGCGCTGAATTAGCTGGCTCGCGACCTCTTCTGCTCCTTGTTCGGCTTTGCGACCGTTCGCAGAAGGTCTCGCTTCGACGATTCCCTCGAAAGGCTCGTCTTCAACGCGGACATCAGATCGACGACGTTCTCGCGTTTCACGCGCGGCATTACCGCCAGCTTCTTCCCACTCCGTTTCGCTTCGATCAGCCGCTCCAGCTCCTGCCTGTAGCTGTCAACATACTGGCTCGGTTCAAACGGCGCGGCCAGCGTATCGATCAGTTGCATGGCCAACTTCGATTCCGCGTCCCTGAGCTCGGACTTCTTTGGTTTTTCCCCGGCGGCCCGAACCTCATTTTCGTAGAACATCGTGTGAAGCGTGAAGCCGCTCTCCAATGCGCGAATGATGACGATATTTTCGCGCCCGAACATCGTCACTTTGGCAATAGCGGCATATCTGGTCTTCCGCATCGCATCGAGCAATAGATCATAGGCTCGCACGCCACTCTCATCAGGCTTGGCGTAATAAGAGCTTTCGAAGTAGACAGGATCAATCTCCTCGCTCTTTACAAAACTGAGAATTTCCATCGTTCGCGCCGACTCGGGTTCGATCTCTTCGAGCTCCTCTTTCGTGAACAGGAGATATTGACCCTTCTCGTGCTCGTAGCCTTTCACTACCTCCGAGCGATCCACGAACTTTTCGCACGTCGGGCAATAGGTCGGCTGCTTGATGCGGCTGCCGCACGGCGAGTGAATCTGATTGAAGCTGATTCTTTCGGACCGCGCGGCAGGTTCGAGAGAAATCGGAATCGAGACAAGTCCGAAAGCAAGGAAACCCTTCCATGCAGCAGCCATCTATGCGCCTCCAAAGACGGCCATCATAGTTCAGAGCAAACGCAACCAAAAGCGATTTCCTATCAAAAAAGGAGCCTCTCCATCTCCTCCCTGCATCGGGGCCTTGCCGCGCGATCCCGATCGCGTGGAGAAAACGTGGCCCCCAGCGTCCGCTTATCAGCGGCGATCTCACCATTGGTTGTAATAACCCGGTTCAGGCTATCATTCGGAAATGTGACTGCAACGCTGAACACACGCATCAAGACCCTCCTTGGGAAGCCCTTCGTCCGATCCTTTATTCGATGGCTTGTCATCGGCGTGGTGCTTCTTTGGTCGCTTGCCGCGCTGATCCTTCTGGCCGCACGGTGGATTGACCCGCCCACAACCGCGGTGCACATCCAGCGCCGCTTGCAGGCCTGGATTCACCACACGCCGTATCGCGAACGCTACACATTCATTCCGCTCAGCCAAATCTCCGCCGATCTCCAACACGCTGTAATCGCCGCTGAGGACTCGCACTTCTACCAGCACCATGGATTCGATTGGCACGAGATCCAAATCGCTGCCGAAGACGATTTGGAAGGCGATCGCACTCGCGGAGCTTCCACAATTACGCAGCAACTCGTAAAAAACCTATTCTTCGGAACAGGTCGCTCTTTCCTCCGCAAGGGAGCAGAGGCCACACTGGTGCCGGTGGCCGAATTCTTCCTCGGCAAAAAGCGCATTCTGGAGATATACCTCAACGTGGTCGAATGGGGGCCTGGTGTCTACGGTGCAGAGTCGGCGTGCCGCTACTACGACGAAACCGCCGCCCTGCATATCGGCCGGGAACAGGCTGCACGGCTCGCTGCAATCCTACCGGCGCCCCTGAAGCGGCGACCCCAGCGCATGAATAACTACAGTGCGATCATTCTCAACCGGATGGGCCAAATGGGTTGGTAATCGCCGCTAACGTTCTACCTGCCGGTGCGGCTATCGAGGTCGCAGTAAAAGCACGAATTCCCAGTTACTGATAGAGGTGTTCTGCGGGAGCTTACGGCGCTGGTAGTCAGGAATCCATATTACAGTTCGAATATGAAACGTAAGATGGCCTACGTGTATTTCGTTTTTTTCGTTATCCCTTGCCTGTGCGGCACGCAGATACGCGCCCAGAATAAGGAGGACAAAGCCGCCCGCGACCGCCTCTTCGCAGCGCATGCGCAGTACTACACACCTTCGGCTAGTGGTCTGAAGTCTTTCCGTTGCGAAGCCACAATCGATTGGAAGGCCATGTTGACGCGTTTCAGCGGAACCG
>DATNKB010000559.1:0-8948 GCA_035603595.1 Candidatus Dormiibacterota bacterium
GAACTTCAAGATGGGCTCCAGTTGTTTGTCGTGCAGGTCTCGCACCCATGCTTCGCGCATGCCGGCCAACGTCGCAAGCGTCTTGGCTTGAGGGACAGGCTGAGCGTTGGAAAGAAAAATCGGGGCGACGACACCCGCAAGGACAAAGAAAGCGATGCAGCGCAAGCAGGGAATCAAGGGCGATTTGTCTGGTGTGGTGGCAGGGAAATTCATGGGCGTCTCCCGCGAGCCAGAATCTCTTTTAGACCTGAAAGGCGACGCCGATCTTACACCCATCCTGCCGTTTGCTTTTCGCTCGACGGCCTCGATGACCTATAAACTGTGATTGCGTCAGAAATCCGAATGCATTACATTGACGCGCCAGTGTTGCCTGGTTTCCTAAAGGGGAGTGGAATGCGAATCGGAAAATTTGCGTTGGGTATCATAGTGACGCTCGGGTTTGTGGGTTGTGGAGGCGGTGGATCCGAACCCTCGGAAGGGGAGATGAGGGACGCCATGTTAAACGCCATGAATCACCCGCCCGGTGAGACCGTCTCGGATCCGATCGAGATCAAGTTCTTCAAGAAGGAAGCCTGCGACAAACCAACGCCACAGGGGTTCAAGTGCACCTTTGACGTGAAGGTGGCATCCAGAAACATCGGCGCCTCGATGTACAACAACATACCGTTCGGCGAATTCTACAAGGACAAAGAATCGGGCAAATGGATGATGCGTCCGCCCTTCTAGAGCTGTCGAGCGACGGCAGAGCGGTTTACACTGGGGCGAGTGCTTTCACATGCCCCATCAGTGCCCTTGCATCGGTCTTCGGAACGATTCGATCCACAAGCATCTGGAAGCCGGACAGGCCTTTGCTCGCATGCGCGTGCTGAGTAAAGAGAATGATCGGAACGTCGGGCATTATCTTCCTCAGTTCTCGAGCTGCCTCCAAGCCATTTAACACCGGCATCGCCAGATCGAGGATTATCAGATCCGGACGATGATGCAGCGCGAGTTCAATTGCTTCCCGGCCATTTTCGGCTTCCGCGCAGATATCGTAGTCCTCTTCAATTGCGAATAGACGGCACAGCATCTTGCGAATCATCGGATTGTCGTCTGCCACTAGAATCCGTTTGGCCATTCGGCTCTCTGGGCAAAGGTTAGGACCGACCTTGGCCTGACTATAAACGTCTTAGCATGGCGTCAGGCGGGGGCCCATACCGCGGTTCACTTAGGGGAGTTACCGGTGAGAGAGCAGACAGGGCCACGACTTCCGCTGACTTCAAGAAAAAAAGGGCAACGATTGAGAGTCGTTGCCCTTTCTTGTTTCGCCGCCTCAAAAGAGACGAGATGTAATTGTCGTTAGAAGCCGAACGGTCGTACCGTAGCGAAGAACGTGCCCCAATTCGCTAGCGAGGTTCTGCACGGCACTGCGTTCACCGGACACTTGTTGGGAATATATTCGGAGGCAAACCAGATTCGGTCGCCGTCCGCCACTGCGGCAGAGTAATCGCCCCAGCGTCCCACCCCGTCACCACCTTCGGCCACATAGCCCGTGAATCCATCATCAGAGTCCTGTCCTGCACCCGCGATGTGAACAAGGGGCAATGCGAAACCAGCGATGACGTCCGTGTAAGCAGCGCTTGGGAAGAAGCCCTTGCCAGCCAGAGTATAGGCGATCACGCCATTTCCGCTGTCGTTGATACCGAGGGACGGAAATAACACGTCATTGCCTTTAACGGCCACGTAACCCTGCCGGACAATCCGCCCCGTCAGCGTCGATCCCTTAAATGAGGGCTGCACGCCAAACCAGGCGATACCCTGTTGTTCTGCGCCACCGACCTTCAGCAGAGAATTCACGCCGCTGAATAGGATTCCCTGGCTGAAAACAACCTGATTCATCCGGTCGTCGTTTGTATTCAAAAACTCGATACCCTCGCCGAACGACGCGCCCAGCGGAATGTCGCCAAGTTTCTGCGACGCCGGATTGGGCTGTCCGTAGGTTTCCGAGCTTAGAACACTGAATGCCAATGTGAGGTTCGGGGAGCTCGAGTTCAGAGACTTGGTGTTGGTGAGAGCCCAAACCGCGATTCGATTGTCGAAGGTGTCCACGAACTGGAGAGCGCTCAAGAAATACTCCACTCCGTTCTTGATCGCCCCTCCCTGGTCGTGATCCCAGTCGTCTTGTCCCGGTGCTGTGGCTGGCTGGATGGAATAAGACTCGCCGCCAAACGGCACCAGCTGCTGAGACGCATCGATGCCAAGCACAGTCGGCGCAGGACCACCATTGGCCGCCGCGACCAGCTTCGCTTTGGAAATCGCGTAGATTTGCGCCCCATTGAAGAAGTCGCCGAATTCGTTCGTTGTTTGGTACACACCATACTTGTCCGTTCCAAAGAGCGGCTGGTCGCCGAAGCACGGGCAACCGGGATGGCTCGGAGTTCCGTCCAGGCCATCATCCGTCACGTCGTACTTGAACACTGTGAAAGGCTGTGTCGGATCGGCGGTCTGGCTAACGGCGATGAGGTTGAAATTGCGGCCTGTTGCGCCTGGGTTTCCTCCATCATCTTCCATCAGCTCTGTTACGAACCAACGCTGCGTTTGGGAATCATAGAAACACCGCGGATCGCTGAGGAACGGCCCCCTAACGCCGGTCGTCCTGTTGATCTGTGTAGCTAGCCCAAAAAAGGAGTTCATATCTTCTACACCGACAAGGACGGCTCCTCGCGTGTTGTACACCTGGATGACGTCGTTTACCGTCTCGATTACAAAGCCATTGCCCGCGCAAAGACCCTGATCGGGCGGCTCGAGGCTGAATTGATTTCCATTATTGGCCAGCCTCTGATCGAGGTGGCTCAGTCCGTTGAATCCGGCAAATCCGGGCGCCTGAAAACCGACAACGATGCTGCCCGTGACATTAGGTTCCGGGGGCGGAAATGTGCTGCTCGATGTGTTCGGGCGAGCCGCTGCAGATGCTCGGCCAGCCGCGAACTTGCTCGGAATCGCGAGATTCGTGCGATGCCGTGGCATCTTCGATGTCGAACGAGTTGCAAACGGCCGAACGACGACATCCGCGCCGGAGCCGGGCTTAATGCCGGGACCGTCACCTTCGTCATCTCGATCGTCGGTTTCGGGGTTCGCCACTGCGCCGCTCCCGAGCGGGGTTGAATGAATAGTGGATGCGCCAATGAGAGTCATCTGCTGAGTTGTTTGCGGAGCAGTCGCGGATGCGCCCGTCGCCTGCCCCTGTGTAAACGCGAAAGCGAGTGCAACTCCGATCACGACGAGCGCTGCAAAGCCAACTTGAACGAAAGTGGCTTTCGTGCGCCGTCCTGATTTCTTGATCCCAACGCCCATATGTTGCCTCCTCGAAGGTGTATACACAGCTGTACTGTTGAATTCATTAATTACAAAGGTGCGGGCACAGTCGTGTCGTCTCGATTTCACCGCTAGCCGGAGAACGGGGCCGGAGGTCTTTCGAAGTCGAGACGAGGTGGGCGGATTCTGGAACCGTTCTAGTTAATAGTCAACCAAAATACACAGAAAACTGTGAGTTTTCGGATGCTGGGCGAGTACTAGCCGCTTCAGGACATGGAACTAGTCCAAATTCTGTTCATAACGAGATCTAAGTCCCTGCTCTGAACGAAACAGACTAGACGCACTTTGTTCACGCGGCGCATCGGCATGTTTGGGCTGAGTTTTTGCCCGGCAACATCCAACCGCTACGCCGAAAGTAGGCATCGAAGCCCCAAGACGCGCGCGGTCTACCAGAAGTCAAATTTCGCTTTCAAATTCAGAAGTGGCCGAATTGATTTTTCTCGTGGCTCTTCGGCTCACTCGAAAGGACGTCCATGTCCCTTTTTCGCACCGTTGCGCCAATCGTTGTCCTCGCTTCTGCTGCCTACCTGAGCGGAGCCGCCTTACCCGTCGCTGAAAACGTGTACACGCAGGATATAGATCGCTCCGTCAAGCCGGGCGATGACTTTTACCGGTACGCCAACGGGGGCTGGCTAGCCAGGGTAACGATACCGTCCGGGCAGTCGAGTTTCGACACGCGCGCGATACTGACGGAGAGAACGGGCCAGCGGGTTCGCGACCTAATTCAAGGGGCTGCGGTCGGTCAGCCCGCCAAGGGCAGCGTTGCGCAGAAGGTCGGCGCCTACTACGCCAGTTTCATGGACGAAGAAGCCATCGAAGCCAAGGGACTCGAACCGCTCGCAGGTGAGATGGCCACGATCTCTGCGATCACTGATAAAGCATCGCTCTCAACTTACCTCGGCAGCACTTTGAATACTGAAGTTGACGGACTCACCTCCAATGCCGACCACATTTTTGGCGTGTGGGTCAACCAGGGTTTCGAAGACTCGCAGCGCTGCCTTTTCCACTTGTGGCAGGGTGGTCTGGGAATGCCTGATCGCGACGCCTATCTTGACCCCTCGCCTAAAATGGCCGAGATGCGCGCTCAGTATCAAACTCACATTGCGGCGATACTAAAGCTGGCGAGCGTTGCCGACTCGGAAACCAAGGCGGCCCGAATTCTGGCTCTCGAAGTACGGATCGCGCAAGCCCATGCTCCGGACTCCGACGCAGCCGATGTCTTCAAGCAGAACAATCCTTGGAAACGCGCTGACTTCGACGCCAAAGCACCCGGCATCGATTGGAACGCCTATTTCAAATCGGCGGGAGTTGCAGAGCAGCCAGAATTCATCGTTTGGCAGCCTTCGGCGGTAGTCGGCACTTCCGCGCTAGTCGGCAGCGAGGTGCTCGAAGTTTGGAAGGACTACCTCAGGTTTCACCTGATTGAACACTATGCGAGCGTGTTGCCCAAAGCCATCACCGCTGAAGATTTCGCCTTCTACGGCGCCACCCTCTCTGGCGCGCAGCAGCCGCCGGATCGCACCAAGCTAGCCATCGCGGCGACAAACGCCGCGCTCGGTCAGGCAGTGGGCCAACTCTATACGCAACGCTATTTTCCGCCCGAAGCCAAGCTCAAGGCGCAAGCCATGGTTGCCGACCTGATCGCCGCCTATCGCGTCCGCATTTCAAATCTCACTTGGATGTCGCCCCAGACGAAAGAAAAGGCATTGGCCAAACTCGCCGCACTGAGGATTGATGTCGGCTACCCGGATACTTGGATCGGCTATTCCACTCTCGACGTCGTCCGCGGCGACGCTTTCGGAAATATGCGCCGCGCAGAAGCCTTCAACCGCTCGCGCAATCTCGCCAAGCTAAAACAACCTGCCGATCCCGACGAGTGGAGGATAGATCCGCAAATCGTCGGCGCGGTGATCGTCTTCACACCCAACACCGAGACTTTTTCAGCCGGCCTCCTGCAGCCGCCCTATTTCGATCCTCAGGGCGATTCCGCATCGAATTACGGATCAGCGGGCGCCGGCATGGCCCACGAAATCACGCACAGCTTCGATGAGCTTGGGAATATTTACGATGCGCAGGGCCGTCTCGGTAATTGGTGGACCACGGATGACGCCTCTGAATATCACGCATCCGCAGCGAAACTAGCGGCTCAATTTGACGGATATTGCCCGCTTTCCGGCCTCTGCGTAAATGGCAAGCAGGTTCTCACAGAAAATATCGCCGACCTGGCGGGACTTCTAGTGGCGCATGATGCCTATGTGCTGTCGCTGAAAGGGAAGACCGATACTGTGATAGACGGGCTGACCGGCGAGCAGCGCTTTTTCCTGGCGTTCGCACAAAGGTGGCGAAAGGCACAGGACGAAGCCGCGCTGCGACGGCAGATCAAGTCCGACACCCATTCGCCCGGGCAATATCGAAGCGACACGGTCCGCAACGTGGATGCTTGGTACACGGTTTACGAGATCGCGCCAGTCGAAAAGCTGTATCTCAAGCCCGAAGAGCGCGTCTCGATATGGTGAGATGTTGCATTTTTCAGATGACTGGCGGGAATGGCGAGGAGAATTTTCTCACCTTTAGTTCGATCGGTGCTTCTCGCTCGCGTTCCGAGCACGGTATTCGAGTGGGATTCTTAACACTTATCACGGCTTGGTGATTACTCCGCATGCGATTCGCGGCGGTGCGTTGGCAGAAACTTCGCCCGCCACCGCGTGTATTACGAGCGAGGTTCCGCCGTTGCTGAAGACTGAATTATTGTCGGAGCCCAAGGTTACGTATGGCGCCGTCGTAGTCGCGTGCGCCGTGCCGTCCGCGTCCACCGTCAGCACAAAATTAGGAATGTCGCCCGCCATCAAACCGGTAGGGTTGTGGTCTGCGCCCGCTGCACTGAAGTGGGGCCCGGCAGATTTGAAGTCAGGCGCCTCGCACTTTGCGAACTGATGGATGTGCATCAGGTGCGGGCCGGGCGGCAGATTCTTTATGTTCAGCGTGATTTTCACGCCGTGCGCTGATTCGGATAGAACTGCGGTTCCAACGCTGTGCCCTTGCGCGTTCATGATGTCGACGTTGACGGATTTCACTGCGGCGTGTTTTGGTCCCTCTTGGGCGACAAGCGCCGCGCTCAAAGCAAGAGTTAGAAATAGTACACTCGGTATTGCTCTCTTCATTTCTCCCTCTCTCTGATTCAAGTATCCGGTCCACACTAGCTTCTACCTTAATGTTACCTACGAAATGTCGTTTACGTAACGTAATGTGCCGTTATGTGCAATCGCGCGGGCATGTTGCGTCTATTTGTGACGAACGGACGCGCGAGCGAAATTTGGGAGATTACGAATTTTCCAAGAAGGCGGTAGGGGTATAATCGCGCGCGCGAATGCCTCTCACCTCCGGCACCAAACTCGGCCCCTATGAAATTCAATCACCGCTTGGCGCTGGTGGCATGGGCGAGGTCTATCGTGCGCGAGACACCCGTCTCGACCGGACCGTTGCCATCAAGATTCTAACCGAAGGTTTAGAGAGCACGCCGGAAGTACGCCAGCGATTCGACCGCGAAGCCCGCGCTGTTTCCAGCCTCAATCATCCGCATATCTGCGCGCTCTATGACGTCGGCCACCAGGACGGAATTGATTATCTGGTGATGGAATATCTCGAAGGGCAGACGCTGGCGGCCCGAATTGAAAAGGGCCCACTCCCCACTCCCGAACTCCTGCGCACCGCGTCCCAGATCGCTGATGCTCTGGACAAAGCCCACCGCCGCGGAATCGTTCATCGTGACTTGAAGCCCGGCAATGTGATGCTCACAAAATCCGGCGCCAAGCTTCTCGACTTCGGCTTGGCGAAGGTCGGAGAAATTCTGCAAGGCGACATTGGCTCCTCGCCGACCATGAGCCATCCGCTCACCGTGAAGGGAACAATCATCGGCACCATGCAATACATGTCGCCCGAACAGTTGGAAGGTAAAGAAGCCGATGCGCGCAGCGATATTTTTTCCTTCGGCGCGATGCTCTATGAGATGGCCACGGGAAAGAAGGCGTTTGAAGCCAAGAGCCATGCCAGCCTGATTGCCGCCATCTTGAAAGAAGATCCCCGGCCGATGCGGGAATTGCAGCCGCTGGCGCCGTCACTGCTCGAAAGCATCGTGAAATCGTGCCTCGCGAAAGATCCCGACGAACGCCCACAAAGCGCGCACGATCTGAAGCTGGAACTCGACTGGATTCGCGACTCGAGCGGAATTACGCAGGTTCAGCAGCAGTCCACACTCGGAAAATCCTCCCCGCGGAACAAAACTGCTCGGATCGCGTTGCTATCAGCTCTGTGCGCAGCTCTCGCGGTCGGTGCGCTCGCCTTTTTGTTCAGGCCGAAGCCCGCACCGACGGAGCGCCTTGAGTTTTTTATCCCCATCCAGGAAGAAATGACCCATCTGGCGCTTTCGCCCGATGGCCGCATGCTGGCATTTGTTTCACCGGACGAAGCCTCCGGCGCCAACATGGTGAGTGTGCAACGCATCGGTTCCTCTGCAATAACCCTGCTACCAGGTACCGAAGGCGCGAGCTATCCTTTCTGGTCGCCCGATGATGCCTTCGTGGCATTTTTCGCTGACGGTAAGTTGAAAAAAGTCGCGCTCGCCGGCGGAGCTCCCCAACCGCTCGCCACCGCCACAAGCGGACGCGGCGGAAGCTGGAGCCGCACTGGCGTGATTGTCTTCGCGCCCCAGGCCGCCGGGTGGTTATGGAAGGTAAATTCCGACGGAAGCGGTCTAGCCCCCGTCACCAACAAATCATTCGACCCCTCGCGAAATGTTTCGCACCGCTGGCCCGTCTTTCTGCCAGATGGCGCGAATTTTCTGTTCACGATGCTCACTTTCTCAAGCAATGACGATACGAGAGGCATCTACGTCGATTCGCTCAAAGCCGACCCAAAGCAGCTGATCCTGTCGCGTTCGAATGTGGGCTACGCAAACGGCTACCTGTTCTATCTCGATGACAAGACCTCCTTGCGCGCTGCTCCATTCGATCCCGCCAAGCGAGCGTTGGGAAGCGATTCACAAGTTATCGCCGACCAGGTCGGCTACCAGCCATCGATTTCCTGGGGAACCTTCTCCGTGTCGGAGAATGGAACCATCGTCTACAACGCCACTCTCGGAGCCACGCTCTCGGTCCTCACCTGGTATGACCGGGCGGGCAAAGAACTTGGGCACGTCGGCGATATCGGCGTCGTCTCAAATTCGACGTTGTCGCCCGATGGAACCCGCGTAGCCATCGACATCGCCGACGCAAAAGCGAACGACGTCAATATCTGGCTGGGAGACCTCAACCGTGGAACCAATTCGCGGTTTACATTCGATACAACGGAAGACGTGGGAGGCGTCTGGTCACGCGATGGGAGCATGATCGCCTACCGCTCTTTACAAGCGAAGGATACGAATCTTTTTCTAAAACAATCGCAAGGGCTGCAACCTTCCCGAATGATTTTCTCTGTCAGCGCAAACGGTCATCCCACCGATGATCTCATTCCAAACTCCTGGTCACCCGACGACAAGCTGCTCCTCGCCACCTTGCAGGCCGCCGCGGGAGGATCTCAGCTGGTTTTGATTCAACCAT
>DATNKB010000560.1:0-5119 GCA_035603595.1 Candidatus Dormiibacterota bacterium
ACTGGCTGCTGCGTCGTGCTTAAGCCGGCCGAACAAACCCCGCTCACCGCGCTGCGCCTCGGTGAACTGATTGCTGAAGCCGGCTTCCCGGATGGCGTCGTCAATATCGTTCCCGGCTACGGCGAAACCGCCGGTGCCGCGCTCGCCGCGCACATGGACGTCGACAAAATCGCCTTCACCGGCTCAACCGAAGTCGGCAAGCTCATCGTCCACGCCGCGACCGGCAACCTGAAGAAAGTTTCGCTGGAACTCGGCGGCAAGTCGCCCAACATCGTCATGGACGACGCCGATCTCGAATCCGCCATCCCCGGCGCCTCCATGGCTATCTTCTTCAACCAGGGGCAGTGCTGCTGCGCTGGCTCGCGCCTCTTCATCGAGAAGAAAGTTTTCGACAAGGTCGTCGACGGCATCTCCCAGGCCGCTTCGAAAATCCGCGTCCGTCCCGGACTCGACCCCGAGAGCGATCTCGGCCCGCTCGTCTCCGAAGAACAGCTGAATCGCGTCTGCGGCTATCTCGAATCCGGCATCAAGGAAGGCGCCAAAGCCACCGCGGGCGGTTCGCGCGATGGCGACAAGGGCTACTTCGTAAAGCCCACCGTCCTCGTGAATACCAACGACAACATGAAGGTGGTGAAGGAAGAAATCTTCGGGCCCGTCGTCACCGCCACGCCGTTCAGCGACATGAATGAAATCATCAACCGCGCCAACGACACAGTCTACGGCCTGGCCGCAGGCGTCTGGACCCGCGACGTGAAGAAAGCACACGCGGTCGCGTCAAAGCTGAAGGCCGGCACAGTCTGGATCAATTGCTACAACGTTTTCGACGCCGCCCTTCCATTCGGCGGCTACAAGCAATCCGGCTGGGGCCGCGAAATGGGCCACGAAGTCCTGAAGAACTACACAGAAGTAAAATCCGTCTGCAGCGCGCTCTAGCAGTTTGGTAGCACAGGCATTCCTGCCTGTGCCCCAAGTCGCAAACAGCTCGAATTCTCAAATCAGCAAGGGGCCGATTTCATTCGGCCCCTTTTTATTTTTCCGAGCTGCCCGTCTGCATTGAGGCACGAAAGGATATTTGTTCGGGGATTTCAAATGCCCGGTTTGCGGGTCTACCGTTCAAATCGCGATCAGCTCACGGTCAGTTCATGATGAGGGCCAGGGACTCTATATGATATGAAAATAGCTCCCAGGCTCCTCCGTTCTTTTTCCAGGTGAAAGACTCGGTAGCCGGTCCGTTCGCGAACTTTGTTTCGTACGAAGCGGCGAGAAATGTCCCGTCTGTCGTTGCATTGATTTGAAGGTCAACAAACTTTGCTTCGCCCGCATTTCCCAGCTTTCGATGCACGGCCCCGAGGAATTTGATCAACTCCTCGTGTTTTTGTCCTGACCTGAATCCTTCATTTGCTTCGCTGTAGGTTTGCTCGTATTGTCCGGAATTCAGTTGCTGGTGGAAATGCCGAACTGCTGCATCAGCCGATTTCGTTCCCTCCGTAATCGCGGAGCATCCGCACAGGAAAAGTACAAGCGCGATCACTGGCGCCGCGAGAGATGATTTGCGAGGCACTCGGATGGGCAGACTTAACGACGGCGGGTGCGGGGTCCTGAGGGCTCGAGATGTTGCAACCGTCCTCATTCAACTGCCTCCTTTTTTTTCGCCTTCTGCTCCCGCAACTCCTTCTTCCATCCCAGCACCCGCGCCTTATTCCCAGCCTCCTCCGCCTCCGGCACCATGCCCTTGCGTTGATACGCGCGCGACACCGTCGTCCACGCTAAAATATCCTCCGGCTCGATCTTCAGAATCCGCCGCGCCGCCTCGATCGTCCGGTCAAAATCTTCCTTCGCGTAGTATGCTTGCGCCAGACCATGCAACGCGTCCGCAAATTTAGGATCGAGCCCAATCGCGCGCTCGTATTCCGCAATCGCCTCGTCCAGTTTCCCTTCGCCGAAGAAATCAATCCCGGCGTAGTAGTGATCTTCAGCCGTAAGCGGCGCCGTCATTGTCCTGTCATCGCTCCCACCTTAATCGCTTCCACTTCGGTCGCATCCGCGCTGATTCTACCACCCGTCCGCACATCGCTATTGCGCGCCACATGCTGAACGCCCTCCGCTACTACTGGATCATCTCCAAAGGCTACCGTCTCCGCCCCTGGGCTTCCCCCTACATTCAATGGCGCATGGAAACCTTCTTCGGCCACGAAGCGGCGAATCTCAACGCCCGCAAATTCTTCACTCTGATGTGGCGTGAACGCACTCGTATGGAGCGTTTCCTCGACTGGATCGCCACCCGCCGCCGCGCCCAGCGCCCGTAATTCGTCATCCGTCACTCACAACCTCGAGAAGACATGGCAGCCCACGGCGAAGCCCTTCCTCGTCGTGGGCCTTTCGCCCCATCAACGCCGCCGCTCCCAGACCTTTCGCCTTTCGTCTCGTTTTCTCGTGGTTCTTTGGACATCTCGGCAAGTACTTATCGCTTGCTGGAGAGTACCCGGCAATATACCGTGCACTTCTGCTCCCTCTCGGAGCCTTTAACGTGGTTATACATAGATTCACTGATACGTTTGCGCCATTGGTCTGCTTAAGATCCTTGCGCCTGGCTGGCGTTCGCGACCCATTTCCACCGGAGGAATACATGCAAGTTCCCACAATCAAAGTTCGAGCCGCCGGCACGCATCACCGCCTCAGAGTTTTGCGCACGGCTTTCATCGTGTTCGCGGTGCTTCTCGTATCCATGCTCCTCGGGGCGGGGCAGTTGTGGGCTCAATGCGGCAGTCTGAGCGCTCCGTCGACCACTTGGCAGAATGGCGGCAATAGTTTTTGGGATCTCAGTGGCAATTGGACCAGCGGCACGCCCACGGCCTCCACGAACGCCTGCATTCTGAATGGCACGAGCACCGTCACGCTCGACACCAAGGGGAAAGCGAACGGCCTTCAGCTTGCCACCGGCAATACTCTCGATATCACTGCGGTCGGCAGCCTCAGCTTACTCGGGTCCAGCTTCAATTTCGGTACACTCAACAATAGCGGCTCGTTCTCCAATAAGGGCACCATTAATGGAACACCGCTCTTAACCAATTTGGGGTCCATCAACAACAGCGGCACATTTCACAACAGCGGCACCATCAACACCGGAGACTTTACCAATACTGGTTCGATTATGAACTCCGGAACGCTAAACCAGGGCGGACTCTTCAGCACGGCCAGCGGCAATCTCACGAACAACGGCTCGATTACGAATACTGGAACGATCTTCACCAATGAAAACAGCTTGCTCAACAATTTCGGAATCATCAACAACCGCAACTTAATCACCACCTTTGCTTTCAGCGAAATTAATAACTCCGGCATATTGAACAACACCGGCACGATCTTGATTGGCGACGGCTCATCTGTACTCACCAATGCCGGCACCCTCAATAACAGCGGCACCATCACCGCGGGGCTCGCCAACACTGGCACGCTCAACAACAAAGGCACCTATAACAACGTCTTCGGAGGCGGCAACACTGGCGTGATCAACAACACCGGTACATTCTCCAACGACGGTGGGATTAATTCCGGCACAATCAACAATTCTGGAACAATCAATAACTCCGCTTTCGAGAACACAGGGAGCATTACCAACCAGGGGCGGTTCAACGTCACCGGGACTTTCGATAACACCGGAAGCTTCACCACCTCCGGCAGGGTTACGGTTTCCAATGCCGGCGTCTTCACCACGAGCACCGACTACACCCAGACCGGCGGCCGCACGATCGTGAATGGCACGCTCACCGCAACCGGCGGCGCCATCGTAGATATCGAAGGCGGCAAGCTCAGCGGCACCGGCACGATCAACGGCGATGTTCTGATGAAAGGAATGATGTCGCCCGGAGCGGGCGGCGTTCCCGGCACTTTCACGGTGAACGGAAACTACCAGCAGACTCCCACCGGCGTGTTCGACGAAATCATAAAGGGTGCGTCCTCGAATGGCGTGCTCGATGTCACCGGACTCCTCGCACTCGATCCGGGCTCTCTGCTTAAGATCACCCTCGAAGGTGGTTTCGATCCCGTAGGCGACAGCTTTACGATTCTGGATTACGGTTCGCTCTCCGGCGAATTTGGAAACGGCACCAGTTTCATGGCCGACGGCTACAACTGGACTCTGACCTATGGTCCCGGCGACGCCATTCTCACAGCGGTGAGCGGAGACCCGGTCAACACGCCCGAACCCGGCACGATCGCGTTGCTCGCGTTCGGATTCCTCCCGCTCCTCGGCTACGCCGCAAAGAGGCGGTCGCCCGCAGGACGCAATTCGTAATTTGTGACCTACGGCTCGCGAAAAACCTAAGCAGAAGCCTGTCCGAATTGCGGTAGCCACGACGCCGCCGTTTTCGTCGTGGGCCTTCCGAATTTCTCCCTTCTGAGTAACAAAATCAGGATAAAAAATCGTCGAATATTTGCGATTAGAAATTTCTAGTCGGCTGAGTTTTGTGTGAGTTAGCTTGAATTCTAATTCCAGATTTGCGATTAGGATTTCAAGAGGCGGCAAAGCGGCGGCGTTCGCCATCAGTCGACTTGCATGGATCTGTGGCGGCAGATGCAAAACAGCCGTTTTGTAACGATTAGAAATTTGCATCTCATTGGTTTTACGGGCGGTTGCGGCGATTTCTAATCGCGGTGTAACGATTAGAGTTGGATTCTTGTAGCGCCGGCATCCTGCCGGCGTTTTTGACTCTTCCGCAGAGCGCGCACGCGCGCTCTGCTTGTTGCGCGGGTGAAGCAGCGCAAGTGGTAGGGAAGCGTACGTCGCCCCGCCGTTCCTTTGGAGCACGCCCGACACCAGGGGCTTGCGCGGGTGTAGCTGCGCAAATGGTGTGAGGCCGAGCGATTGACTCAAGCCTGAAGGCTTGCGCGGGTGGGGCTGCGCAAAAGGTATGAGACCGAACAACGGTCTCGGTCTCGAGATTCCCGGAGCGGCGGACCGCCAGGGCGAATCTGCGATCCGCCGCGGCGGACGCGAAACCCGCGTTTTGCTGCTATTAGGATTTGGGTTTGTCGTTTGTTTTGAGGGGGTTGAGTGATTTTTTGATTGTTGGAATGTTGCTATTAGAAATTTGGGCGGGGTTGGGGTGGGGGCCGCGAA
>DATNKB010000561.1:0-5420 GCA_035603595.1 Candidatus Dormiibacterota bacterium
TGATGACCGCGGCAGCGGCGGCGGGGCGGTAAGGGAAGGCTGCTTCTTAGATTTCAGAATTCGGATCGGCGGCCTTTGCGGGCCGCTTTCCCATTTTGAGACAAAATCTGCGCACGGGGGTGGTAAGCATAATCTGGGTGATCAAGAATCTCAGGAGTTAATACGTGGGAGAGAATCATTGCAGACACCTCCTCCCATACAGCGAATGAGGTCATGATCCGTGAAAGTGGGATTCATCCGCCTGAACGAGCTGCGAAACGGCGCGTGAATCCAGCTGGTAATAGTGGGATGGAACCGCGAAACTCTGGATATGTTGTGAGGCAAATCGAGCTGGGGAGTGTTATGGATGATGGTGAAGTGGGCACAGAATGCCTCGCGGCGGCTTTCTGCGCGAAGGCACCTTCTCACCCCCGCGGACCGTCATAAATCTTCTCATCGCCCGTTTCGTAGCGAAGTAGGCATTATCCAGGGCGGCCGGTCAGTCTGTTACGAAACAATAGGCAGGCCCGAAAATGAATGAGAAAATGCCCTCGCGGGAGCGAGGGCATTTTTTATGGCCTACATCCGGGGTGAGGCGCGGGAGCAGGTGACGATGTTTCCGGTGACCTTGGACGAACTGATTCCAGAAGACCATGTGTGTCGGGTGATCGAGGCGTTTGTGGGTCGGCTGGAGATGGCGAAGCTGGGCTTTGTGCGTGCGGAGCCGGCTGAGACGGGACGGCCTGGCTACGATCCGCGCGATCTGCTGAAGCTGTATCTGTATGGTTATCTGCAGCAAGTGCGGTCGTCGCGACGGCTGGAAAACGAGTGCCAGCGCAATGTGGAAGTGATGTGGCTGCTGGGACGTTTGCAGCCCGACTACAAGAGCATCGCTGAGTTTCGCCGGATGCATAGCCAGGCGGTAACCAAAACGGGAGCGGAGTTGGTGCGCCTGGCGCGCTCGGTGGGACTGGTGCGAGGAGAGACGGTTGCGGTGGACGGTTCGAAGTTCCGGGCCGTAAGCAGTGCGAAGGGTGTGCGGGAACGCGACGCGGTAAAACGGTATCTGGAGCAACTGGATGCGGCGGACGAGCAGGAGGAAGTGGTCATTGATGCCAGCGCGGTGCAAGCGGCGTTGGAGAAACTGAAGAATCATCCGGAGCCGGAAGCACGATTCATGCGCATGGGGATGGGACATGCGCCAGCGTATAACGTGCAGACGGCGGTGGATAGCGAACACGCGCTGATCGTAGCGCAGCAAGTCACCGACGAGGCGACGGACAATCGCAGTCTGCTGCCGATGGCGGAAGCGGCGAAAGAAGCGGTCGGCGACCCGCTAGCGCTAAACGTGGTGGCCGACGCCGGTTACTCCAACGGCCAGCAGGCTGAAGCCTGTGAGGCCCGAGGGATCGTGCCCCACGTGCCCGCCAATCGGACGGCGAACAATCAAGGAGACGGCACACTGTTCGACCGCACGGAGTTCCATTACGACGAGAAGACCGACACTTTCCGTTGCCCGGCACAGCAGACGCTCCGGCGCAAACAAGTCTCGCGCAAAGATCGCGCTGTGTACTATGCAGCACAGCCTGAAGTCTGCGGCGCATGTGTCTTGAAGAATCGCTGTACCCAAGGGAAGCGACGCTTGGTCTCCCGACACCTGCACGAGGACGCGTTGCAGCGAATGCAGCAGCGAGCCACCCCGGAGATGATGCGGTTGCGACGATCGACCGTCGAACATCCGTTTGCTGCGCTCAAGTACCACATCTTCGGACACCCGCGCTTCCTGTTGCGTGGACTGCAAGGTGCGCAGGCGGAGATCAGCCTGGCCACCACCGTTTACAACCTAAAACGCATGTTCAATGTGCTGGGCGGGGTTGGGTTGAGAGTTGCGCTGGCATCATAACCGCACATCAATTTGCCACTCCAAACGCGAAAACACAAAAAAGCGATGTCCGGAGCTCCGAACACCGCTTTCTTAAACTGCTGAGCGCCTTAGTTTCGTAACAGACTGTCACGTCGCCCTTTACGACAGAGACGAGTATGTGACACCCGCGGCCTCGAAGCTTGTGGAGTTCTTCCGAAATTGGCTCACGGCATAACACAGTCGCAGCCAGTTCGGGCTGATGGCCATTCCAACCTGAAAGCGGCTTTTCAGGCAGAGCTGGAAACATCAATGCGCCACGGCAGATCGTCATTGCCAGCTCGAACGCGGTGGATGAATCGTGTTTTGGAGGAAGTATATTGGGACCAATCATCCGTCAGCCGCGGAGAAACTTCTAATTCCCGTGGAAGTTAGACGCAATGAAATCGCGGAATTTGACCGCACAGGGCGAAAGGTATCGATCGTCGATCCATCCTATTCCTAGTGGTCGAATGGGACGCTGCGACAGTTTGATTTCTACAACTCCGCGAAATCGAACGGCTGCGGAAGGGAGGAGCCCTATACCGAGTCCTGCAACAATCAATCCACGCAGCGTTGCAATATCCATCCCCTCAAATGCGATCTTTGGCAAGAAAGATGCATCAGCACACACCCTGTCGAAGATGATGCGCAGGGTATGTTCTGGGCTGAGAGCGAGGAATGGCTCGGATGACAATTCCCTAATGTTAAGGGTACGCTTCGCCGCCAATCGATGCGTCTGTGGCATAGCGATCAACAATTCTTCGTCCAGAAGATGGCTCCAGCGGACATCGCTTTGCTCAAACATTCCCGGAACAGACAAGCATAGATCGATACTGCCTGCGACAAGCTCTTCCATCAGCATCTCTCCTGAGCGCTGGACGAGCAGCGTGAATTGAATCCTTGGATGTTTCCGACGAAACTCTTTGATCAGCCGCGGAACCATTTCAATTCCGAGTGAATGCAGAAAACCGAGCGATACGGTTCCGGATTCTTCCCCGGTCTGTTCGTTGAGCACCCGCTTCCCGCTTTCAAGAATACCAAGTGCCCGAGTTACATGCTCCAAGAATTCGCGCCCATAGGGCGACAGCACCACAGCGCGCCCTTGGCGATAGAAGAGAGGAACTCCTAGTTCTTCCTCCAATTGAGTAACGGCACGACTGATCGCGGACTGGGAGACGAATAGGTTCTCGGCAGCGCGTGTTACATGCTCCGCTCGGCCACTTCCCGAAAATACCTCAACTGTTGCAGTTCCATAAATCGTCTCCGCATCTCACATTCGTTGCGTGTGACGCAACGGTTTGATGAGTTCATTGTATTGGACGCGGCCCAGGGATGGGTCTTATTGTGGCTCAGTTGTGGACAATTGAAGGAGCTGTAACCGCTCCCCAGAAATTGCAGAAATCGATTCCTTCCTTGAAGCGCGGACAGTTCACCCCCGGGACGAGAGCTGATCGGTTTGGCCGCGCGGCGGAAGTACATGCTTGACTCTGATATCGATTTCGACGATGGCGTCGCCCCGTGGCGCATAGGTCTGACTTGGAATCACGAAAGGAGAAGGCTCGTCAAAGGTCAAGTGTTTTATGGCTAGTCATGTAGTAACGATTCCGGATAATCGCACGTTCGAACAATTCGAGCGCGAGACCTCCGACCGTGAGATCGATGGTTTTAAGGGAATCGTAGGAAATAGCTCAGGCTTGCTGGAAGTCTTGGAACTGATCCAGACAGTTGCTCCGACGAATTCGACGGTCTTGGTCGAAGGCGAGACAGGTACTGGCAAAGAATTGATCGCCGCGGCCATTCACGCCCGTAGCGGACGCGCGACTCGCCCTTTCATCAAGCTGAACTGCGCCGCGATTCCGGTGGGACTCCTGGAGAGTGAACTCTTCGGTCACGAAAAGGGGGCTTTTACCGGCGCGGTTGTACGCAAGATCGGTCGCTTCGAGGCTGCTCACGGGGGCACGCTCTTTCTCGACGAGATCGGCGATCTTCCGTTGGAAATGCAGGCAAAACTGTTGCGAGTGCTTCAAGACGGACATTTCGAGAGGTTAGGCAGCACGCAGACACAGCACTCGAACGTGCGGCTTGTGGCGGCAACCAACGGGGACCTGTGGAAGCTGATATCAGAGAAGCGTTTTCGCAGCGATCTGTACTATCGCCTCAACGTGTTCCCGATACACGTGCCGCCGCTACGTGATCGCACAGAAGACATACCGTTACTGGTAAGACATTTTGTAGCTAAGTATGCCGCGCGCATGCGGAAAATAATCGATAGGATTCCCCCCGAGCTAACGAATCGCCTCACCTCTCATCCTTGGCCAGGAAACATCCGAGAGCTGGAGAACTTCATCGAGTGCAGCGTGATTCTAACATCCGGCCGTACCCTTCGCTGCCCGCTGGCCAGATTGAGATCGGCTGCACAGATTGACTCGTCGAAACCGTCGGGCACTCTTGACGATGTGAACCGAGAGCACATTTTGAGGACGCTACAGCAGACGCGCGGCGTTATTATGGGTCCGAACGGGGCCGCAGTTCGCTTGGGAATCAAGCGCACCACCTTATATGCCCGTATGCGGAAACTTGGAATTTCCCGCTCCAACCAAGGCTCTTTGAATACGGCGTAGCAAAATTTCATTTCAGATAGGAAACAAGTGCCGTGAACTGGTCGCTTGCGCTACGCAGCTAGCCGATTGAGACGACCAAATCCCGGAGCATCCGTCGACATGCCGACGGTCGGCTCACCCGTCCCCGCTAAGCAAGGCCTAAGTACGCCCAGCCTCATTCTCTTTGTATTCAATTCTCTGTATCAGGCTTCGCAGGTGTTGGCTATCGCCCAATTGACTGGCAAGCGAACTGCTCCACCAAGAGACGACTGTTAGTCAGGCCGATGATCGTGAACTACTTAAGGGCGGGGCTCATATGTCTGTACGCCCTTGGAATATCTAACAACTCTGTCGCCCAAACATCAGGTACGGCGATCAAGAACATTTTTACTGGTACACGGAGGCTGGGCAGACGATTCCGGCCGGTTGGGTGTTTATGACATCCTTGTCAAGTACGGCTTCAACGTCAGCGTCGTGCGGGAGGCGGAGACTTTCTTTAAAGACGTGGCGGCCACAAAGGACGTATTTGCCCAATAGGACAACAAAGAACTATGGCCCGCGATTGGTTGATGAAACACCTTTGCGACCGGTTTCCTTTTGAGAGAGCATTCGATGAAACAGACTCGTTACTTTCCGTTGTTCGCGTCGCTCGCGGCAACAGCGTTCGTCATTCTTGTCGGGATTCAGTTTATCCGTCCCGAATTGACTGACCCTCCGGTGCAAGCCGAGATACAGGCACCGGAGGAGGTGAGGACAATTCTCAGGCATTCTTGCTACAACTGTCACTCAAACGAGACGAAGCTGTCATGGTTCGACCGCATTTCGCCGGCCTATTGGTTTGTGACTCAGGATGTACGTCGCGCCAGGCAGCACGTTAACTTCTCAGAGATCGGAGCGCTCTCTCCTCGAACCCAGAAGGCGGTCCTCTTCGACGCCGT
>DATNKB010000562.1:0-5495 GCA_035603595.1 Candidatus Dormiibacterota bacterium
GCGTTCGCCGAGCGCTACTTTTTCGCCCGGTTGTTTCCAGCATATCACGCGGCGCGCGATGGCTCCGGCGATTTGTTTGAAAACCAAACGGCCTTTTGCCGTATCCATACTGATCACGTTCTGCTCGTTTTCTTCGGATGCGCGCGCGCGAAAGGCCGCCAGAAATTTACCGGGACGATATTCTACTTTCGCAATGCTGCCTGCCACGGGCGCCCGTTGTACGTGGACATCCCACACCGCGAGAAAGATGGTGACGCGCTTTCCGGGAACGGATGCGAAGGGTTCGTCGACAATTTCGACGACATGCCCGTCAGCGGGAGAAACGACAGCAGCGGGATCGCTTGGAATCGTGCGATTGGGATCGCGAAAGAAATAGAAGATGAAGAGACCGAGAAAAATCAGCACGCCGCCTGGCCATTTCCATCCAATGGCGACGCATACGATTCCAGCGATGAGCGGCGGCAGAGCAAACCTGTAAGCGTCTTTTACCATGAGCAGTTCTATCGGATCCTAAAGGTAAATTTCAGCGGAACAATTTCAATGGAAGTCCCCAGGAATTTTTCTCCCGGATGATGCGCGATTGTAACCTACGGAAACACCTGTAGTGTACGACAGAAACCGTGAGGACATTCCGCCCGTTATGTGGGCAGCGCGCTGTGCTGTCTGTTGCGCGCGACGATCATTTCCATCTGATCTTTCAGGCGCAATTTAGTTTTTTTGAGAGTTGTTTCGAGGGCGAGGTCTTCAGAACTTAGATAAGGCTCAGTGAGGAGTTGCTTCAACTGCGTTTCACATCTGGAGTGCTCTTCTGCGAGGTACCTGAATTCTACATCCGTCTCCAATAGGGTCTGCCGTGCATCGCGTGTCGTAATCGGCATGCGTTTCCCTCCTAGTTGGAACATGGTGTTCACATAATCGTAACAATTACCATACTGCGGGGCTCCGCGCAAATGGTGAATTTGGCCTTTTGTGGATAACCCGGCAGCAACCCACATGCCAAATTGACCAGAGATTGGCCCTTCCCTTTTTGGGCCGGAGTAGCAAAACGAAGCGTTATAGACTGAGCCCTCATCCAAAACGCAGGCAACAATGGAGAGTGAGTGATGATTGCCGGCCATTTGGCGCTGATTGTTGCGGCTGTCTTTTCTGGAGCGGCGATTTTCGTCAATCTCGTCGAGCAGCCGGCGCGCTTCAGCCTTGACGATCGGGCATTGCTTGCGGAGTGGAAGCCGTCATACAAGCGCGGAGCAGCGATGCAGGCGCCGTTGGCGCTTGCGGGTTTTGTTTTGGGCCTGGTTGCGTGGTGGCAAACGCGCGATTTTTTATTTCTCGCCGGCGGTATCACGATGCTCGCAAATTGGCCTTGGACGATTCTTGTGATTTATCCGGTAAACGCGGTGCTAATGGCCGCCGAACCGGAGCAGGCTGGCGCACAAACGAGAGCATTGATTGCGAAATGGGCAAGGCTGCACGCGGTGCGGACGGCGTTAGGCTTCATTGCGGTGATTGCTTTTTTTGTCGCTTGCCTTTCGCACTGACACCGAACCACGAGCGAATCGCAGAACAACCAAGAGAAATTGGGCAGCTACGTTATCTGTGCGCTTAGGACGAGAGCATCTTCGATGGGAGCGGTGTAATAGCTGGGGCGTCGGCCGGTCACCTGGAACTTGTGCTGCTCGTAGAATCGTAGCGCCGCAAGATTCGAGGCGCGCACTTCGAGAAACGCTTGCTCCGCGGAAAATGCGCTGCCCCATCGCAAGGTCTCGCCCAAGAGTGCTGCGCCGAATCCCTGCCGGCGCGCTGTGGGGCGCACCGCGAAATTGAGGATTTCCAAATCGTTCGCGATGCGGCGAACTACGATAAAGCCCGTGATGTCGCCGTTTTCGCTTTCCGTTACCCAGCCGGCCATTTCGCCGCGCGCCACGCGGTCGTAATCCCATAGCGACCAGTGCGCGATTTCCGGGGACGCCGCTTGAATCGCAAGCACATCTTCAATGTCGCGGAGCTCGAGCGAGCGGGGCACCAACGCGGTCACTTTTTTTTCCATTGAAGTTCGGCGTCCGTGCGGCGTACGTAGTTTGCGTCAAGGGTGAGTGGATCAGCCAGTTCGCCGCGCTGCGCCCGCCGGAAACCGAGCTGCCCGATAAATGGCGCGAGGACAGATGATGCTGGCTCGACAGCGCCTATTAGCGCCGCAGTCTCGTTTTGCAATGCTGCCCCGGAAAACAACTCAGGCTGAGGCGCCACGACCATGAATTCGGTGCCTGCGGCTCGTTTGCTGAGTACTTCAAAAAACTCCGCGGGCGTCAACACATATTCCTCTCCATCCAGCACTAACCGGCTCTCACCCGGCGCTCCCCCCGCAGCACGCCGATACAGCCCGAAATAAAGCTGCCCTCGTCGCGCGTCGAGCACGGGCGCAATCAACTCAGCGTTAGAGTGCGCCTGCACAGCCACGGCTTCGAGCGCGCTAACCGCCGCAATCGGCTTGCGATATACCTCCGCCCACCCCTTCACCGCCGCTAGGCCAACTCGCAATCCCGTAAACGACCCAGGCCCGGCCGCCACCGCAAACAGCTCAAACTCCTCCATCCTCAGCGAAAGCTCGCCCAGCAGGAAGTCCAACTCGCGAAACATCCTCGATGAATACACCTCGCCAGTCGCCGTGGAGACCACTCCGATAACTTTTTCATCGCGTAGTACCGCTAGGCTGCCGGAGGGCGAAGAGGTGTCTAAGGCGAGGACAAGCACGTGCACCATTATAGGGCAATTCGGGGGCCAATCCTGCGGAAAACATCTGTATTTTCAATCTCTTCTGACCCTCGGTTATTAACCGGGATTTCCTTGACGCGGGGCTTGCATGTGTCTAAAATTTCAACAAGCTCGGGGAGGCTACTTCCACCTATGGAATTCAAGCTAGGCGAAAAAGTCGTATATCCGAACCATGGCGTAGGGGTAATTG
The DNA here is from genome assembly GCA_035603595.1 of Candidatus Dormiibacterota bacterium. Classification (GTDB taxonomy): domain Bacteria; phylum Acidobacteriota; class Terriglobia; order Acidiferrales; family UBA7541; genus Palsa-295. The sequence continues at coordinate 2,963 of DATNKB010000562.1, forward strand.
AGCAGATCAGCTATGGGTACTTGAACGGTAGGTCAGAGCGGTATTACATGCTTAAGATCGTTTCCAGCGGATTGAAAGTGATGGTGCCGCAGTCGAACATCCTCAACGTTGGACTCAGGCCCATTATCCGTACAACCCAAGCCGGTGCGGTCCTCTCGTTCCTCGAGAAGGGACGTTCCGATTCGCACCATGATTGGAAACACCGTTTCAAGGAAAATTCGGATCGGATGCGGACGGGATCGCTGATGGAAGTGGCCGCTGTTCTGAAAGGCCTCGTCGCCCTCAGCCGGACCAAGCCGCTTTCCTTCCGCGAGAAGAAAATGCTCGAACGAGCCAAGTATCTTCTCGTCAGCGAGTTGGCTACCGTGCGCAATACCTCCGAGCAGGCAGTCGAAGTGAACATCGTTCGCGCACTCGCCAAAGCAAAGCTTCAGATGCCGGAGATGGCACCGCCGGCAGAGTAGAGTCCCAATCGTATTTGGGTTTCGCCGGGCACGATCTGAAAAGATTGTGCCCGGTGCTGTTTTAGGAGGGCCTTTCGGGCAATTGCGATGGGCGCCGCGGCTTCTACTGCTTTTCAATCCCCTGCTGCTGTTACTACGTCTGTCATCAGGCCGCCGTACCAGGAATTTCCGCCTTCTCCTAAATTTGCAGCGCACGTTGAATGCTTCTGGATGCACCGTACGGAGGGGCCCGTCCGCAATTTTCACGTGTTTCCGGATGGCTGCTCGGACATCATTTTCGAGCAGCCGGCGCGCGATTATGGCGGCCTTGCGATTGTCGGCACAATGACGCGCGCGCGAGGGTTCGACATTCCCGCTGGGCATTCAACTTTTGGCGTGCGTTTCCGTCCGGGTATGGCCGCGCGGCTCGTGCGAGTGCCGGGCTCGGTGGCCGTGGATCAATCCATTCCACTCGCCGACACGTGGAATGCTGCAGCGGTTCGCGATCTTCTCGACCAGCTGGCGAGCAGCCGTTCGCCGCGCGATGCAATCGCTCGGTTTGAGGCGTCGCTCGCCGATCCTACTCCGCTCGATCCGGTGGAAAAATCGCTCTCGTGGCTGGCAGAATGTGGCGGACAGATTTCGATGGACGAACTGGCCGACGCCGCCAGCCTCAGCCCCCGGCAATTTCGCAGAATCTGCCTCGAGCGCACAGGCCTGAGCCCAAAGCATCTAGCGCGCGTACTGCGTTTCCGCCAGGCTGCGAAGTATGCCAGCGGGCAGCACCCCGATTGGGCGGAGATTGCCGTCGCGTCCGGCTATTACGATCAGGCTCATCTGATCAACGAATTCAAGGAACTCGCTGGCGTTTCTCCTGCGCAGTTTTCGTCGCTTAGCGTTGCCTCTCGCTTTCGTTCGCAATCCGCCCTTTAGATTTGGCCCCAGAATGTCCGTTTTTTCCAATCATCGCTGGAGACTATCCGCTAGGATGCGCAGCCATGAGAACACTCCTTGCTCTCGCACTGCTGACGACTGGCCTTCTATCCGGCCAAAACGCGCAACCTACAAAGGATGGCTTAAAAATGAAAATCACAGCGTTGATCTATGCACCGGCAATTGAGCCGTCGCTGAAATTCTGGGTAGACCAGCTTGGCTTCACGAAGACGGTCGAGGTGCCGGACGGCGACAAGATCGGCTTCGTGATTCTCGTGAAGGGCGACGCGGAGCTGATGATTCAATCCACGGCTAGCATGGAGAAGGACAACAGCGAGATGGCCAAGCTTGCGCGACCGGCGGCGTGCCTTTACATCGAGGTGAGCGATTTCGACGATCTGCTGAAACGCTTGGGGGCAGCGCCGGTAGTCGTCCCGGTGCGCTCTGCGTTTTACGGCATGAAGGAGATCGGTGTGCGTGAGCCGGGGGGAAACATCGTTCTCTTCGCCGCGCCCGTGCCGAAGCAAACAGCACCGGCACACTAGTCGATCGCCTGCACGACGAGGAAAAGGCCCACGACGATAACAGCGTCGTCGTGGCTACCGGATCTTGCTTATCGTCGGGACGTTCCGCTCTCGGCAGAAGCAATGCCAGCGGACGTGCGATCGTAGACAAGTCCTTTCGGCCCCACATAGACCGATTGCGGGCGGATCAGTTTGCCTTCCGCAAGTTGCTCGAGGCAATGTGCCGACCAGCCGAGCACACGCCCGACGGCGAAAGTCGGAGTGAACAATTGGGTGGGCAATCCGATGCCATGCAAGAGCAGAGCGGTATAGAACTCGACGTTGGTGTCCAGTCGTCGCTCCGGCTTGTATTCGCGGAGCAGACGCAGCGCCGTGGTTTCGACGCTCCGTGCGAGGCTATAGAGCCGCTTGTCGCCATCGCTCGAAAAGAAACGCTCGGCCGCGTGGGCCAGCACATCGGCGCGCGGATCGCGCACGCGGTAGACGCGATGGCCGAATCCCATGATTCGCTCGCCGCGATCCAGTTTGGCGCGGATGAAAGCTTCCGCACGCTCGGGCGTGCCGATTTCGAAGACCATATCGAGCGCAGGACCCGGTGCCCCGCCATGCAGCGGCCCTTTCAGCGCACCTACC
>DATNKB010000563.1:0-31091 GCA_035603595.1 Candidatus Dormiibacterota bacterium
CCCTTCTCTCGGGTAGCCACGACGACGCATTTCTCGTCGTGGGTATTTCCCGCCCAAACCGTTCAAGGCAATCCGTCCTATAATGACTCATCACCCAAAAATGAAAACCCTCGACCAATACCTCGAAGACGCCACCGTCGCCCACGGCCACATCTGCGCCGGCCAAGTGCTCGGAGTGCGACTCGCCATGCTCGGCCTCCGCGAACTCGGCATCGAAGATCCCATCCGCGAACGGAAGCGCATCGTCACCTACGTCGAAATCGATCGCTGCATGACGGACGCCGTCGCTCTCGTCGCCAATTGCCGCCTCGGCAAGCGCGCTCTCAAATTTTTCGACTGGGGCAAAGTAGCCGCCACGTTCGTGGATCTCGAAACCGGCCGCGCCATCCGCATTGTCGCTCGCGAAGATTCCAAGAAACGCGCCAACGAAATGTTCCCCGCGCTCGAAAAAGAAAAAGGCCAGCAGCAAGCCTACCGCGTGATTCCCGACAACGAGCTATTCGACAAACAGTGGGTTCGCGTGGAAATTCATCCCGAAGATCTCCCCGGCTTCAAAGGCCCCCGCGTCGTCTGCGCCCAATGCGGCGAAGGCATCAATTTCAAACGCGAGGTCAGCGTAAACGGCCGCACCCTCTGCCGCGCCTGCGCCGGCGACTCTTACTACACTCCCCTCCACGGCGATCGGCGCCTTTAAGTAGCGTAGGCTTCAGCCTGCGCCCAGGCCGCTAGCTCCCCGTCGTCACAATTCAAGAGACCCGCGGCACAGTTGGTTTTCCTGAGGTCTCATTTGGTCATCTATCATCGCAATCGTCCAATCCGTCATCTGGAGCGAAGCGAAGGATCCCGCCGTCCAATTTCGCTATCCGCGTTTTCTATTCCCCCACACTTCTCCACTTGATGTAGAATCCGCCCGATCTCAACCCAAGAAACTAAGGAACCACGGCAGCTGGTCCTGACAGCGCACTGCCTCATCCTGCGCGCAGACCATCACGTTTGGAAAGTTCCCATCGAGGATACGAAATGCAAAGAATGAAAGCAGCCTTGGCAGTCGTCATCGCGCTCACACTTCTAATCGGCACTTATCCCCTCGCCCCGCTCAGCGCTTCAACAACAAGCGTCACCTCGCCGGCAGCCGCTGCTTCCGCGCCCGTCGCCCCCGCCTGGCCCAAAATAATCGACCGAGACGGCAACCACATCATCGTCTACCAACCGCAGCTCAAGTCCTGGGAAAAATACCGCACCCTCGTAGCCGACACCGCGATTTCAATCACGCCCGCCGGAGGCAAGCAAATCCTCGGCGTAATTTCATGGCGCGCGAATACTCTTGCCAACGTCAGCGAACGCACCGTCTACGTCAGCGATATCGAAGTCCTCAGCTCCCGCTTTCCAACTCTCGATCCCGAGCACGAAGCCGAAATGCAGCAGAAAATCAGCCACGTCTACCCCACTATGACCTTCAACGTCTCGCTCAACCACATGATCGCGAGCCTCGAGAAAGTCAAAGAGCCGGTCAACTCCGCAGCGGTCAGCACGCAAGTTCCCACGATTTTTGCCAGCACCACCCCGGCGATCGTCCTGATGGTTGACGGCAAACCCGTCCTCGTTCCCATCGAAGGCACCAATCTCAAGTATGTTGTGAATACGAACTGGGATCTCTTCAACGACGGTAGCGAATATTTTCTCCTCAGCGGCAAAACCTGGCTGAAATCGAAAGAGCCTTCGGGCCCGTGGACCGCAACCGCCAAGCTTCCCGCCGAAATGGCCAAGCTGCCCAAAGGGCAAAATTGGGATGGCGTCCTGAAACAAGTTCCGCCGCCCGCCGGAGCGCCCCCCGCGCCAAAAGTTTTCTTCACCGAGCACCCCGCAGAATTGATCGTCTTTCGCGGCGCGCCAGTCTATGCGCCCATCGCCGGCACGAGTCTTTCCTACGCGACGAACACTGAAGACAGCGTCTTCCTTCACAAGCCCGACAACCAAGTCTACGCACTTCTCTCCGGGCGCTGGTTCCGCGCCGGGAATATCAATGCGCCCTGGCTCTACGCAGGCAATGATCTCCCAGCCGACTTTGCGAAAATTTCGGTCGGCAAGCCCTACTCCAATGTTCTCGTCTCCGTCCCCGGCACGCAGGAAGCCAGCGACGCAGTGCTCCTCGCGCAAGTTCCCACCACCGCCGTTGTAAATCGCGCCGCAGCCGAAGCCAGCGTGAAAGTGATCTACGCAGGCGAGCCGCAATTCGTCGTGATCGAAGGCACCACGATGTATTACGCAGTGAACACGCAAAACAGAGTGATCCGCGTCGGCAGCGCCTACTACCTCTGCTACCAGGGAATCTGGTTTATCTCGGTGAACGCAAGCGGTCCATGGAAGACCGCCGACACCGTTCCCGCGGTGATTTACACAATTCCGCCAAGCTCGCCCGTCTACAACGTCACCTACGTCGTCGTCTCGAATCCCACGCCGACAACCGTGCAAACCAGTTACACCAGCGGCTACCTCGGCGTTTTCGTTCTCGGCATGGCGGTCGGCGCCTGCGTCGTTTACGGCACCGGCTACTACTATCCGCCGTACATTTATTATGGCCCGCGCTATCCGATCTACTATCCATATCCATACACGTACGGCGTCGCAAGCTACTACAACCCGTACACGGGAACTTACGGCGTCGCGCACGCCGTCTACGGTCCGTACGCCTCCGCAGGCACGGCCGCTTGGTACAATCCAACCACCGGAACGTACGGCCGCGCAGTCACCTATCAAAATGCCTACGGCGGACACACCTACGCGCAAGCCTACAATCCGTGGACGGGAACGTACGCCCAAACGTCGCAAGGTCACAACGCGTACTCGCAGTGGGGCAGCAGCGTCGTCACCAACGGCGACAACTGGGCTCAAGCGGGCCACTACTCAAACGCCAACGGTACTGTCGCTGGATTCCAAACTTCCAAGGGCAGCGCGGGAGCTGCCGCTACAGGTAAAAACGGAAACAGCGGCTTCGTCGCGAAAGATGCGAACAACAACAACGTCTACGCGGGCGCTGATGGCAACGTCTACAAAAAAGATTCCAACGGTGACTGGAGCAAGTGGAACGATGGCGGCTGGCAACCAGTCGATCCCTCCACAGGAGCCCAGCAAACGAAGAACGCAAAGAACAACAGCAACCAGAATCTAAGCGGCGCCACCAACAAGAACCAGTCCGGCTCGAGCGGCACCCAGCAACCAAGCGCCAATTCTCGTGGCAGCAACGCGAACAACGGAACCGGCAGCGCTACCCAGCAACCGGGCGCCAATTCGCGCGGCAGCAACGCAAACAACGGAACCGGCAGCGGCAACCTGAACCAAACGCAGCAAACTCCCGAAGCGAACAATCGCCAGGGTCGGACTGGCCAGGGCGACCCCGGCAACTCGGGCAACTCCAATCTCGGCAATCAACTCAACAACGACGCGAATTCCCGCTCTCGCGGCGATCAACTCGATCAACAAAGTCGCGGTGCTGGCACCAACGGAGGCGGAGGAAGATTCGGTGGCGGCGGTGGCGGTCGTGGCAGCGCAGGAGCATCTGGCGGCGGAGGCGGAGGCCGTCGTCGCTAACAGCGCTCGCGCTCAGCGCACCGCTGGATTCCACGCGCGCAGCCGTGGAATCCACCGCGGCACATTCCTGCAATACTCCTCATAATCCGCGCCGAATTTCGCCCGCAGAATCGGTTCTTCGTACAGCCGCACAAACAATTCCGCAATCGCCAGCGCAACAAGCGCTACAATCAGCGATCCGCGATTCGCCTCGCCATACAGCCCCCACAAACTGAACCAACCCGCAAAAAATCCCAAATACATCGGATTCCGCACGTAGCGATAAAACCCCACCACCACGAGCCTCTGCGGCGCAGCCATCGGCGCCGGCGTTCCGTGCCCCGCCCAACCGAAGTCCCACATGCATTTGATCGCCGCCGCGAATCCCAGCACCGCCGGAATCGCAAAAATCAACCTCCAACCCGCCGCTCCACTCGCGTACTCACCGTGAAACCCAAGCCACTCCGGCAGCAGCCAGAACCACAGCGCCAAAAATCCCGCGCCCACGCAGAGCGAAGCAATTGCCGTCGGCCAATTCGCGCCTCGATCAGCGCCCCCGTGCGCGCCGCCTGACGATCCAGCCTCCGCGTGCGTCATAGTCACCTCTACGCGCCACCGCTCCTCGTCTAAATCACCATGACCCTACCGCGCGTCTTGTCCTCATCACTTCAAGCGCTGCCCGCGCCTCTCACGGCACCACCGGCAAGTTGATGAAACTTGCCGTGCCCGGCGCGCGCCACACCCGCTGCGTCGCCTTTTGATAATCCCCCGGCTTCGCATCGAAAATATTCGGCACAAAACTCTGCGGGTTCCGGTCGTACAGCGGAAACAGCGTCGACTGCACCTGCACCATCACGCGATGCCCGGGCAAAAACACATGGTTCACCGTCGGCAGCCCAAAGCGATACAGCAGCGGCTGATCCGCCGCGATCGCCTCCGGATGCTCGAAGCTTTTCCGATATCGCCCGCGAAAAATGTCCAGCGAAATCGCGAGCTCATATCCGCCCATTCCCGGCTGCGATTCCACCGTCCCCGGATACACGTCAATCAATTTCACCGCCCAGTCGCTATCCGTCCCGCTCGTCGACGCGTACAGATTCACCTCCGGCACTCCGCTCACGCGCAACGGTTTCGTCAGCGGCGCGCTCACATACGTCAGCACATCCGTGCGCCCGTCCACGAACCGCTGATCGTCCACCAGCCAATGCCGCCACCCGTCGCCATCCTCCGTCACCGGACGCGTCCGATACGGCACCGGATTCGCCGGATCAGAAACGTACTCGTCATATTCATGCTTCGCGACAGCCGGCCCCTGCGTCCCGCCACCCGGCGCGTCAAACGAAAGCCCACCATTCGCCGCCAAATACAGCGGCTTCGATTTATTCGCGCAGCCCTCCGCGCACGCCAGCGGCCACGACTTAAATCTGTCCCAATGATTTTCCCCCGTGTTGTAAATCCACACGGGCGGCGTATCCGCCTTCGGCGCGCCCTCCACCAAATACTGGTTGAAAAATGGCAGCAGCACATCGCGACGCCACTGCAGCCCCGTATCACCATCAAACATCAGCGGCCCCAGTGACGACCCGTTGTAGTTCGCCCCGCTATGCCTCCACGGCCCCATCACCAGAAAATTTCTGTCGTTCGACGTGTCCTTCGGCTCCATCGCCGCCCACGCGTGAATCCCGCCCCACATATCTTCCTGGTCCCAAAGTCCCTGCTCCCACATCACCGGCACCGTCAACGCGGTCTTCGCCATGATTTTGTCCAGCGCCTGCCCCTGCCAGAACGCGTCGTACGCCGGATGCCCCTCCATCAACTTCCAGAACGGAAGCTGATCGCATCCGCCATATCGCGCGAAATCTCCCGCCGACCCGATCGCCAGATAATTCGTGTAATCATCGTAGCTCATGCGCGGAATCACCTTCCCTTCTCCGCGCTTCACCGTCTGCAGCGTCAGATAATCGAGATTGTTCTGCCGAAACGCTCCGTAGTGAAACCAGTCATCCCCCATCCATCCGTCCACCATCGGACTTTCCGGCGCAGCCACCTTCAACGCCGCGTGCGGATGAATCAGCGCCATCACCACCGTGAATCCTTCATACGACGAGCCCAGCATCCCCACCCTGCCATTCGACTCCGGCACATTTTTCACCAGCCAGTCAATCGTGTCGTACCCGTCCGTCGTATCGTCCGTCCCCGTCGAATTCAACGGACCGAGCGGCGGCGGCACCATCAGATAATTTCCCTCCGACCCATACTTGCCGCGCACATCCTGAAACACGCGAATGTACCCCGCCTTCACGAACACTTCATCGCCCTGCGGCAGCTCGTCAACCATGTACGGCGAATCCCCATTTTTCGGCCGCTGCGCCCGCCCCGCCGCGTTGTACGGCGTCCGCGTCAAAATCATCGGCGCATTCTTCGCCCCGTTCGGCACCACGATCACCGTGTAGAGCTTCACTCCGTCGCGCATGGGAACCATCTCAACCCGCTTCACGTAATCGAAGCCCGTCTGCGGCGCCTTCCACTGCGCCGCCATATCGTTCACCCTGGGCGCGTCTTTTTCTTGTGCGAGTGTGGGAAAGCTCGTCAAGAAAAGAGCAGTGCCGACAGCAAGCACTCGGTTAAACCAATTCATAGTCGTCCTCACAAATCGGGGTTATTGATCGCGCCTTCGAATTTCTAAAAACTCTTCGACCTGATCAATTTTGACTTCAAGACTTCGATTGCCGTCTCTCTTATACAAAACCCATTCCTGTCCACCCGTTCCTTTTAGGAACGACAGCCTGCTTCTCGGCGAAACTTGGATGTGCGCAATCGTCTTGCCACTGATCTCTATGAAACTTAGGTCAATGTATTGAGCCACCGTTTCGCCATCTTTGAACCGGGACTTCACGAAGTCTCGAAATGTCAGCTCCCAACCGTCTTGGTTCGGCATCTTTGAGTTCACACAAGCGAAATCCACATCGAGTCCTATCACATCCCCCAAAGGACCAACCCCGACATACAGCACACCGCCATTCGTGGTGAGAAAAGCAGCTACGGTCTTCAGGGAGGCGTGCAGAACCAAATCAGATCTCAGTTCGTTCATGGATGCTTGAGGATTATGGCTAGCTTTCTGGTAGTCGTAGAGTAGAGAACTCTTCATTTCTACCCGTTCGCTCTCGCCTCTAGAGATTTCCTGCAGCGCATGCTCCTGGCCGACTACTGGACGAGCTATAAAGTCCAGGCATCTGGAGGAATCGAGAGTTCCCACATCAAGATCCGGAACCAACCTTAGACCGAGGTCTTTCAGCCGTCTTTGAACACCCCAGGCTTTCTCCAACAGGGGAACATTCTCGGTCATGCCGAGTACTTGAAATAAGTCAGTTACAGTAGTTTCCACTCTGGCTCGGGCAACTTTCGCACCAAGCTCTAACAGTTTCCTCGAAGCTTCCTCGCTAGACATCAGCGCACTCAGTCCGCGTCACAAAACAACACGCGTACGTTCAAGCAGATCGTTCGCCATCAATTCCGCACGTTCGGACCAAAACTCGGGAATTCCCTCCGGGCCTTGAAGAAGCTTCTCAAACATGGCCTCGTCGATAAAAGCCGCTTTCAGCACTTTTTTCGCTTCCTTGAACGTAACGTTGTGTTCTTTCAGCGCCTGACCAGGAATTTTTGATTTCCACGCATTGTTTGACTTACGGCTTAGGGGCATTAAGTTGACCGTTGAATCGGCCCAGTCCCGGCCGGCCCTCTCCTTATCAAGAACCTTGGCTAACTCTCCAATCTTATTGCTCCTACACCATGCCCTCGGATAGATGTGATGGATCTCGACTTCCGAGCTAGGAAAAGACAGGTTTATCGTGGGATCTAGCAAGTCTCGTGTGGAAGCCCCAACTAGCGGAAGTGTCAGAGCCTTTTGTAGCGCTCCCAGAGGACGCCCGTCCGTTAACCAGTCTCGTAATTGTTCTTTATTAGGGAGTACTCCACCCATGAAAGTCTCTAAAGATACTTCTATCTCCCGCGCCCAATGCTTCGCGGACTTGAACTCTCCACGCTTCGAAAGTAGAGATTTCAGCTCCTTGATATCGGCACCAAGCTGAGTGAGAAAGCCCTGATCATATCGATTTGTCAAAGCGTTCCGCCAGAAAAAAGCTCGATATAAACTATCGAGATCATCGCGGCCCCAGGGTCTTGACTCTTCCACATCAAAGTGGGCGTGCCATCGCAGCGCAACGTAGATTGCAGCACTTATCGGATAGGGACACGCTGAATATGGAAAATACCCTTCAGCCACGACCTTTTGGAAATCGCCAAGAAACTCTGCCAAAAGGTCGTCGTTGTGAATTACATTTCTCCAATGAAGAGTCGGCGTTGCGAGAAGATCTCCTGCCTTAACGGACGAAATACTGGTTGGGCTGTTTCCTCCAATTCTTCTTGGCTCGGTCTTCTTATCGAGAGCGACAAAACAAGCAGTAACCATTTGTGCAATCAGTTCTGGTCGGTCTTCAAGAGAGGCCCACCCGATAGCCCCATCCTTCTGACCAAAATCGGAAATCCAATCTCGAAGGAGAATTGGACCATCGGCATCTCGGGAAGTATCGCTATAGAGCCACGAATGTATCAGGTCGACCGTTGATACCTTCGTTCCCGTCGTATTCAGAGTCTCGAAAATTTCGCAGATCGAAGCGAGATGATATGACTCTGGAACAATATAGACTGCCAATTTCGTTCCGACGAGCCCCTCAAATGCGTTCTTGAGGATCTTGTCCCTCGCCTCCAGCTCCACATCTCGAGGAAGGCCTGCTGCCCCGTAATATGCTCGGTTATGCAGGGCCTGGAGATACCGCATCCACTGCGGAAATATCTCCTCATGCTCGACATTATTGCTCGCGAGCGGAAACAGACCCGAAGAAATACAATTAGCGTCACTGTCAAGATTCAATCTACGAACGTCACTTTCCTTTTTGTAGACCACGCGCTTGGATGGATCTTGCGATGACACATCAAGAAAATATCGCCCGGAAAACCGATATTTGCCGTCAAGGGCCTTGAGACCACCGAAGGCCATCGCCACTGCTGTGCAGCGTTGGCGGCCGTCGAGAATCGCGAAAACCTTGTTGGGGTCTTTCTCTACAGTACTAAACGCTCGAAGGCCAGTCTTTTTCAAGACCGTGTCATAGTCCGGGATACTTACTGGAGAGAGTTCGACCTCGCGATTAGGACCTTGCTCCCAAAGTGTCGCCATTCCAATCGGGCGAGACTCGAAAATCGAAATCACCAGGTCAATAACATCGGCTACCGACCAAACAAAGTCTCTTTGAAAACGCGGGACGAGCCATTCGCGCTTTCGCAACTTGTCCAAGAGTGTTGGAACTTCAATATCGGTAACCATCAGGCCGCTCATGTTCAAATCCCTTCAAGCTGAATTCAGTGATCGACCGAGAATAAATCGCCCAATCGAAGCCGAGATAATACCACTCTAATCATAACTAACAGCTCATTTCGGCTGGTTGCTGGGTGCCCCATCCTTCGCGCCCGCGCTGAAAATATGCTCACCTAGTCTTCGTTGTATAGTCAGAAAGCTGTATTGATCGGGGAAACGTGTCCCAGGAGCACGTCGAGTTATGCTTGCCGTCCACATGCAACTAACCATTCTGGCCACATTTTTTGAAATCTCTCACACCGTGCTTTCGATGTGCGGCGCCGGCATCCTGATTTTCTTTGTCGCGCTGTGGGCTGCCAGGGACGATATCGCGCAATCCCGCGGCCTCGACAAAGTCGTAGCCTTGAGCAATCTGTGTTTCGCCGCTCCCTTGGCCGTCTTCGGCGCCCTGCATCTCGCGGCCGCAAAAGCCCTAGCGACCATGGTGCCCTCGTACATGCCTTGGCCTTTGTTTTGGGCATATTTCTTCGGCTTTGCGCTGCTGGCCGCGTCTTTAAGCATCGCCACAAAAACTCTGGTGCGCTGGTCCGGCCTGCTGTTCGGCATCGCGATGTTTTGTTTTGTGGCCATGATGGACATCCCTGGCGCTCTCCAAACCCCCGGAGACAGGTTTGGATGGATCCTGGCCATCCGCGAATTGGCATTCGGCGCCGGCGCCTGGCTGCTCGCGGCGGGTGCGATGACTCCGACGACGACCGGGTCGACGACTGGAACGTCCAGCGGGCAAGTCAAAACCACGTTTCTTACCATAGGCCGCGTGGTGGTCGGGATCACCGCCATATTTTACGGCGTCGAATTTCTCCTGCACCCACAGGGCGTTCCCGGACTCCCACTCCAGAAAATGATGCCCGATTGGATTCCCGCGCACCTGCTCATCAACTACCTCACAGGCGCAATCCTCGTCGTTTCCGGCGCAGCAATCCTGCTAGCCAAAAAGACGCGCCTTGCCGCAACCTATCTCGGCGCCTGGATTCTGCTGCTGGTCGTAGTCATCTACGGCCCGATCCTGATCTCCGCGCTGGCCAACCCAAGCACCGAAGCCAAAGTCGAGGGCATCAATTACTTCTTCGATACCCTCCTCTTCGCCGGCGTAATTCTGGCCCTAGCCAGCGCAACGCCACCCACAGATTAAAATCCCGCCCTTCGTAGTTATACGGCTATACAGCCCGCCTTGAAGCGTGCTACCATTTCCTGTTTTTAAATGATGACGCAAGCGTTACTATCGGCCGCTAGAAGCTCCCGACGGGGAGAAAAACTCCCCCTGCTCATGCAGAGGTGCGCAGCCACCCGCCACGCGGTCGCCGGACGAATCCAGTGGCACAGGCACTCCTGCCTGTGCGCCTTCGCCAGACGCACCACTCAACAGGTGGCGCATCGCGTGACATCGCAACCAGTTCGACTCCTAATCGCAAATCTGGAATTAGAATTCCACTTAACTCGTAGAAAAATCACCCCTCTAGAAATCTCTAATCGCAAATTTTCCGTACTTTCTTACCATCCGGGAAGGGCTAGGCTCGAGCTACCCGACTTCCGTCTGAAGTTTCTAGCCACTAGTCACTCGCCACTGGCCACTGCCTTTTTAATACACGGTTCCGCGATTAAAACTTACGCCAACAGACACTGTTTCAATCACATGCAAATTTCTAATAGGTGGCAAACCGCGGGTAAGCCAACCAGACTCTTTGCGCTCGAACTTTCAGAATTGCTGGTAGAATGCGCCCCCGTGCGAACCCTTCTGCTTACGATTCTTTTTGTTTCACCCGCCGCGGCTCAATCCTGGACCGTCGAGACCACCGGATGGGACTCAAATCTGCGCTCCGTCGTCGCCATTCACTCAAGCAATCCGCAGCGGCACCCCGCGCCTGTGATCTGGGCCTCGGGCTCGAATGGCCGCACGCTTCGATCCACTGACGGCGGCCAACATTACACGCGCGGCCTCGTCAACGCCGTGCAGGCGCATTCGCTCGACCTCCGCGGAATCCAGGCCTTCAATGAAAAGCTGGCCTACGTGATGGCGAGCGGCCCGGGAAACATGTCGCGCATCTACAAGACGCGCAACGGCGGCGAAACCTGGAAGCTACAATTTTCCGGCTCGGGCAAGCAGTTTTTTCTCGACGCTCTCGCCTGCATCTCCGAAACGGAATGCTTCGCGCTCAGCGATCCCGTCGACGGGAAATTCGTCCTGATCAGCACCACTGATGGCCAAAACTGGAAAGAACTCCCGCGCGACTCGATGCCCGCAGCTCTTCCCGGCGAAGGCGCCTTCGCCGCGAGCAATTCCTGCCTCGCTATTTTCGACAAGCGCGAAATCTATTTCGTCACCGGCGGCGGCGCCGCGCGAGTGTTTCATTCGCCCGATCTCGGCCGCACCTGGACGGTCACTGACACGCCCATCATCAAGGGCAATCCATCCTGGGGAGCGTTCTCGATCGCTCGCCTGGGAGGCATCCTCGTCGTGGTCGGCGGGGATTTCAAGGATGACGCGGACTCAAAACGAACCGCTGCCTACTCGCTCGACGGCGGCGTCACCTGGACTCCCGCCACACGACCGCCGACAGGATTCCGCTCAGCGGTCGCATTCCTCAATCGCGATACGCTTCTCAGCGCCGGCACGGGCGGCGAGGACGTCAGCACCGATCAGGGCACACACTGGACGCGCACCGGCGACATCGACCTCAATGCCATCGCCGTCCTCGACGGTGCCGCCTGGGCCGTGGGCCCTAACGCGACCATCGTGCACTGGACCGATCGCACCCGCTGACCACGGCAGATTAGCAACGATGCCGCGCCGGCCGCCGAACGATCGCGATTGCAATCGCGACTGCCATCGCGACAATTGAACAAACCCGCGTTTCCGCGGCTAGGGCGTAGTGGGGCTCGAATTTGCCGGGTCGCGCTTGGGAAGATTTGGCGTGATTTTCTTCACCACGAATTCCTGGAAGAGGTTGGCGGCGGCGGTGGTGCCGATGCCGAGGGCTGTGTTTTCGAAAGTGAGCACTGCGCCGCGATCGTGCGACGGGTAGTAGGAGTTGGAAATGCCGGCGGCGATGAGGCTGCCGAGGATGGCGGCGTAGGCCGGCTGCCAGCGTCCATTGTCGCCCTTGCAGACGACAGACATGGCGATGGCGTAGAGAGCGCGGGAAGTTTTGCTGCCACTGCCTTTATAGAAGTAGCGCGGATCCTGTTTCAGGAGCGATGGCAGAATGGCGCCGCCGATGAAGGTGCTGGTGACGTAGTCCGCGTAACCGGCGCCGTAGCGCTTTGCGTAGCCCTGCGCGCCCTGGCCGTATCCGCCGAATGTGTTTTGTGATTGTTGGATGCCGGCAACCGCACCAATCAATACAAACGTGACCGGATCGATCGTCGTCTTCCAGGCCAGCTCAAATTTTTGCTTGGGGCGCAGCGCGACGGCGGTGGGATCGTAGCTGACGTAGAAATTCGGAAACACGCCGAGGACGCGCTGCTTTTCCTGCTCCTGAATCTGCGCTTCCGCCACCTCTGCGGTGGGAGCTGCCACGTGCACTTCGGTGACGGCTGTAGCGAGTTCCAATCGGATCATCGGGACAACGTCCACTTCGCCTGCGTGCAGGGTGCCGGAAATAGTTTGGGTCGCAAAACCCGGCGACGAAATTGTGAGCTGAAACGAGCCGGGAGGAATGTTGGTGAAAGTGAACTGGCCGTCGGCGTCTGCGACGGCTTCGACGACTGCTTGCGTCGAAGACTGGCCATCTAGCGAAAGTTTCACATGGGCGCCCACGATGGCGGCGCCGCTTTTGTCCGCGATCTGGCCGCTGATCGTGCCCGGTAGAGCGACCGCATCGGCGCCGCTTCCGTCGCCCGATTGATGGACGGCGGGTGGCTGAGACTGAGCGAACGCGATGGGCGGAAGGAAACCGAGCGAGACGCAGAGGCAGAAAAACGCCAGCGAACAGCAGGCCTCCAAAACTTGGCCGCGGCGGCGACAGGGGGAGTTTGTGAGCGAACCAGATCTCGTAGTGGTCACCATTCCAATTTTATCGCCTATACACCTACGTACAGCAAGCTTTGACTGCGCGAAGGTGTTTCAGGTTGCACGTGTGCAACGCGAACTGCCTTTGGCTACAATATTTCGGAGACTTCGAGAGCGGAGCGAGACCACCTGGAAATTCGTGATGGGCCTCATCAAAAAAAACCATTCTTCTACCGTACTGTAATGGAAATGTAACAACCTTCAGCCAGTCTCTCGCGCAGCGTTAGCAACAGCCCTGCCAATCACTAAAACACTGGAGGAAATACATGGCACGTGTGTCCGTTCGAAGGACGTGGCGAGAGCGCGCGATTGCGAGCCTGCTCTTTGTCACGCTTACGCCGTTCGCAGCCGGTCCGGTTTCAGCTCATACACCCGGCAAGGACGACGACAAGAAAGATCATCATGAGACCGAAACGCCCATCAAGCACGTGATCGTACTCATCGGAGAGAATCGCACCTTCGACCATTTGTTCGCCACATACGTTCCACAGAGCAAGGATTCGATCAACAACCTGCTTTCAGAAGGGATCATCGACGCCAAAGGCGCGCCCGGAAAGAATTTCAGCAAAGCGGCGCAATTTCAGGCCATTCGACCGTTCAAGACGAAGTATTTCATCAGCCTCGACAGCAACGAGAAAGCGCCCTACAGCACGTTGCCCGAGCCGACCCTGAATTTTTCTCCTAGCCCCGCGACAGGCGAGCCGCCTCCGTTTCCCGCCGGAACTCCCACTGCGCTGCTGGCAGCGATCGAGCCATCTTTGGAGACGAAGGATCTCGGCTTGTTGACTACCGGCTCATCTGGGGCCGCACAGACTGCCGAACTTCCTGACTTCGATTCGCGCATAACGAATTTCAGCAATTTGCCGAACGGACCGTTCCCACTCGAGGGAGCAAATCTGCCATACGATTCCTACACGGGAGACACCACGCACCGGCTCTTCGAGATGTGGCAACAATCCGACTGTAATATCAGCAACGCCACGCGCCAGAATCCGTCGGGCTGTTTGAATGACTTGTATCCTTTCGTCATCACCACCTATACGAGCGAGCCTGATCCCTTCAGCTTTCCGGTAGCCAACGAAGTGGATGACAATGGCGGCGGAAATTCTATGGCGTTCTACAACATGCAGGCTGGAGACGTGCCTGTTTTCAAGAGCCTCGCTGACCAATATTCCATCAGCGACAATTTCCACCAATCATTCATGGGCGGCACCGGCGCCAATCACTTCATGCTCGGCACGGGCGACGCCATCTTCTGGACCGACGTCAATGGCAACCCGATTGCCCCGCCGGCGGGAGTGATCGCCAATCCCGACCCGCTGCCAGGCTCAGACAACCAATACACCGTGGACATCGGCTTTAACGGCAATTTCGCGGAGTGCGCCGACGCTACACAGCCGGGCATCAAGCCTATCAGGGACTACCTCAAGTCATTACCTTATGCGCCGAATCCGAACTGCCAACCCAAGCACTACTACATGGTCAACAATAACAACCCAGGCTTTTTGCCGACTGGCGCCGTGGATACGGCCGGCATTGCGAAGGGTACATCGGTGCCGCCGACCAACATCCGCACGATCGGCGAAGCGCTTAACGACAAGGCTATCTCGTGGGCTTACTACGGTGGCGCTTTCAATGCCGCCGTCAACCGCACGAATGATCCCACGAGCACGGATCCGGCTGTGCAGATTGGGCGAGCTTACTGCAACATCTGCAACTTTGAATCCTACTCAAACGCGATCATGGGCAATGCGGCGCAACGCACGGCTCATATCAAAGATACGACGGATTTCTTCGCGGCCATTGAGAACAGCACATTGCCAGCCGTGTCGTTTGTCAAACCGGATGGCCTCCTTGACGGGCATCCGGCGTCTTCGAAGTTCGATCTCTTCGAAGCGATGGTGAGGAAGACGATTGACGCACTGAATGCAAACCCAGAGCTATTCGCCAGCACAGCGTTTATCATCACGCTGGACGAGGGCGGCGGCTTCTACGATTCCGGTTACATTCAGCCGCTCGATTTCTTCGGGGACGGTCCGCGCATCCCGTTGATTATCGTCTCGCCGTTTACCAAGGGCGGGCATGTGAACCACACGTATGCGGATCACGTCTCGATTTTGAAGTTCATCGAGCGCAATTGGAACTTGCAACCCCTGACGGCGCGGAGCCGCGATAATTTCCCGAATCCGGTTTCGCACCCAAATAATCCCTACGTGCCGCTCAATAGCCCAGCCCTCAGCGATCTGTTCGACATGTTCCAGTTCGGACATGGACATGGTCATGATGG
The DNA here is from genome assembly GCA_035603595.1 of Candidatus Dormiibacterota bacterium. Classification (GTDB taxonomy): domain Bacteria; phylum Acidobacteriota; class Terriglobia; order Acidiferrales; family UBA7541; genus Palsa-295. Next base: position 15,295 of record DATNKB010000563.1, read on the forward strand.
TGACGGAAACGGCGGCGGGAACGGTAACGGGAAGGGCCACTAGAAGGAAAGAAACAGCGTAACTCGGTCCGGCGAAGTGAGCCTGTGTGAGACGAAGTCTCACACAGGCTTTTTCGTGCAGAACGACGCTTGCATTGCGGGTGAAATTAAATCGAGTGCCTTCGGCTTAGAAGGACCAAGGAACGTTCGGAGAGGTGTCAAGCGAATGTTGGCGAGTCTGAAAGCGGAAAATTCAATTCTTTGCAGATCACGCGGTGACCTCGGAACGTTTCCTAAGACCGCCCTGTGTGAGTGTCACGGCCTGCTGTAAGGCATCTGTGTCGGGTTTTATACTGAGAACGACTCCAAGGTGTTAGCCGGCTGGCCCGATAGCCTCTATCGGCGTCAAATCGGCAGGATCAGGAGGGGTTCGCGTGCCTGCGAACTCCGTATCCTCGGAGTTCCGTTGCAGTCGATCACATCCAAGGCCGTGTAGAGGCCTTCGCCTTCACACACTCGGCAGCGCAGCGTGAAAGAGCTGACAGTAAACGAGCGCACGATAGACTCATCGCGACCGCTCGCTTGCAGTTGCTTGAAATCACATTCTTTGCCGGCTGCAAAGGGTGAAAGCGGAATTGGTTGACGGCAACGAAGACAGAGAACTCCGCGATACTGCTGTTTCGCTTCGAGTATCATTTATTTACCTCGCCTCTATTTATTTCGCTTCGACGCGTGGGTGCAAAACAGAAGGATGAAGGATTCCATCGTGCTGAACAGATGGGCGACTTGCCTTGCATCAGTCGGACTCTTGTGGGAATACGATTCCGCTCTTATAAGCTGCGCAGGACCCAAACGATCACACAAACAAGAACTATGGTTCCGATCAGTCCATAACCAAACATTGTGGCCTCCACACCGTGAGCAACATCCTCGGATTTAGAATTATTGATGAGCCAGCTTGCACCGTCTGACCTCGCTATGAATGTTCAATCCGGTACACATTCCGAACAATTTTTTGGAAAGTCAGGGAAGGAGCGAAGTCTTTCCGCGCGTCTTGGAGAGTGTGTGCAAGAGTGAACAGATGCGCGCTAACGGCTTCTTCTACAATGCAGGCCTTACCGTGAAAGCAGGACGAGCAGCCGGCGGTGGGCGGTGGGGGGTTAACGATGAGCAACATAGAATTCCCAGAATGGCAAGAACCTTACCTCGAAGCTCTGATGGAGACCGACCAGAGGAAACTTGTCGGGCGAGTCAAATTCGCTGAAAAGACGATTTTGTTGCGCTTAGAGGAAATTCAAAGCAGCTCCCAGAGACGCGCGGAGGAGCAGGCTATCGAAGATGCGCTGAGGGCTTTGACCTTTCTGAGGAGAGAAAGCATTGAATTGGAAACGTCGCAAGGAGAATTCCTCGCTACAAGCCAGTTACAGGTTAACTAACCGCTGTGTCACATTGCTCGCTAGGCCCCGGCTTTCTTGGCTTGTTTGAATGCATCGGCGCCTTGGTCAAGAGCGCCTTGTAGCCGTTCGTTTGCGGTTTCAACGAACTTTTTTGACCGCCGCGTCAAGTCCTTGCCCTGATCCCGCAGCTGGTCAACGCGATCACCGACAGCTCCCGAAATATCGTCGCGCAATTCGCCTCCGGCCTTAGGCGCGAGTAAAAGCGCAGCAACCGCTCCGATACCTATACCAACGACGAACGCTAGGATCGTTCCGCTCTTATAATCCTTCATAGCAAGCTCCTTTGTCCAAACTCGAGCAGGATTTGCTTTTCGCTGCGGATGCTTCCGAGAAACGAAACTTCAGAATGGCGAGGAAACGGGATCGCCGGCCCCAGCCCTGGTGCCCAGCGTCGCCGTACCTCGCCATCTAGAGGAGAGGTTAGGTGGGCCGCCTAATTAAAACTGTTCACTTTTGGACAGTTGCACGGCTCCCTAGGGGGACCTTGCCGCTTCAATTGAGTTGCTTGAAGCGTGCAGAGAAACTGTGAGATCAAAATACTGAGGAGCGAATTTCGATTCGTGGGGCGCATTGTTCCACTTCGGGCGACAGCTTTAAAGCCTGTGGCGTACTCGGCTTGCGAAGCGCGGGTGTCTCAAGGATAGGTTATTTATAGCGCAGGGTCGTAATTCTGTTGACAATAGTGTGGCATGCGCCCAATGTGATTGCTGACCTGGGATTCTTCAGTTCACCTGAACACAGCGGAAGTTACCTGATTTACCCCTCGCCAGACAACCAGCAAAACATTTAAGGAGATTCATGAATACGATTACCCGCAGGGACCAGTCCCGTGGTTTAACGCTGCAGGACGAAGTCAATCGTCTGTTTGAAGACAACTTTACTCGCGAGCGCTCGGGTTATGCCGACCTAGCAACGTGGGCGCCACCCGTAGACATCTACGAAACCGAGAATGAATTGGTCGTAAAGGCCGAGCTGCCTGATTTTCAAGACAAGGACATTGATGTCCGCATTACAAACAATACGCTAACGATCCGTGGAGAGCGGAAGTTCGAGAAGGACGTTAAAGAAGACAACTACCTCCGGATCGAACGCGCTTATGGTTCGTTCGTGCGGAGCTTTTCTCTCCCGAATACGGTCAGTTCCGAGAACATTCGAGCCGACTATCGCAATGGGGTATTGACTCTGCATATGGCTAAGCGTGAGGAATCAAAACCGAAGCAGATCAAGATCAGCGTCTCAGCAAACGGCAAGTAAATCACAGTTACGTGCGAGGGGCACGCGTTGCCCCTCGTGCGCAGAACCAAGGAGGTTGCCATGATCGAACGCAAAGAAATTTCCAGAGAAGATATTGCGCACCGGGCTTACGAGCTGTACACCCAACGAGGCTGCGAGCCAGGTAAGGATGTCGAAGACTGGATCAGAGCAGAACAAGAGCTAGGCACCGAGGCTAACATCACCCCTGCAAAAGCGAAGGCTGCACACCCGGGCCAATTCAATTAGCGCGGCGCGAAGTTAAAGGTGCAACAAATGAAGTTGCCGATGAGTAGGGAAATCATCCAGACGGTACCGATAACGGCATTGCTCTCGGCCGTGGCGTGGCATCCCTCTGCAAATTACCAAATACTTTTGCATTTTGTGGTTTGTGCGGGTGCCACCATGGTGGTTCTGGCTTTGGTCTTCATCAAACAGAATCGAGATTTCGCCATGCGGCCAGCTGGCGGGTCACTTTAGTCTGCGACGTGGCCGCCCGAGGCGATGTGATGGAACTCCAGATAAACATTATTTCCGAGGCATAAGTGATCGAGGAAACCGAGTGCAAGACGTTCGGATACGGCTCGCCAACTGTTAGTTCTTCCCTTGACACCGAATTGGTCAAGGTCAACGGCAAGGGCAAGACCTCGAGGAAGCGCTGGCCATCAAGAACACGAATATCGGCCGCGAATTTAGCCTTGCCGCAGCGCATCCCTTTCCGATGGCCCAAGACGCTCGCTTGGACGAAACAATAGATTACGGTGGACGTGAGGAGAATCCGGAATGGCAGAGACGATCAATACGGGAAGCATTCTTTTCAAGGATGAGACGCTGTTGCCTGACGCGCTGCGATTCGACAGCGAGCCCTGTGCCACCGGTTGGCGATTAGTTAAGGATCTCGATGGGTACGAATTGAATCGCATAATCCACGATGCGGGGTGGAGGTTCTTTTGTATGGCGAGTGAAATCAAATCGAGTGTCTTCGGCTTCGAGGGACCCAAGACCGTTCGGAGGGCTGTCAAGCGCATGTTGGCGAGGCTTACGCCGGACAAATTCAATTCTTTGCAAATCACGCGAGTGGCCTCGAAGCGTTTCCTGGGAGTGCCCTATGTGCGTGTCTCGGCCTGCTCACGACATATCCAGGAAAGTTTGTTCCTGTTTCGTGATAAGGATTTTTGACGGTTGGGATCGAGCAAGATCGACTGGCGACCGGGTCAAAACAACACCTAGATGAAAAGTGTGCAATTTTGAACAGAAAGCTTGGAGCCATTCCGATATGGTTGTCATCGACTCCCTTCGAATCAGTTCCGAGGTTCAGTCCGCACAGGGCTGCCCCCGTGAATCTGATGGATTCTCAATGGCTTCAGCAAGGCGACATCGCGTCAAGCAAGCCGACCCGCCCCTGGTCTTGAACGGACCCGCCAGCAGAAGGCTCCCCTTGCGTATTCTTTTTATTCATAGCAATGCCGCGAATGTAGAGCTTTGCGTGCAAGAGCTCAACAGGGCACATTTCAACGTCAACGCAGAAGTAGTTCTAACTCCAGAGCAGATTGCCGGACAACTAAATTCAAACCACTATGACGTGATACTGGCCGACTACCACTCCTCGCACCGGCAAGGACCGCAGGCGCTGGAAGCGCTGCATCTGAGGGATAGGCAGATTCCCTGCATCTTCCTGAGCGACACAATGCAACCGGAAACCGTGGCGGAACTTATCACAGAAGGCGCTGCCGATTGCGTTGGAATGGATCATCTTACTCACCTTCCCGTAGCCGTTCGTCGAGCCCTCAATGATAGCCATCTGCGCGAAGAGCGCGATCAAACGGAAAAGAGGCTGCGCCATTCAGAGGCGCGTTATCGCGCTCTTGCAGGAAATCTGGCCTATGGCATTTGTCGTTGCGACAGCGAAGGCAAGTTCTTGGATGTCAATCAGGCGTTGGTCACCATGCTTGGTTATTCATCCTCTGACGAGCTCCTAGCAGTGGACCTCGCCTCGGACATCCTTTGTGATCGCTCCAAACGAGCAGAGTTACTAGGCTACTCCGTCGAACGGGACAGCGCCGACCCACTGGAAATCGAATGGAAGCGAAAGAATGGCACTACGTTCAAGGGTCGTATCAGCGGGCGTAAGGTCGGCAATCAGGGCGAGAAGAACAGTTACGAGATAATCGTCGAGGACGTCACTCAACAGCGCAAGCTTGAGGATCATTTGCGTCAACAAGCAGCCACCGATTCTCTGACTGGACTTGCCAACTACCGCAGTCTAGTGGAGACGGTTGACCTTGAGATTAATCGCACAGAACGTACGGCTCGCGAATTCGCTTTGCTATTTCTCGACCTGGACGGGTTGAAGCAGATCAACGATCGTTTCGGTCACTTGGTGGGGAGTCAAGCGCTTTGCCGACTCGCCGATGCTTTGTGCATCTGTAGCCGGAAGATTGACACCCCGGCGCGTTTCGGCGGAGATGAATTTGCACTGGTGCTGCCCGAGTCAGGGCAAACGCAAGCCAATTTAGTCGCCCAGCGGATTCGCGACACTCTTGGCAATGACGGAGGGGAACCGAGGCTATCGGTCAGTATCGGCGTCGCGACCTATCCCAAGGATGGCGAAAAAGTAGATTCGCTCTTGGGCGCGGCAGACGCTGCGTTGTACGCGATGAAAGCGAGAGCGCACAGCCTGGAGGCAAGCGCTCAGAAGACGACCGCTGTTCCGACACAAGCGGCGGGTCTTAGACAGTAACAGTAATAGACGTTAGACGAGACTTAGCCTGGGTTGCCGGTGGATTTGGAGAGGTGTGCAAAAGTGAACAGATGTATGCCACCGCTCTCTCTACAATGCGCGCATCAACGGTGAAAGCAGAGCAAGGCAGGCAGTGGAGGATTGACAATGAGCGACCTAGAATTCCCGGAATGGCAGGGACCTTACATGGAAGCTCTAATGGAAACCGACCACGAAAAACTTGTCGGGCGCGTTGATTTCGCTGAAAGGGCGATCTTTTTGCGATTAAAGGAAATTCAGAGCAGCTCCAAAAGACGCTCAGAAGAGCAGGCCATCGAAAATGCGTTGATGGGCTTGACCTTGCTCCGGAGAGAAACTCTTGAATCCAAACGGTCTCAAGGAGAACTGGTCACTCCACCCCAGCTACAGGTTAACTGAAGGCTGTGCTGAGATTCCTCTCTACGCCCCGGCCTTTCTTGGCTTGTTTGAATGCGTCGGCGCCTTGGTCGAGAGCGTCTTGTAGCAGGTCTTTAGAGGTTTCAACGAATTTCCCTGAACGCCGCCTCAAGTTCTTGCCCTGATCGAGAGTTGGGTGCGGAATTCGTGCCTCCAGACCTCCAGTCGTTTGAATGATTGCATTATTCGTGCAGGACGACGCTGAGAAGCGAATTGTCGATTTGCAGGCCGCCGTTGTACTTGATGAAACCCAGCTTCCGGAATTTATTCATGAAGAAATTTACACGGGAGCGCGTGGTGCCGACCATTTCCGCGAGCATCTCTTGCGAGACTTTGGGAAGAACTCGTTGAAGTTTGTCTTCTTTTCCATAGCGCGCGAGAAGCAATAGCGTTCGCGCCAGGCGTTTCTCGCTGGAATTGAAGAGTTGATCGACGAGGTCTTCCTCGATTCGGATGTTTCTCGCCAGCATGAAGCTGATGAAGCGGTCGGAGAACTCATGTTCCGAATGGAGGACGCGAACCATCTCGGATTTCTCGATCACGAGCGCGATGGTTGGCGCAATGGCGGTCGCCGTACCGATCCGAATCGGCTGACCGGCGAGGCATCCTTCGCCAACGAAATCGCCCGGGCCCAAGACGGCCACCACCGCCTCTTTGCCGGATTCATTGACTACGGAGAGCCTTACTCCACCTTTCTGAATGTAGAAGACACTTCTGCACGGATCGCCCTGCGAAAAGATCGTTTCTTTTTTCTTGAATTCAGCGACCTTCCGGGCTACACCCGCCGACTCGAGAAAATCCTGCGTATTGAACAGCCCTTTGGAGGCCGCTTTTGCGCGCTTTGGACGCTTTGGAACCACGGTTTCTTAACTGGCATGGTAGCACGCAACAATCAATTCACAAGAGAACGGAAATGTGTGCACAAGTGAACAGATACCCGCTGCGGGATCTTCTAGGATGGGTTTGCGGTTGAAGCAATCGGACCGGGCGAAAGCAGGTCCAAGCGTTTCTCCCCGTTAAGAGCAAGAGTAATCGCAGGTTCCTCCCGCTGTGCCCGCCATTAGCAGTTCGTGGCTTTCAGACCGAAATTAGGGTGAAGGCTTTGGACGGGCCGGAGTGTCTACCTGCGAACGAAGGAGTCGGAAATGCCGTTACTTCAGATATTGATGGTTTTGATCGCAATAGGTGTTTTGCTTTGGCTGGTCGATCGCTTTATACCCATGCAGGGAACGATTAAGTCAATTTTCAACGGGGTGGTGGTGATTGCAACAGTCCTGTGGCTTCTGAACATTTTCGGATTGTTTCATTCGCTATCTCGCATTCGGATTGGAGCTTGAGCAGATCGAAATAGCAGGGACGAGCAGTGTGTCGTTGAACGTAAACGACAGGCCGGGCCGGATGAAGAAACGTCCGGAGCACGATTCGCAGCAATGGAGGCAACACTCATGAAGGCACTAGGAGTCATCAGCACGACAGTACTGTTCTTATTTCTCGGTGCGACTCTTCCTGCGTTCGCACAGGAAGAGCATCACGAGCAAGAGGCCAAGCCTGCAAAGCAGCAGGAACAAGCCAAGCCTGCAAAGCAGGAACACCAGCAGGCGAAGGGTCAACAGGAGCAACAACAGAAGCAACAGGAACAGGCCAAGTCTTCGAGGCAGGAAGAGCAGAAGCAGGCGAAGGGTCAGCAGGAACAACAACAGAAGCAGCAGGAACAGGCCAAGTCTTCGAGGCAGGAAGAGCAGCAGCAGGCGAGGGGTCAACAGGAACAACAACAGAAGCAGCAGGAACAGGCTAAGTCCTCAAGGCAGGAGCAGCAGCACGAGCAGCAGGCAAAGGGTCAGCAAGAGCAACAACAGAAACAGCAAGAACAGGCCAAGTCCTCGAAACAGGAAGAGCAGAAGCAGGCGAGGGGTCAGCAGGAACAACAACAGAAACAGCAGGAACAGACCAAGTCTTCGAGACAGGAAGAGCAGAAGCAGGCGAAGGGCCAACAGGAGCAACAACAGAAACACCAAGAGCAGGCCAACTCCTCAAAGCAGGAGCAGCGGCACGAGCAGCAAGTGAAGGGTCAGCAAGAACAACAACAGAAACAGCAGGGCCAGAACGAACAGCACGCCGCCCGTCAATCAGAGCAAGAACAGCACAGGCAGGAAGGCGAACAACGTGCAGCGTGGACGGACCATCGAGCGCATAACTGGAAGTCGGAGCACCGCGACTGGCAGGAACGTGGCGGTTACAACGGCTACCGAATTCCCGAAGATCGTTATCGCGGCTATTTCGGTCCTGAACACGCGTTTCGCATTTACACCTACCCCGTGGTGATTGTTGGTGGAGACCCGCGATTTCAGTATGGCGGTTTCTGGTTCAGTGCCGTGGATCCGTGGCCGGAATACTGGTCGGCGAATTGGTACGACAACGACGATGTCTACATCACCTACGCGAACGACGGGTATTACCTGTACAACCGCCGGTATCCCCAAGATCGAATCGCGATCTCCGTGTACGCAAATTAGCGGAATAACGAAGAAACCGAATCTTAGCGGTCCGGTGTAAGGGCCGGGAAAAGGAGCCGACAATGCTGGGAACAATTTTGATCGTGATTTTGGTGATGGCAATTCTCGGTGTGCTTCCCAGGTGGTCTCACAGCCGGGAATGGGGCTACGCCCCATCGGGAGGAATCGGACTGGTGCTGGTGATCGTCCTGGTCCTCGTGATCCTGGGTCGCATCTAGGCGCTTGAGTCGTCGATGCGGATGCTTGAATACCAGGTATCTCCGTCATCGCGCAGCAAGAGTGTCTGGAACAAAAGGTGCCCGGCCGGTGGTCGGGTTTCCCTTCGACTTTCACGCATTTTTATAGGCGGTCATCTTGAGGTGAAAAATGGATGAGTCCAAAAGACTGGCAGTTCAGTTTCTCGAAAAGGAAATCAAGACGTACATCGCGCTGGCTTTGTTTTTGTCGAAAGAAGGAATCAAAGAACGCGTGCAGGTGGGAGACAAGAAGGTCGTGATTAGTTCGACGTACTACAAGGAAAGAATGCGAGAAGCTCGGAAGCTCGTAAACGAACTCAGGAAACCGAGCTGACGTGCGACACAAGTATCGCTGCGAACTCGCGGAGTCACAATCATGAAACCAATTTCGATTGCTGGAATTCTGTTAGTGATACTAGGCGTGCTGGCGCTCGCGTATCAAGGATTCACTTACACGCACCGGGAAAAGGTTCTCGATGTGGGACCAATCCACGCAACCAAAGACACGCAGGAGACTGTTCCCATTCCCCCGATACTGGGCGGTCTGGCGCTGGTGGGAGGGATCGTTCTACTGGTGGCCGGCGGGAAGCGGGCAGCGTAACGGAAGTTTTCGGTTTGGGGGAACGCTTGGGACGAATTCTGATCATGGAGGTCAGCGATGATTCGTAAAATTACTTTGATGGTGTGTTTCATGCTTCTAGCGGCAGCACTCTACGCTGCAAACAAGGAACAGGAGCGGCTGGAAAATTGTGGCGTCGTGATGCAAGAGATTATGAATGTTCCCGACAATATCCCTCAAGAGGTGATGGAAAAGGCTGAGTGCGTAATTGTATTTCCGTCCGTATTGAAGGCAGCGTTCGTAGTGGGAGCAAGCTATGGCCGCGGCGCTATGGTGTGCCGCACCGGCGAACATTTCAGGGGACGTTGGGGCGCTCCAGCGATGTTTGCGCTGGAAGGGGGCAGCGTTGGATTCCAGATCGGCGGACAGGCCACCGACCTCGTGCTGCTCGTAATGAACGAGAGAGGTGCGGATTCGATTCTCAGCAGCAAAGTGAAATTGGGCGGCGATGCCTCGGTGGCAGCAGGCCCCGTAGGGCGCGACGCTTCCGCGGATACGGATGCCTATATGCGCTCGGAAATCCTGAGCTATTCGCGCACACGCGGTTTGTTTGCCGGCATTTCGCTGGAGGGTTCCACGCTTCGACCAGACGACGATGCTACGCAGGACGTCTATGGCCGCAAACTCACAGCGCGAGAGATCGTGATCGGTGGAAAAGTGGGAGTTCCGGAATCCGGCCGTCATCTGATTGCGGTACTAGACAAGAATTCACCGAGAAACGAGTCAGGAAAGCAATCGGCGAAGAAATAGTTGGAAATACGAATCATTTAGTTTCTCAAGCTCTAGCGAGGTAGTCGCATGAAGGAGACGCTCATGAATATGATCCGCAACTCCGTAATTTCTCTCAGTCTGGTTCTGCTTGCAACGCCCGTGATTTCTGGCCAGGACCTTTCCAGATATCGGAAATTTGCCCTCGGGACAAGCCTAGCCGCAATTTCGAAACAGGTCGGCAAGGACGAGAGCCTGGCAACTCTAATTTCCCAGAGTCCTGCGCTTATCCAGCAAATGACCTATTGGCAGGCAGACACTTCCGACAACTCGGGCGGAATGGAACCCATCTCGCACATCACATTAGACTTCTACAATGGCGCGCTGTACCGCATTGTAGTGGTTTACGATGAGAAAGCAGTTGAAGGCTTGACTGAAGAGGATATGGTGAAGGCAATCTCCGCGCGATACGGCAACGGCGTGAGGCTTTATCCGGAGATCGACTTTCCAAATCACGATGTGTACTCATCACCGGAGAAAGTGATCGCTCAATGGGATGACGGGGAAAACTCAGTGACTTTTTTCCATTCGAGCGGTCTGGAATCCTTCGGCCTCGCCGTATTCTCTAAGCGGGTGAACGCCCAGGCGGAGGCGGCAATCGTCGAATCCGCGAAACTCGCGAAGGAACAGGCACCACAAAAGGAAATCGCCCGCCAGATAAAGGAAGTCGACGACTTGGATATCGCGCGGCAGAAGAACATCAAGAGTTTTCGCCCATAGTTCGATTGGGTGTGATTGGTCCAGTAGCAATCCTGAAAGTGTTTCCGATTGAACGGTTTTCAAGTGGGCTCTAGCTGTATCATTGCGGAATGAGAATGAGAGACCTAACTCTAGGCCAGCTAACCTCGGTTGCTTGTCCTGCGTGCGGTGTCCCTCCAGGGGAGCGCTGTTTGTGGCGTTCAGGCAGGTCGCGCACAGACCCACACTTGGATCGGAAGCTCATTGCTGCTGAGGCGATCGAACAGGAAAGAGTTCCCGCTGGTCCCATCCGTTGACAGAATCAACCAAGGAAAATGAACAGATAAACCGACCGCAAGTGATTGAAGAGCTACGGCAACACAAGCCGGAACAGCTTGCCGAGCTGCGTATTCTGCTCAACGCCGGGCTGGACCGGGCAGACATCCGCCGCCCTGGTTTCTTTGAAATCGATGGCGCGGCCAATGTCTACTACGTGCTCCGTTATCCTTTCCGATGCAAAGTGCTGCTCGTGGCCGCCTGGGAACGCGAAGGCGACCCCAAGACTGAATTCGTGGCCTCCACAGCTGGCTGACAGGCCGGAGGTTCTGCAAGTCAGCACGGCGCGGCATCTCCCCCGTACCCCAGTGACGCCCTAGCTTCGCCCCTTTCGATTAGACATTTACTCAAGCCCGCTGGTTTCCGGCTCCTGGGATGGTAAACTTTTGCGCTTTCTTCAGGAGATGGAATGACACGGCTCTCGTGCCTAAGAGTTTTCTGCACGTTTTTCCTTGCGCTTGGCAGTGGATGTATCGCTGCATCCTCGGCGCGGGCGCAGTCATCTGCGTCGCCAGCGAAAGAACTTACCGTACAGCGGATCTACAGCGCGCCGAGTTTGGGCGGGCACCTCACGGATGGAATCGAATGGACGCCGGACAGCAAGCGGATCTCGTACATTGTGCGCAAGGGGTCGGGGCCGGATGCGCCGGCGGAAATTTGGACGATGGATGGCGCGACCGGTGAACGCAAGATGCTCGTTGGCACGGACACGCTGAAAGCCGTGACGCAGCCTGAAAAGCAGCAGACGATTCAATCGACCGGGCTGGGACGGGTAAGCGCAGAAAGCTATATGTGGGCGCCCGAAGGCAAGGCGATTCTGTTCGCGGGTAGCAGCCGCCTGGTGCTGCTCGACCTGGGAACGATGAAGCCGAAGACGATTGTGAGCGGCGAGAAGGATGTGGAGGATCCAAAATTTTCGCCGGATGGAAAATGGATCAGCTTCGTGCGCGATTCGAATCTGTGGGTAGCAAATATCGCAAGCGGCGAGACGAAAGCGCTGACCACCGGCGGAAGCGAAGAAATTCTGAAGGGCAAGCTCGACTGGGTGTATCCGGAGGAGCTGAGCGCTTCGACTGCGTACTGGTGGTCGCCCGATTCGACGAAGATCGCTTATTACGAGATGGATGAGCGGCCTGTGACGCGCTATCCGATCATGGACATGAGCTCGGTGACGGGCGCGATGCAGTACACACGGTTCCCGCAGGCGGGTGAAGCGAATCCGATCGTGCGTGTGGGCGTGGTGCCGGTGACGGGCGGCGAAACGAAATGGATGGATACGGGCTCGAACACGGATGTGTACCTGGCGCGCGTGAACTGGCTGCCCGATGGGCGGCGGATTGCGATTCAGCGAGTGAATCGCGCGCAAGACAGGCTCGATTTGCTGTTTGTGGATGCGGCTTCGGGTACGTCGCGAACGATTCTGACTGAGTCCGATAAGTATTGGGTCAACCTCAGCGACGATCTTTATTTTTTCTCTGACGGCAAACGGTTTTTGTGGTCGAGCGAGCGCACTGGATTTCGCCACTATTACATTTATGATCTGGCCGGTAAGCAATTGGAACAGTTGACGAGCGGCGAATGGGGCATCAACGGCACCGGCGCCTTTGGGCCTGGAACGGCGAGCCATCCGCAGGTGGATGAGTCGCACAACTGTGTCTTCTTCATTTCCAATAAAGATGATGTGGTCGAGACGCAGGTGTACCGAGTTTCGCTTCGAGATAAGAGCGTGGAGCGGATTACGCGCGAGGCAGGCACGCATCAGCCGATGTTTGCGGCGGACAGCTCCGCGTTTGTTGACGTATTTTCGACGGTGATGACGCCGCCGCGTCAGGATCTGGTCCGGATTGATGGCAAACGTATTGTCGCGATCGAAGAAAATAATGTTGCGGAGCTTGCTGAATACCATTTTTCGCCGGTCGAGTTCCTGAATGTGGCGGCGAACGACAGCACGAAACTCTACGCGATGATGATGAAGCCGGCAAATTTTGATCCGGCGCACAAGTATCCGGCTCTCATCTACGTGTACGGTGGGCCGCAAGCGCAGACGGTGCGCAACCTGTGGGGCGACGTGGAGGGGCTGTGGCTGGATTTGATGGCGCAAAAGGGATTTGTTATTTTCGCGCTCGATAATCGCGGCTCGTACAATCGCGGGCATGCGTTTGAGACTCCGGTGTACCACCACCTCGGCAAAGTGGAACTGGAAGACCAGGTGACGGGCGTGAATTACCTGAAGTCGCTGCCGTATGTGGACGGCTCGAGAATTGGAATCTGGGGCTGGAGTTACGGCGGTTTCATGACGCTGGATGCGATGTTCAATGCGGCCGACGTGTTCAAAACCGGCGTGGCGGTGGCGCCTGTAAGCGATTGGCGCCTGTACGACACGATTTACACCGAACGCTACATGGGCAGGCCACAGGATAACGAGGAAGGCTACAAGCAGGCGTCACCGGGCTACGACTCGGCAAAGCTGAAGGGGCAATTGATGCTTGCGCACGGCACCGGCGACGACAACGTGCATTTTGCCAACACGACGGAAGTGCTGAACCAGATGATCGACAACAACCGCTATCCTGCGGCGCTTATGATTTTCCCCGGGCGCGGGCATCCGATCGGAGACGCAGCGGCGCGCATTCAGCTTTTTGAGCGGATTACGGAATTTTTTCTGAAGAATCTTTAGTCGATGATAGATTCGGAAACAAGATATGGATACAACCTGCCGAGGATGGAGATATTCCAATATACTAGCGCGTAACGCCGGTCCGGCAGGAGTCCCTGCCGCGCGGCTTCGGAGAACTTTGAACTTCCGATCGAAATTGCGGGTCAATCAATGTGTGGCCATGTGTCTCGCGGTGGGCCTGTGGCCGGCGGCTCAAGCTAGAGCTCAACAGGGTCCGACAGCCAAGCACGAGCCGGTACTTGAAGCGGATACGTCCTCGCATCTCCTCGATACGGGATTCAAAAAACTCTACGAACTCGATTTCGATGGGGCGCGCGTGGATTTTAAGCAGTATCAAACAATTCGCCCGGACGATCCCATGGGGAAAGCCGCCGAAGCTGCAAGTTACCTGTATCAGCAGTTTGATACGAAAGGCATTCTGTCGTCAGAGTTCTTTCTAAATGACCAACGGTTCCTTGGCGGCGCGGAAGGAAGTCCATCGCAGAATCGTAATGAACCCTTTGAAGCGGCCGTGCATGAGTCGCGCGAGATGGCGAAGAAGCGCGTGAAGGCGAACTCGCACGACGTCCAAGGTTTGCTCGTTCTAACGATCGCTGACGGGATGGAATCGAACTACGATGCGTTCATGCAGAAGAAGCAGATGGCTGCACTGAGTTTCATGAAACAGGGTGAGGCGGAAGCGAATGCGGTGCTTTCGATTGATCCCTCTTCACAGGATGCATACGTGGCGCTGGGCATGGCCAATTATGTAATCGGATCGTTGCCGAGCTACAAGCGCGCCTTTTTGTGGTTCGGCGGGGTTCACGGCGACAAAGTAAAAGGAATGGAATTGATGTCGACCGCTGCCGAACACGGGCGTTATCTGAGCCCGTTTGCAAAAATCATGCTGGCGCTTGCTTACGAGCGCGAGCACGAGCCCGAGAAAGCCCGGTTGCTTCTAAGCGAGCTCTCCGCGCAATTCCCATCGAACCGGATCTTTGCGCGCGAGCTGGTGCTAGTGGATCAGAAAGAACCGTGTTGCAAGCGCTGAACGCCTTTCAGCTGAACGCCTCTCCTGCTGCTTACCATTTCACTCGCACGCGATAATCGAGCGTTGCAGTTCCGTCCTTCTCGACTGGAATCGAAAATCCGAGCGTGGTGGCGTCGAGCTTCGTCCATTTTAAATTCGAGTTCAGCACTTCCCAATCGCCGCCGATTGGTTCGCGGACTTCGACGGTGACGGCGCCGTCTTTGTGGTTGCGCAGCGTGATCTGGTATTCGAGCTCGATGACGTTGGAGGCGATTTTCCTGTAGTCGGTCTCTTTGCGCTCGCACACCACGTCGAAGGCATTGCCGACATGAATTTTGAGCGTTTCGTCTTTGGGCGTGTGGTCGATGCGATCCTCGCCGACGAACTGGATGCCGCCTTTCGAATCGGCCTGGTAGACGCGAACGGTTCCGGCAGGGAGCGGCATTCCGAGGCTGCTCTTTTCATCATTCTTGAAGCGATAGAGAACTTTTACCGGTTGCGAAATTGGATTGCCGATTCCTTGCGAAGTGCGGAACCAGTATTGCTGGCCTTCGACGAGGAGATATTTCTCGACCGGGACGCCGCTGCCGGATAGCAGGCTGATCTGCTTCGATTCGTTGTTCTGGATTGAGGTGCGGCGACCGAGCGTATAGAGATGGTATTCGGAGAATGCTTCCTGGCCGAATTGCTGCGCCGCGTCAGACTTCATCATCACTGCGCCCGCCATGGCTCTCGGCGGCACCGGCGGCTCGACGCGATTTAGTTGACCGGCTACGAGCTGAAGCTTTGCGTTGGAGTAGGTGACGCCGCTGTTGTTGACGAGCGTGACCCAACCATCGAGGTCGGCGGTTTTTTCATCGCGGCCGACGGTGAGAACGTAATCGGCGCTCCAATTCATATTGCTCGTCAGGTAGGAGGCCTCGACGCGTTGCGATTCTGAGCCGCGATTTTCGAGCATCCAGACGAGAGTTGGCCGGCTATAGAGATTTTCGGGGAGATCGGGGAAGCGATAGGAATCAACCGCCATGCCGGTGACGATTTCGTTGCCGATTTTCCAGACAGGGCCGCCATTATTTGCGAGAAGCACAGCCTTTGTTTC
>DATNKB010000564.1:0-2085 GCA_035603595.1 Candidatus Dormiibacterota bacterium
TTGTCTTGACCATCGATTACGGACACGAAGCCCGCGCTTTGTACGACGCGCATCACCATCGCGGCACGCTGCTCGCTTACCGCGATCACGCCGTCTCGGAAAGGTTTTTTGATGCGCTCGGCGAACAGGATTTAACATCGCATGTCAATTTTACGGCTGTGGATTTGTGGGGCGGCCGGGCGGGTCTCGTTCGCACCGGCCTCGTCACGCAATCGCAATTCCTGGTCGCGCTGGGCCGTGCGAATGAATTCGCGGATCTGTACGAGCCGGGACAAACGGAAATCGAAAAGCTGCGCGCGCGTCTCCTCCTGAAAAATCTCATTCATCCGGAAGGATTGGGGGAGAAATTTGCGGTCCTCATTCAGCACAAGGGGATCACGACGCCCGAGCTCACAGGGTTGTCTGGCTATTGAGGTTTTTCCAGTAGCACGGACTTCAGCCTGTGGGGTTTAGTCCACGCAGGCTAAAATCCACATCTCTAACAATGTCGGCCCTGTCAAACCCTTTTTGAGCACACTTCTTTCTTTTCACTTAAAAGAGTTTTTCTCTTTCGTTCTTTTTCGCTTTCTTTGTTCCTGCATCGACAACCACGGCTCGTTTGTAATCTCTCGGCCGGTTTCAGTCCGACCTAAACATCTCTTCGATCCGTACTTCGACCATGATTACTCGTTCAAACTCCCTTGGCAGGGAGCGGGATGCCCAATCAGGCTCACGGCGTTCTACTTCGCGCCATGTGGATTTACGAGCTGTCCCGCGTACGAACCGAACTCTAACGACTGCGAATACTCACAACCGTTCCGCCACATCCAGTACAACCGGATCGCCAGCCTGCGTCCCATCGCTACCTTGGCAATGCTCTTGTGCCGACGCATCGCTAGGTGAATGTACCGACGTCTCCAGTCAGGATGAATACGCGCTGCTGCTTGGGCCGCCTCCACCAGCAAGAAGCGCAACAAGGAACTGCCTTGCTTGCTGACGTGCCCCAGCCGTTGCTTGCCAGCACTGGAGTCCTCACTCGGAATCATCCCCACGTAGGTGCCGATCTGCTTGCCACGAGCAAACCGAGTCGGAGTTCCGATGATCAACACATAGGCGAGTGCCGTAAGCGGACCCACACCGGGATGGGTCATCAGTCGCAGAACCTCGGGTCGCTTTCTGGCTTCCCGCTCGACGGCGGCCGTCAGCTCTTCGATCGTCGGATTCATACGGTCCAGCAACTCCAACAACTCTCGTCGGCGTCGACTGGCCCAAGGAGCCAGCGCGAGCTTCTCTAACTGTGCTCGTCCTTGTTCGCTGAACAGTTTTTTCTTCCAGCGATAGCCCTCGTTCATGGCCAACGCGTGCAACTGATTCATGATCCGCGTGCGCATCTGCACCAAGCGATGCCGGTGCCACAACAGTTGTCGCAAATCTCGATTCTCCGGGCTCGGTACCCAGATTTGCGGAAAGTTGTTTTCCCGCATCAGGCGCAGCAGCAGTCGGGCGTCCTCGCGGTCGAACTTCTGCTTCCTCACGCGCTTGGCCTTGATCTCCGCGGGATCACCGATCCACAGCTCGAAACCTAATTCCGCCAGTAGCCGCTCGAACCAGCGCGAATATCCGGTAGCCTCCATTCCTACCCGCACGCTGATTCCTCGCTGTTTCAGGTCTCGATAGAATTTCTCTGCTTGTCCATCACTGTGGTTCAGTTCCTGTTCACCACACTCACCAGTCTCTTCCATTAAAAACGCAATCGCCTGAAAGCTCGGGTGGTAATCTACCCCTATAATCATCATGTTCGGCTCCTTTCTCCCGAGCCTGCGGTCGTCGATAAACCACAGTCTACTCGGGTCAAGGAGCCGACATTGTTATGCAATCAGGCTGAAGCCTCGGCCACTTGGGCTGCAGGAAGCGAACAGGTTCCGGTTTGCATTGGCCTTCGTTCGCATATACTGGTGAACTGTGAGCACCATTAAATTTGGTACGGATGGCTGGCGAGGCGTAATCGCCGACGATTTCACCTTTGCGAATGTGCGCACAGTGGCGTGCGCGATTGCCCGGTACCTGGTACGCGCGGAAAAACCCGGGGCGGACGTGCTCGTCGGA